>NZ_CP009283.1:4227500-4537500 GCF_000758625.1 Paenibacillus sp. FSL R7-0273
GCCAGATTGCCGAGCGCTGTCGATTCCGTAGGGCCAGCCAGTACTTCCCGGCCGATTATATCGGCAGTCAGCTGGCACAGCAGCGTGTTGTTCGCACCACCGCCGACGATCTGCAGCACCTCTACCGGTCTGCCGGTCAGCTGCTCCAGCTCGCCCAGATAACTGCGGTACGAGAGCGCCAGGCTGTCAAAGATGCAGCGGGCAAGCTCGCCCGGCGTTTGCGGGACAGGCTGGCCGCTCTCTGCACAGGCAAGGCGGATCTCTTCAATCATGTTGTCCGGATTCAGGAACCGCGGATCGTTGCACGGAATCAGGCTGCGGTAGCCCTCAGCTTCTGCGGCAAGCTCAGCCAGTTCAGCGAAGCTGTAACGCTCTCCGTCCAGTCTGCGTACCTCCTGGATCAGCCAAAGTCCCATAATATTCTTGAGGAAACGGTAGGTTCCAAAAGCGCCCCACTCATTTGTGTAATTCGCCTGCATTGCCGCCTCTGTATTGACCGGATGATCCAGCTCAACACCGAGCAGCGACCATGTTCCGCTGCTGATGTAAGCAGCAGTACGGTCATCCTGCACAGGCACGCCTAATACAGCCGAGGCCGTATCATGTGTAGCCGCGCAGATAAGCTCGCAGTCCGGCAGATCATACTGCTGCTTCAGGTCATCCCTGAGGCTGCCGAGCACTTCGCCGGGCTCAGTAAGCGGAGCAAACTGCTCTCTCTTAAGATGCAGCAAGGACAGCAAGTCTGCATCATACTCACGATCAGCGAGATTGAGCAGCTGTGTTGTCGAAGCATTTGTAACTTCGTTAATCTTCCGGCCGGATAATCTATAGTAGAGATAATCCGGAACAAGCAGAATCTGGTCCGCTGCAGCCAGCTCTGTAGCGTCATGGGCGTACAGCTGATATAACGTATTAAAGGTTAACTGCTGAATCCCGGTCTTGGCATACACCTGTTCCGGCGAAATCAGCTTGGCTACTTCCTCCATTACACCGTCAGTACGGCGGTCACGGTAGGCATATACCTCCTGCAGCCGGTTGCCCTCAGCATCCAGCAGTACATAATCCACAGCCCAGGTATCAATACCCAGGGTACATTTGGTAATGCCGGCTGCCTTGGCCTTCTGCAGGCCGCGCAGAATTTCCTCAAACAAGTAATCAATATCCCAGAAGCAGGAACCGTCCCGTTCGGTAAAACCGTTGCTGAAACGGTGAATTTCCTCCAGCGAGAGAATTCCGTCTGCAATGGTGCCGAGCACAAGCCGCCCGCTGGAGGCGCCGATATCGACGGCGATATGATAGTTCATAGGGAATCTCCTCATCTAAAAAATAATAATCTAGAGAATTTTACGGAACAGCGCGATAACTTCTTCTTTGGTCGGAATGAACGGATTGCCAGGTGCACAGGCGTCCTTCATGGCATTTTCAGCCAGCAGATCAAGATCCACTTCGTCAACGCCGAGCTCAGACAGCTTTGCCGGAATACCGACTTCCTTGGACAGCTCCTTAATCGACTCAATAACGAAGTCTGCACATTCTTTATCGGATTTGCCTTCTACCTGAAGGCCGATTGCCTTAGCGATAGCCCGGAATTTCTCAGGTACATATTTGGCATTCTCTTCTTCTACATAAGGGAGCAGCATCGCGTTACACACGCCGTGCGGCAGATCATATACACCGCCGAGCTGATGCGCCATTGCATGCACATAACCGAGTCCGGCATTGTTGAACGCCAGTCCGCCCAGGAAAATCGCATAAACCATCTGTTCACGTGCTTCAATATCATGGCCGTTCTTTACCGTTTTTGCCAGGTTGCCGAAGATCAGCTCAACAGCCGCCAGTGCAGTAGCATCCGTGACAGGATAAGCGCCCGGAGTTACCAGTGCTTCAATCGCATGAGTCAATGCATCCATACCGGTTGCGGCAGTCAGTGCAGCAGGCTTGTCGACCATCAGCTCAGGGTCATTAACGGAAATGGTGGCGATGCTGTTCTTATCGACCATTACCATCTTTACCTTGCGCTCTTCGTCAGTAATAACGTAGTTAATTGTAACTTCACTTGAGGTTCCGGCAGTTGTATTAACCGCAACAATCGGCAGTGATTTGTTCTTGGATTTGTGTACACCTTCATACTCGGCGATATGTCCGCCATTGGTAGCCACGATTCCGATCGCTTTGGCCGTATCCTGCGGTGAACCTCCGCCGATCGAGATCAGATAATCACATTCATGCGATTTAAGGAAATCCACGCCGTCATGAACATTTTTACAGGTCGGATTCGGTTTCACTTCATCATATACCACATACTCAATTCCGGCTGCATCCAGCACGGACAGCAGCTTACCGGCAATTCCGCTCTTCACCAGGAACTTATCGGTTACTACCAGCGCTTTCTTCAGATTCAGCTCTTGAATGTATGGAGCGATTTCCTGCAGACAGCCTTTGCCCATAATGTTAATAGAAGGAACATAATATACACGGGTACTCATTGATTGACCAGCCTCCTGATAATGTTGTGTTACATAATACCTGGTTATCTTCTTCTCTATAAAAGGTTATCCCGGCTGCGGCACCTCAGGCTGGTCTCTGTAGGATTCGCAGCGGACCTTGCTCAGGCGCTTAATCTAATGAAGCATGCGCTTTCAAAGAGAAAATGAACACTCTTATCGTAGCTCTATAATTCTGTGTTGTCAACAAATAAAATATTATTTATGTTGTTTTTATTTGTTTACTGTTTGCAAAACGCAGATTATAATGAATATAATAATGATTTTTGTGTGGTTTTCGTCTAATTTATTGCAAAACACAGATATTCAGGTCTATATTTATAGATAACGATTGGGATTCAGAGTATAGCTCCGGAAAGGTGATTACAAATGCTGGCTGCCGAAAGACGCAACAGAATTATAGATCTTGTCCATCAGGATAAAAGAGTGCTGGTTTCCGACCTGAGCCGCATGTTCGAAGTAACGGAAGAAACGATCCGCAGGGATCTGGAGAAGCTCGAAAAGGACGGAATTGTCAGCCGGACTTACGGGGGAGCCATGCTTAACAGGCACACCAACGAGGACCTTCCTTTTGTAACCCGTAATGCGCTCAATACGGACATCAAGCGCAACATCGCGCTCAAGGCGCTCGATCTGATTAATGACGGGGATACCCTGATGGTAGACCCCAGCTCGACCTCTTTTGAATTCCTGAAACTGCTGGGCAATAAAAACAATCTTACACTCATTACGAACTCAATTAATATTTTGCAGGAGTTCGCGAATTCCGGAATGAACATTATTTCCACCGGCGGTTCCCTGCGCCACCGCTCTCTCTCGCTGGTTGGCCCGGTCGCCCATGATACGATCCAGCGCTACAATGTGGATACGGCCGTAATCAGCTGTAAGGGGATTGATATGGACCGGGGGATTACCGATTCCAACGAGCCGGAATGCGAGCTCAAGAAATATATGCTGCGGCAGGCGGAGAAGGTTGTGCTGCTGGCGGACCATACGAAGTTTGACAAGACCGCTTTTACAAAGCTGGTGGAGCTGAACCGGATTGATGTGCTGATTACCGACCGCAAGCCGTCGGACGCTTGGCTCAAGCGGCTGGCTGAGGAGAATATTGAGGTTCTGTGCTAATGTAAGTAAACGTGTTTCTTCTATATAATATGTGCATCCAAAAAAAGGACATCTCCCTCTTCCCGGGAAATGTCCTTTTAAGTGCAGCCGCCTAAGCTGCTATTAAGCTTTGGACAGCATAATATTGAGTATCGTCTCATCCGTGGCGGCAAGACCCTCCTGGACGAGCCGTTCCATGTTGCGGATGGTGTCCTCTACCTTTTCAAAAATAACCCCGTCATTGTCTGTCGGTGATATATTATTCATTGCCAGTGTCGCCGCCTGGATTGCGGCATTGGTGGCGGTGGAGATTTTGAGCGCACAGGTGGATTTGGCCCCGTCACAAATCATGCCGGACAAGGAAGCAATCGTATTCTGGATGCCATGCTTGATCTGCTCCAGGCTGCCGCCCATCAGGTAGATGATCCCGCTGTTCGCTCCTACTCCGCCGGCAATCCCTGAGCCGCACAGCGGCGAGAGCCGGCCGATGTAATGCTTCACATGAACGGTAACCAGATTGCTCAGCGCAATGGCCCGGGCCAGCAGCTCATCACTTTTACCCATAAGCTCGGCCAGCTTAATAACAGGCAGTGTAGCTGCGATCCCCTGATTCCCGCTGCCCGCCGTCGTCATGACCGGCATCGCGCTGCCGTCCATCCGCGCATCGGAAGCCGCAGCTGTTGCGGCGATTACGGAATTGGCCACATCGTTGCCGAACAGATTAACGGTGGAGCGCTGGCTCATTTTTTTGCCGACCTGAAGACCGTAATCCCCCCGCAGGCCCTCATCCGAAATCGCCTTATTCATTCTGGCGCCTTCCAGCAGAAACTCCAGCTCCGCGAAATCTGTATTACAGACAAACTCATAAATCCCTTCCAGAGAAACGGCGTAGTCTTCGGGACTTAGCTGCTCGTCCTCCCCGCAATCTCCCTTATCCTTCTGGATATCTATAGGAACTCCATCCTTCTCCAGCAGAACGATATTCGTATGCTCCTTGGCAACCACCGCTGTTGCCCGGTGATTCGCGCTCTGTACCCTGGCTTCTATATACAGCTTCTCCGGAGTATCCTTCAACTCCACCGAGAGCAGCTTACGGTCTATAATTGCATTAGCCTGACTAAGCTCATCAGCCGTCAGCCCTGAGAGAATCTCCAATTTTCTGTGAGAGCGGTGGATTACAGCACCAAGCGCAGCCGCAATCGGCAGCCCGGTCTGACCTGTTCCGGGAATGCCCACACCCATAGCGTTTTTAACAATATTGCCGCTAAGGAACAGCTGAATCCCTGTAATCTCCTCCTGAAGCAGCTCTGCCGCCAAAGAGACCGCATAGGCTACCGCAATCGGCTCCGTACAGCCTTCCGCCGGAACGATTTCTTTTTTCAATACATCAAGTAAGCTAACCATATAGGATCCCTCCTTTTCTCTGTCTGAACTATCTCTATATACTACATCAGACCGGGGGCTGAGGGAACCGTTTATTCGTCCGGCAGGCTGGAAGTTACTGTGTGCTTAATTCCCTTATCTGCCCGCCTCAAGCCGGTAACCAAGCCCGCGGACAGTCTCAATCCGGAACCCGGCCGATTCGGCGAACCGCTCACGCAGACGCTTAATATGTACATCCACCGTACGGTCATCCCCGGAGTAATCCATTCCCCAGATCTGCTCAATCAGTTGTCCGCGCGTGAACACTTGTCCGGGAGTGGAGGCCAGCTTGTACAGCAGTTCGAACTCTTTTAACGGCAGTGTCAGCGCTTCTGTACCCCGGATTACCTTATAGGTCAGACGGTCAAGTACAATATCACCAAGTGAAACGGTTTGTGTGGAGCCGATTTTATAACGCTTCAGCAACGCCCTTACCCGGACAGTCAGCTCAAGCGGATCAAAGGGCTTTGTCAGATAATCATCTGTACCGAGCTCGAAGCCCTTCACCTTCTCCCAGGTCTCCCCTCTGGCCGTCAGCATCAGCAGCGGAAGGTCCGGGCTGGCTTTTCTCAGCTCTTTGCATAAGGTCCACCCGTCCATCACCGGCATCATTATATCCAATACGACCAGATCAACCGGCATTGAAGCATATACATCCAGCGCCTCCCTTCCGTCGGCAGCCTCTACAGCAGTAAATCCGTCATTGCGCAGAAACAGACAGACAAGCTCGCGTATGTTCGCATCGTCGTCTGCAACCAGTATGGTAGCCATCTGAATCCTCCTCTTTACCGGGCTTATTTCAAAGTAATTATTATACTATACAAGAGCTTACCTTTCATGTATTCTGACTGCCGGATCATCAAAAAGCGCCAAATCCCCATTCCCGCTCAGGGCTTGGAGACTTGACGCTTTTGCATCGTACAGGCCGGACCTGGATGCTTAATTCTTTTCAACTGCATGCCCGCCGAACTCATTACGCAGCGCAGCAACCACCTTGCCGGTAAAAGTGTCCGTCTCAAGCGACCGGTAGCGCATCAGCAGCGACATCGCAATAACCGGTGTGGCTGCCTGCAGGTCAAACGCTGTCTCCAGCGTCCATCTGCCTTCGCCGGAGGAATGCATAACACCCTTAATGTCATCCAGCTTGGCATCCTTCGAGAAGGCGCGCTCTACCAGCTCCATCAGCCAGGAACGGATGACCGATCCGTTATTCCATACGCGGGCTACCTGCTCGAAGTCAAAGTCGTAGCCGCTTTTCTCCAGAACCTCAAAGCCCTCGCCGATGGCGGCCATCATGCCGTATTCAATCCCGTTATGGACCATCTTCAAAAAATGGCCGCTGCCGGACTTGCCCGCATACAGGTAGCCGTTCTCCACAGAAGTGTCACGGAACAGCGGCTCGGCAACTGCCCAGGCCTCCTCGTCTCCGCCGATCATATAGCAGGCACCGTTGCGGGCTCCCTCCATACCGCCCGAGGTGCCTGCATCCAGATAGTAGATCCCGGATTGTTCCAGCTCATCGTGGCGGCGGATCGATTCCTTGTAGTGTGAATTGCCCGCTTCTATAATAATGTCCCCTTTGGACAAAAGCGGGGTCAGGTCAGCGATTACAGAATCGACAAACTGGTGCGGCACCATAATCCAGGCAATCCGCGGTGCATCCAGTTTATTTACAAGCTCAGCCAGGCTTGCTGCTCCAGCCGCCCCTTTGCCGCCAAGCTCGGCTACCGCATCAGCGTTTACATCGTACGCCACAACCTCATGTCCATGCTCCAGCAGGTTCTGGCCAAGATTCAAGCCCATTTTACCCAGTCCGATTAATCCGACTTTCATACGATATCCCTCCGGTTATATTCTTAATTGATTATTGTCAGTCCATCCTTAACTCCAGCTATCTTACGCCCCGGCGCGGATCGCCTGCTCATCCACTCTGCCGGATGCTTCAGCACTCCCGTCCGTTTCACCTTCAGGCTCATCCAGCCACCAGTGGTCTTCGCCCAGCAGCTCATCCGCTGCAGCCGGACCGTATGAACCCGCAGCATACGTATGGAGCGGAAGCGTGCCTTCCTCTACGGCCTCAATAATCGGCTGCACCCACTGCCAGCTCAGCTCCACCTCTTCCCAGTGCGCAAAGAAGGTCGCATCTCCAAGCAGCGCATCATAGATAAGGTTCTCATAGGCTTCGGGCAGATCGGGATTGGCCGAATCATGTCTTATGCTTACCGGCTCAAGCGCTCCGTGCTGGCGCGGATTTTTGGTATTCAGCTGCAGTGAAATACCTTCACCGGGGCCGATTTCAATGATCAGCAGATTCGGCTCAAGCGGAAGCTTGCCTCTGTTAACGTTATGAGAATCATTAAACGGTTCCTTGAATTCAATAACGATTCTGGTCGATTTCTCCTTCAGCCTTTTGCCGGTGCGGATATAAAATGGTACTTCACTCCACATCGGATCATCAATCCACAGCCGTGCGGCAATATACGTATCATTCTGTGAGGAGGACTCAATGCCCGGCTCGCTAAGGTAGGCTGGCACCGGCTTACCTTTAATTTGCCCTGCACCGTATTGCCCGCGCACCACATTCTGTGCCAGCTCGTCTTTCAGCAGCGGACGTACGGAGCGGATAACATGGCGTTTTTTACTGCGGACATCGTCGGGACTGCTGTCCTTGGGCAGCTGCATCGCCATCATCATCAGCAGCTGTAGCATATGGTTCTGGAACATGTCGCGCAGCGCACCGGATTTGTCATAATAGCCTGCCCGCTCCTCCACTCCGACAGTCTCGGCAGCCGTGATCTGGACGTTAGCGATGTATCGGTTCTGCCACAACGCCCGGAGCACCGGGTTAGAGTACTTGAGCACTTCGAGGTTCTGGACCATCGGCTTGCCGAGGAAATGGTCGATCCGGAAGATTTCTTCTTCACGGAAAGCCGCATTCAGACTCTCATTAAGCTCCCGTGCGGACTGCAGATCCCGGCCGAACGGCTTCTCGATAATCAGACGTTTCCAGCCTGTGGTATCTCCCAGACCGCTGTCGTGAATATTAGCGGCAATCGGTCCGAAAAATTCCGGACCCACCGACAAATAGAACATCCGGTTGCCTGAAAGTCCAAGCTTCGCTTCCCGCCGCTGCACGTGGGCCAGCAGCTTTGTGTAATCCTCCGGACGTCCAACGTCCAGCACGCTATATTCAAAAGCCAGCAAAAAACGCTGCAGCTCCACCGAATCCTTTACAGGACGGCGGGAAAAGGTACGCAGCGAATCCAGCACCTGCGCCTGGAACGTTTCGTTGCTAAGCTCTCTTCTGCCCAGGCCAATTACGGAGAGAGGACCGGAAAGCTTGCCATCGGCAAACAGATTATAGAGCGCCGGATAGATTTTGCGTTTCGCCAGATCCCCGGTAGCGCCAAACAGTACAAAGGTAGATGATTCCACTTTCATTCCTCCCGTTATTATATAAATTATATTAGGTTACTATTAATTACTCATAAACTTAACAAAACTCATCATACGCCTGCAAAATCCATTCGTCAACCTCAGATCGACATTTACGAAAAGTACTTATTTTCACGAAGTTTTAACTATGTTATAGTTAGCAGGATATTATTAATAACTCCTAAGGACGGATGTGCGATGGATCAGGAAATCAGGCCGCTACTTGCCAAAGTGGAGCATGCCTATCATATAGTCGGGAAAAAATGGGTCAATTTCATCCTTCATGTACTGATGGAAGGCCCCAAACGGTTCAGCGAGCTGCATACTCTCATTCCGGATCTGAGCAAACGCATATTGAACGAACGGCTGAAGGAGCTGGAGGGCTGCGGGCTGCTTACCCGGACCGTCATACCGGACCGGCCGGTGCGGACGGAATATTCGCTGACCGCGAAGGGCCGGGAGCTTGGGGCAGCGCTCAGTCATGTGGAGAAGTGGGCGGTTAAATGGCTGTAAGCTGGTGGACTTATTAGGCATGTGCCGGGGATGGGAAACTTACAGGGGAGGAACCAGAGGAACCGTGAATACACTTCACTATTTCCGGGTAGCCTGAATTGATGCGGATGAACAACCCCTGGTATGATCGTTAAAAAAGAGGCAGCCAGAGACATACATAATGTCCCCGGACTACCTCTTTTCAATATAGATCTTTGTTCGGCTCAGCCGCCAACAACGGGATTTTTACCGTTATTTTCAGCATATTGCTCGCTTCAGCCGCTAACAACGGGATTTTTACCGTTATTTTCAGCACATTGCTCGGTTCAGCCGCTAACAACGGGATTTTTATCGTTATTTCCAGCATATTGCTCGGTTCAGCCGCTAACAACGGGACTTTTACCGTTATTTTCAGCATATTGTTCAACTCAGCCGCTAACAACGGGATTTTTACCGTTATTTTCAGCACATTGTTCAGTTCGGCCGCTAACAACGGGATTTTTACCGTTATTTTCAGCACATTGCTCGGTTCAGCCGCCAACAACGGGATTTTTACCGTAACTACTCGTAAACTGCTCACTCATTCTGCTGTGAGTGCAGGGTGCATAGACCTAATAAAAAATAAGGAGCAGGACATCGCATACCGCTCCTTCTCTTTCTTTTCACAAGCCAGCCTGCTAAAGATCAGCCGAATGGTAGTCAGCCAGCACCGCTTCCGGTGTAAGCACATTATTATACAGCTTCAGCTCGTCGATCAGGCCCTTGAACGGTACATCCCAATAATTAACCCCTAGCGTGAAAACCCCGTTGCTGCTCTTAAAAATATCCGGGAATCCGCTGCCCGAGAACTTCTCCTCCCCGTTAATATACAGCTTGACCGTCCCGATGTTGACCGTGAAAGTGACATGCGTCCAGGTTCCCGCAGGAATGATGTAGCCTGCAGTTGCCTCGTAGGCCGCATTTGACCAAAGCATAGTAGCTTCCGAAGGACCCTTCGGCACCAGACTGATCCAGCTGCTGCTCGAGCTTGCCCCGAAGAAAGCCGTTGTAAAGGCCGTTAGCTCGTCCGGGTTTAGCCACAGCGAGACTGAATATGTGTTGCTGTTAATCAGCCCGTCCGGCAGCCTGATTCCGGAAGCTCCGTCAAATTGGGCAGCCTGGCCGATTACCCCTTCTCCGTAAGTAATACTGCCGACAGTAGCATTGCCAACCAGCGCCCCCGTTACCCTGCCTTCACCTGCAAGCTGGAGCGAATCCTTTAGGTCTCCGTCAAAAGAATACACTGCGACCCGGCCGTCCGTAACCTTTACCGTATAGCTTGCGGTTACATGGCCGCCGTCTGCGGAAACAGCGGTAATGACTGCTTCACCTGTTGACTTGGCGGTCACTGCTCCGGTAGCTGCATCAACTGCAGCGATTGCAGGTGAACTTGAGGTCCAGGACAGAGACCGGTTACCGGCATTGAGCGGAAGAATAGCGACGGCAGGAGTATAGGTATTGCCGACAGCGATACTTTTCTGCACATCAGCAAAGGTGATCTCGCTCACCTTCACATTGGCATCCGGCTCACCGTTCACCAGCCAGCCTACGGCTTCGGGTGTCAGCGCTTTTTCATATATGCGGAGCTTATCGATCTGTCCTTTGTATGGGATATCCCAATAGTTGACCCCAAGGGCAAAGACACTATCATTACCTGCAAACAGGTCGGTATAGTTCGCACCTGTATATTTCAGCATTCCGTTCAGGTAAAGCTTAACGGTTCCTGCATCATAGGTGAAGGCGATATGCGACCACTGGCCAACCGGAACCTGCAGCCCGGCATCAGCATCCAGCCAGGTTTCACTGCCGAACCAGACCCGGGTGGTCGCCCCGCCGTTGCCGTAAGGCAGCAGGCTCATCCAGCTGGCAGGGCTTTTGGCTCCGAAGAACGCCGGTGTAAAAGCGGTCAGCTCCTGCGGATTCAGCCACAGGCTGAATGTATAGGCGCTGCCGTTAATCAGCCCGTCTGGCAGCCGGACACCGGAATTGCCTTCAAGCTTGAGCGACTGCCCGTCCTGGCCGGCTGCATACGCAACCGTTCCATCTGTCGTGTTCAGCAGCTTGCCGGTTACGGTGCCGTCAGCCTGCCTGCCAGCGCTCTCCGCCAGACTGTCTTCAAAATCATATGCAGCCACAAGCCCGTCCTCAAGCAGCGTCCCGCCCAGCTGAATAACCACTGCAGTGAACGTCTTCGTGACTGAAGAATCGCCAAGCCTCAGGGTTGCAGTCAGCTGCACCTCGGCATTGCCGCTGCCTGCCTGCGGCCGGGTAACCTTACCGTCTGCCGCAACAACAGCAGGATTTGAGGATGTCCAGGTAATGAGAGCCCCTTGCACACCGGACACCGGCAGCTTCAGGTCTTTATAGACCTTGCTGGTATCACCAAGCGTCAGGCCGCGGGCAATATTGTCCACCAGCTCTTCATTACTAAGCTGCCTGATGGCACTGCCCCAGACGGATACGCCCTGGCCGGACATCGCCGTAAAGACAATAACCTGTTCGTTCCGGGTGGAATCCCACTGCTTTACGAATACCCCTTTGTACAGACGCTGCACCGTACGGCCGTTCTCTGTTTCGTTAATCAGCAGATGGGCATAATAATCGCCTGTCAGCTCCCAGGTTCCGCTTACCGCCCCTGCCAGCGTGCCGTCCTCTAGCAGTTGGACATTTACAGTCGGTTTGATTGTACCTGAGGTATCCTTGCCGTGATTAACGAACTGGTACGCACCGACGACATCTGCCCGTTGAAACTTGGCTAGTGTCTCGCCGGAATAACGGTGCGGAGCCACAACCGGCCAGGCATCCTCATTCATGAACATCTGGTGCACCCGGACCTCATGGGTCTCCCCGCGCATCGGGAACCTGGTATGGAAGAAGTTGAACAGCTTGCCCAGCCCTTCATCATAAAACACCGAATTATGGCCGGAGGACACATAACCATATGCCGGGAAGTCCGTCTCGCCGTTCAGATTACTGAACAGGAAATTTCCGATCAGCTTGTTGCCGATGCCCGAATGATCCCCATCCGTCGCCAGTACAGCATTCTGCCCCGCAGCATCCATGTAGGGCCCGTCCGGGTTCACTGAGCGGAACAGCCGCATATTGTAGCCGCCGTCAGCAGCCAGCCCCCCGTAGGTTACATACAGATAGTAATATCCGGTTATGCTGTCATAGACGATATAAGGCCCTTCGCCGGATTTATAATTACCGCCGGATATCTTGGTTCCGAAATAACGGTCGATCATTCTGCCGTCTGCCGTAGTTCCATCCTTGCCAGGGTATACCGGCTGTCCGGTAGCCGGATTAACCTCCAGCACGAATATTCCGCCAGACCAGGAGCCGTAGGTCATCCACAGCTTGCCTTCCTTGTCATAGAACAGCGTCGCGTCAATCGCATTGGTAAATTGCTTGTTGTTGTACGAGCCGTTTGCATTGAACCACGCCGGATTCATGTCTTCCAGCGTTCCATTGCGTATCAGTGCCTGGATGTTGGTATTAGTCCACTTTTTATTGACTGTACTGTCGGCATCATACTGCTCATCGAGTGTGAAGCCGGAGTAGATTACTGTTCCGCCGTAAACATACGGGCCTTCAATGTTCTGCGAGACGGCAAATCCGATTGCAGAACGGATATAGGTGGAGGAGGCGCTGTAATAGATCATGTAGGCACCCTTCGTGCCATCCCCGTTGACATATTCCGCATTCCAGAACACATCCGGTGCCCAGACAGAGAAGCCGCCCTTGCTGTCAGCGTCATTTTCTCCGGCCCAGGCAAAGGATTCCGCCAGATTGGCAGACAGATCACCGTAAAGCGCATTATCCGGTGTCTTGTAGCCGTTGGTGAACGTACTCCAGTTCAGAAGATCCTGCGACTTGGCTGCCTCAATATGCGAGCCGAAAACATAATAAGTCCCTCCGTCCCTCACTACCGAAGGATCATGTACGGATACGTTGCTGAACACCGGTGCAGCGGGTACCGGGGTAGGTACCGGAGTAGCCGCCGGCGTTGGTACCGGGGTAGCTGCCGGCGTTGGTACCGGGGTAGCTGCCGGCGTTGGCGAAGCTTCGGGACCTGGCGACGGCGCCGGTGATCCGGTGCTTCCGCCGTCAATTACCGGAGCTGGAGTAGCTGCAGCTGTCGGCACCGTTGATTCCAGCCTGATTAACCCGCTGAATTTCGGATCATAGCTTACCTTACCGGTGCCCTGAACCGTGATCTGTCCGCTCAGATTAGGGATCAGATTCCTGATCTCGCTTCCAGCCTCCGCACGCAGCGCTGCCATCCGGTTAAGCGTCAATTCCGCGATCAAGCCCCTTACCAGCACAAGCTCCGGCCCGCCCGATGCATTGATTACAACAGAATCGAAGCTGCCGCTAAGCTCGATACGCGACCCCGCAGGCAGGGCGGTCTCAAGCTTCACCCGGTTAAAGCCAGCTCCGCTCAGTGCCGTATCTTCTTCCAGTCTGACGCCGGACTCAGCTGTTACATCCGGCACGGCGCTGCTGCCCTTGAGTACAATCCGCAGCTTGCCATCCGGCTTGTCTGCAATTAGCGACGCTGCTGAGGTATTGTTCAGCACCACACTGTTTTCTCCTCCGCCGCTGACGATTATTTTGCCGGCAACCTTCACATTGTCGAGCAGGATGTCGCCTGCCGCAATCCCTTCCGTAAGATACAAATTGCCTGTAATTTCAGTATCCTTAAGTGTCACACCCGCTGTACTGATCACCATATTCTTCGCCGTCCGCTGAGTATAGCTGCCGCTTTGCAGAATCATCTCACCGGACAGCTTCCCGATCATCCGCACAGCTTCTGCCCGTGTTACCGGACGTCCGCCTTTAAAGCTGCCGTCCTCATAGCCGCTGAGGAATCCCCCGCTCAGCAGTGTGTTAACTGCTTCTCTGCTCCACTCGGGTAGTGTTCCGGCATCCTGCGGTGCCGCAGCTGCAGCAGCGGCATCAAGCCGGAACAGCCGGTACAGCATGACTGCCGCTTCCTGGCGGCTGACCGTCTGCAGCGGACGGAAGGTACCGTCACTATAGCCCGATACATATCCTGCAGTTACCGCCTTCATTATTTCGCTGTAATACGCCCCGCCCTGCTCCACATCACGAAAGCCGTCTGCAGCTGCCATAGTCTGCAGATTAAATACCCGGTTAACAAGGGTAACCCATTCCGCCCGGGTGATGCTTTGATCCGGCTTAAACACACCTTTTCCGTAACCCGTCAGCAGCCCCTTGTCCACCCAAGTCTGCAAATCACCGGCAGCCCAGTGTTCTGCATAGTCAGGAGCTGTTGCCGCCTGCTGCTGTCCGGCGGAATTATTGTCCTTCCCGGTTCCCGTAGCCCCCAATGCAGGGGAAGGAACGAGCAGGAGCAGAGCAAGAAGAGAAGCTGTTAATCTGCCAGTGCGTTTTTTCAAAAGCATATCCCTCCATTACTAAAATTGGCCTTACTCAGCCATTACGAATAAAAACGCTTACAAGAGGTATTTTAAAAAAAGTTTCTGTTTAGTCTTTGTTTTATTTTAAATAATAATAAACAAAAACCCGCAAGAAACTCTGTAACCGCTTTTATTCTATAGCGTACATGCTATATTAGTCAATTCAAATTTTTAAATAATATGAATCTTTTTATACTTTTATTTATTAATTATAAATTCATGAAAAAGAGCAGCGGCCCGCCCGGATAATTGGGAGAAGCGCTGCTCTATTCGTCTGTTTTTTTCTTTTAACCTTTAGCTGAATGTGTACCGCTTCTTACTGCTTCGCCTGCTCCTGTATCACCTGCTCGATCCCCAGCAGAATGATCTTCAGGCCGAACTCAAACGCCTGATCGGTTCCCATCAGCTCGAACAGCCCGGTCGTAAACATCCTCCGGAACAGCCCCGCATCCTTATCAGTCATTGTGTCCAGCAGCTGAAGCATCTCTTCACCCGGGAGCGCTTCATGATCCTTAATCATAGCGGAGACATTGCGCTCGTGCTGATAGCTGTCCAGAACGAAAAAGAACACATAGTTCATCATCGTGGTAGCTGCCTGCATTTTTTGCTCAGGCTCAAGCGGCGTCTCTTCGACGCAGAGCAGCATCCGGTTGGTGAACCGGATCAGATCCGGCTCATGCGGCAGTGTCATCATCATCAGCTGGGTGGAGCAGGGATACCGGCTAAGCACGCTGCGTACCGTTACGGCGAGTCCCGCCAGCTGCCCTTTCCAATCCCCTTCAGAGCGGTATTCCCCCAAAATGATTTTGGAAATCTGATTGGCCAGGCTTTGGTACAGATTCTGTTTGCTCTTGAAGTACCAGTACAGGGAGGGTGCCTGAATTCCCACTCTGTCCGCCAACCGTCTCATGCTGAATTTTTCGATGCCATCTTCTCCAAGAAGCTCCCATGACGCTTCCAAAATCCGGTCCTCGGAAATCTGAGGCTGCTGCTTTTTCATCATTATCCGCCCTTTTATCTAACAGTGTAAGTTTATGCTTTACAAGTCCATAAGCCCATGATATCATCTAACACTGTAAGGTTCAATCTAACACTGTTAGGCAAAAATCAAAACAAGAAGGTAGTGATCCAAATGGATGCTGAAAACCTCCATTATTTCGAGAAAGCCCCTGTCGCAAAAGCCGTGGCCCATTTCGCCGTACCCATGATGCTGGGTATGTCGATGAGTGTCATCTACTCCATCCTGAATGCTTATTTTATCGGAACACTCCACAATACTGCGATGTTAACTGCACTTGCACTAACCCTGCCGCTGTTCGCTATCCTTATGGCGCTGGGGAACTTTATCGGCATGGGCAGCGGTACCTTCATCTCGCGTCTGCTGGGTGAGAAAAAATACAATGACGTAAAGCATGTGTCCTCATTCGCTTTTTACAGCAGCCTGGCACTCGGCCTTATCGTCATTGCCGCCGGTCTCCCGTTCATCCATTCCATTGTCCATAGCCTGGGGGCAACGCCAGAATCCTTCGGCTTCACCAAGGACTATGTCACCGTTATGCTGATCGGTTCACCCTTCCTCGTATTATGCTTCACACTGGAAAACATTGTGCGCTCAGAAGGCGCAGCCGTTAAGTCCATGGTTGGCATGATTCTCAGCGTTGCTGTTAATATTATTCTCGATGCGCTGGTTATCTTTGTATTCCATTGGGATGTGATCGGCGTTGCATCAGCGACAGTGATCTCCAACCTCGTGGCGAGTATATATTACGCTTACCATATGAGATTCAAGAGCCCTTTTTTAACAGTCTCGATACGGTGGTTTAAGGCTTCCAGAGAAATTGTCAGCAATGTTATTAAAATCGGCGTTCCCGTCTTCATTATGAGTGTCTTCATGGGGGCAATGTCGCTTATTCTCAACCATTATCTTGTGGAATATGGCGATGCTGCCGTAGCCGCTTACGGCATTTCATCCCGTCTGCTGCAATTTCCGGAGTTTATTATTATGGGGTTATGTGAGGGAGTTGTGCCGCTTATCGCTTTTTCTTTTACGGCCAACAGATTGCGGATGAAGCAGACCATCGGATTCACAGTCAAAAGCATTGTCATGCTCGCAGTCGCCTTCGGCCTTATCGTCTATCTGATCTCCGGCCATTTAATCGGCTTGTTCACTAATGACCCGCAGTTAATTGAGATGGGCAGCTACATTCTCCACGTGACCTTCCTGTCCCTGTTCATTTCTGGCACGACAGCGTTGTTCACGGGGATCTTCCAGGCAACAGCGCAAGGGACTGCCGCATTTATTATGTCAATTATCCAAGGCGCTACGCTCATTCCCGTGCTCTACATCGCCAACCGGATGAATGGCTTTCACGGCGTGGTCTGGTCACTTGTTATTGCAGATGCTGCCGCGTTCCTTGTCGGAGCCGGGATGCTGTATATTCTGCGGAATAAATTGCAGCCGGATCTGGAGAGCCTGGCACAGTGAGGGATGCTTGTTCAGGTAAAAAAAAGCCCGCTTCAGCCAGATGCTTGGCGAATACGGGCTTTCTCTTTTCAAATGGTAAGGTCGAGCTTCCTGGTAAGCAGAATTTCGAGCGGCTGCGAATCAAGGATCAGACAGCCTGCATCTGTATAGCCTAATTTTCTGTAAAAATGCTGGGCTCCTTCGTCCGCCTGGGTAGAGGTCATCACCATGTTGAAGCCCTTTTGCTTCATCTGTTCCTCCCAGAACCGGACAACCTTCGCCCCTGTCCCCTGGCCCCGAAACGGCTCATCGATCCAAAGCAGGTTCATGAACGGGATGTTGTCCCAAAAGTAGCCATACCTCATCCAGCCGATGTTACTCCCATCCTCGTGCCGCAGGATATAGATTTCATTTCCGTTCATTTTAGCCGGTATCAGGTCTGCGGGGATATGCCGGTCACGGTCTCTTATGTATTCATAGTCAGCTTCTGTTGCGAAAGCGATGTGCATTATTTTGCCCCTTTTATTTAGTTATAAGTTCCATATAGTTAGACTAGGATTACCAAAATTTGTTGCGGAGCTCTTAACCTGAGGGTCGATATAGCGTTAGCCAAAGGAAGTTCTGGAAGCAGCCATTGCATTTAAGGCGTTCTCAAAATAGCTATATACTTCATCTGCAATTCCCAGAAACTCTTCAACAGGTACATTACTATCCAAGTAACAAGCATACAGATAATCAACTAAAGCGGAGTCAATCTCACAATAGTTTAATATGGCATTCTTCATCTCAATAATGTCATCTTGCCATACACCTGTACCTGTATCTTCTAGAACCAAAGAGTATAATGCACGAATTAATCTTTTAGAGTAACCTTTAATATATCTGATTTCCATTGTGTTATCACTGGCATTAGAAAGTAAACTATGTATACGATCTACTTCCTCCTTAGTCTCTATATTTAAGTCTAAAATGAACGCTGGAGAAATCATTATCGGTGGTACTTTTTCACCAACGTCCTGACCATATATGCAAACACAAATGATCTTTATCCAAAAACCCCACTCATTCGGTTTACTTAATACATCGTCAATCGGGCAAACTATCGTATCAATCTTAGTTACTACCGGATATTCTTCCAATAGTCTGTTTTTAATATTTGACAATCTTTCGTAATCAATATCTTTGGGATTTGCACATACAATAGTAAAGTCTGCATCTGACTTAAAAGGTTTAGCAGTTCCTTTTGGAATTGAGCCACACATATAAATGCTATGAATCTTACCTTCAAATTCAGTAAGTATATTATCTATATACTTATCAACAAAATCCTTATATTCACTTTGTATTACAACTCTATTTATAACCTTTTCTAATATCATATAGACTCCTCCTAAGAACTTCTTCGTTCGTACTGTGCGATCCCCCATGTTTATATTAAACTAATTTTATACTTTTATGGTAATTTTATTTGAAAGGGTTGAATAAGCACACTTTCTTTTATTAGACAATATCTTCGTGCTGTGCAGCAATCACTATGACCCTCGATGAAAAAAGGTGTATTAAGCTAACGGGCAGAATAGTTGAAATATATGGTAATATTACATTGAGAATAAGTTGCCTAGGTAACAAGGGTGTCATCTTTTAAATAAATGAGAGGAGTAGGGTTATGGTTAGTAAAGAAATAAGGGACATAATTGAAAATTATCTTGAAGCATACAATTCATTTGAAACTGAAAGAATGGTTGAACTCTTAGATAGTGACATAAAATTCAGGAATATTTCCAATGGAGAAACTACAACGGAGACCAGAGGAATACAAGCATTTAGGGAATTGGCAGAACAGTCGTCAACGATGTTCTCTAGTCGTCGCCAGACAATTACCGATTACAGTGTTATAAATGACAAAGTAGAGGTCGGAATCGATTATGAAGGTATTCTTGCCGTGGATTTTCCTAATGGATTAAAGAGTGGAGATAAGTTGCAATTAAAAGGCAAGACAACATTCAAGATTAATGAAGGGAAAATATCGTTGATTGAAGATTATAGTTGAGTACACCACACGTTTTTTAAGCTAACGGGCAGGTTCGCTTAATGAATACAGAGATTAATCTTCCTCATAGCAAAAATTAAGTAAGTCGTTAGTAAATTGTTAAAGCGAGGAAAAGATTATGTTAAAAACCGATGAATTAATCATTCGAAGAATGAATGAAACAGATTATGAACAATTAACATCGTGGCTTAATAATAAGGATGTTATTGAATTTTATGGTAATTCAAATGACCCATTTGATTTAGCTCGAGTCATTGAAAAATATGAACCTAGAGTTAAGGGACTTCATATGGTAAAGCCATGTATTGTGCAGTATGAAGAAACTCCAATTGGATTTATGCAATTTTATGAATTGAATCCATCGAAATTAAAAGAATACGGATACAACACTAATGAACATGTATTTGGGATGGATCAATTCATTGGAGAATCCAATTTTCTTGGTAAAGGTATAGGAACAAAAATGGTTAAATCTTTAACCGAGTATATACAAAAGAAATTAAATGGTTCCATAATTGTTATGGACCCACACATCTTAAATACTAGAGCAATAAGTTGTTATGAGAAGTGTAGTTTTGTGAAAAAGAAGGTTATTTCAGGGGAATTTTGGTTAATGGAATGCAAGAAAAAGTAAGTTGTTTATTTAACTAACGAGAAAAGTTAGTTAAATAACACAGCAATAGCCTATGTCTTTGTTTCTCCTTCTGAGCTGCCGCGATAGGCTGAGTTTTCTCCCCGTACTTTCCCTCCCTTAATGCGCAGTATGCGTCTACTGCTGTTATTTCCGTACTGCGTAACAGTCACTATGAATCTTGATGAGAAAAGAGATCATTAAGCTCCCATGGAAGAACGTACTTAATTCCATAATTTATGGTGCGGCGCTAGTGCTACATGTATGGATAATAGGCAGTAAAGTTTAACTATAATAGTACTTTCCTAATCTTGAGGATGAAATTGAAGTAATATTATTTATATCAAAAATCAAAGGATGGGATTTTTATTGATAATAAGGTCAGAACAATTAAGTGATTATGGTGAAGTATTTAAATTGAATTATTTGGCTTTTGGAAATAGGGAAGATGAATCTAAATTAATTGAAAGCATTAGATTATCTGAGGGTTTTATCCCTGAATTATCACTTGTAGCGGAAGAAAATGAACAAATAGTAGGTCATGCTTTATTTAGCAAAGCTGAAATTGTTGATGAAGAAAATTGTCATGAGGTTATTGTTCTTGCCCCTCTTGCAGTATTGCCAAGCAATCAAAAAAGAGGGATTGGTGGTAAACTGATTCAAGAAGGCTTAAAAAGATGTGTAGAACTAGGTTATACATTTGTATTTTTAATAGGACATCCGACTTATTATCCGAAATTTGGATTTAAGCAAGCGAGAAACTATGGATTTGAACTAAAGCAATTTGACGTGTCTGATGACGTTTTTATGGTCCTTGAATTAACTGAAGGAAATATAAAAACAACAATTAAGGGTGAGTTTAGGTTCCAGAGTCATTTCTTTAATTGAAATTCATTCCGCAAACAGGACACGTTAGTTCAATAACACTGTTCCAGTCTAATGACCCGCTGATCCAGTCAACCTATACAGGATAATAGGTTGACTTTTCTCACCTTCCTATCCCCTCCTTGCTGCGCTGTTGCGCCTACCACTCACCAGCAATCTCTTTTAAGATAATCCTGTTGTACTCACCATCAGAGACTGTATATAGTCCTCGTTTGTGATCATCTTGAATTCCACAAACGTCGAACGAATCGCCAATACAATCTGCATACCAATATGTTTGTTCCGTTACTTTTCTGATGGTAACTCTCATTTATTGGACTCCTTCCTCAAAATCACATTTTGGATTCTGGCACTCTCCCCAACAGGAATCCGGACCTTCGTCCCTGCCCCACTGAGGAACCATGTGCCATCCGCAACCAGGGCATAAGGATGTCACTCACGGCTGCCATCCACCTAATTCCACAAACCTTGCTCTCCCTCTGCCAAGATCGGCTGCGGAAGCTGCTTAACGTCAGCCAGCCCCGGGTCTCAAAACGTTTCTCGCCAATCACTATCATCGTTGCCCAAGGCTGCTTTATGGTTATAGCCTTCATGACTGAACCGCCTCCTAATCATCTTCTAAAACCAAAATCGAAGATTTCCTAATGCTTCAGCCGCTGTCCTCACCCTGCTGGATGTAAAAGCCACACGTCTGTTCAGAGTAAGCTATAACCCCGTCTGGCCAACTTGGTAAGCAAACGGCAAGCCTGCGGCGTTGGAGATGTAATGGCCTTTCTGCAGCAATGTCTTTACCGCGGAATATGATCTCTTTGCTCAATTGCTTATCAGCTCCTTTAGGGTGCGCTTAAATCTAGCAAATGGTATAATGCAAAAATTGGGGGTGTAGACTTTGGATAGTAGTTATTGGATAGTAATCTTTATACTTTTAGTTGGGGCCATCTCTCTGGCTCTGGTCAACAACAAGCGCAAAAAATAGTTTTTGGGAAGGGGAGGGGCGCTAACCTTCCCCTTTTACAATTCAGATATTGGTGATGGCCGGTACCAGCAGGACTCGCAATAACTCCCAGCCTCATCATGCCCGGTGTATATTTCATCCTCACATTCTACACAGCCGAGGTCTTGATCTTCATCGGGGAAATCTTCGTCTTCAAAATCCGGCAGTCATCATCGTCATATTCTTCATCCTCGACCATGATTCGGGCATCGGCCCATTCCATGCCGCATCTGCTGCACACAATATCTCCGCCGATTTAAGCCCCGCTATGTTAACTGCTGCTCGGAGAAACAAATCCTAGCCTTAGGTCTGGTACAACTCCATTCCATAGACTGTTTTGAGCCTTCTCTTCACTACGTATAATGAAAGTAATTGAAAAACGTGAGAGGAAGGACAGGGAAAATGAATGATAAAGTGTATAGTAGGCCGATTGGAGTGCTGGATTCCATACAAGTTCCTCTACAATCACAATCTAAACCACGCAAACGTGGAGGAAGTCCCAAGACCTATCGGAGTATTTTGTATTTCTTAATATCATTGCCAATCACGATTGTCTATTTCGTGTTTATGGTGACAGGGCTAGCGTTATCCATTGGATTAACACCAATTTTCATCGGCATTCCCTTGTTTTTTGCAGTAGCTAAGGGATTAGATTACATCGTAAAATTTGAACAAGAGCTAGTAAGATCATTGCTGGATATTCCTAGATTGACCGAGGAACACAGATCAGATATGCAGAAGGAGGCAGCAGGCTTCCTTCAACGAATAAAGTTGGGTTTTCATGGTGCGGATTTTGCTCGTAACATTATGGTGATTATGATGCGGTTTGTTTCGAGTATTGTCTTCTTTTCACTTACGGTAGCGATGGTAGCGACCGCATTAAGTCTGATTACACTACCTGTACTTCATCAGATTTTTCTGCAAACGATGGATTTGAACATTCTTGAGAATAATGTGTTCGCTTTGTTTAATATCCACTGGACATTACCTCAACAGTACATTTCTTATGTTGTAGCTGGATTGGTCGCTGCCGTGATCGCATCTTGGGCGATTCGGTTGCTTATGGATGTACAGCGTAGAATGCTGCTTGTACCTTACGAGGAAGCAGCACAACAGTATTAATAGTAATGAAGAGGGTTGTCCCTAAACCATGAAATGGTTATCTGGGACAGCTCATTTTTTTAGTGCGCCCATTATGAGTGCTATCTTGCATTAATGTCCCGAATGGGAAGGTATTTTCACAGTTTGCCTCAAAGCGACATAAACCTCCACTTAATTTTTTTACTCAAGAGCTCTATAGTTCAACGTATTGAATAATCCGGTGAGTATCTCCAAGCCCCTGTTCCTTTTCCGAAATCCCTTATCCGCTGCAATTCGGAACGGGCAGCGCGACAGGTATTTGAATTAGTGTGATTAGGGTAAGCAGCATGGCTGCGTACTCTGAACTGTATCCAAAGTTACGGGCGATTGGTGAAATCCAAGCCGTCAAGCTGTAGAAAATGCTGGCCATGAAGCCAAAAACAAGGTGAATAGAATCGCTCTTTTGTTACCCAGCGGTAATCTGAGAGCCGGAAAATTAACTTTTTCGATTAAGCGCCATCCAGAAGATTCGAGCAATAACGCCCGGAATAGCCCGGCAGGACAAGGCCAAAGATAGATTATGCTGACTCTGAGTATAGATTTTAGAACTGACTACTGTCATGGAGGTGGGTTCTGCTTCTTCCCTGCTGCAGCTGGTTTCGGCCGGCATTGGTGCCACCATACAGCCAAGAGAGCTGCTGAAACAACATTCGGGCTGGTCCGATATTGTATCCATTCCGATTGCTGCGCCAGCGCCTATCCGCCACCTGGAGCTGACATACTATGTGGATCGGTTCATCAGTAAAGCCCAGCAGCAGCTGTCAGAATGGATGATTGACTTTTTTAAAGCCAGATCTTCTTTGTCGTGATGTGGCTAACAACATAAGAGCAGGTCAACTAATCTGCCCTGTAGTTGAACAAAAGCAGCCGATCACATTGATCAGCTGCTCTTCTGGGAGGCATTATTGAGCTAGCGATATTAATGAAGTGAGAGATATTATTTATCAAATTCTCCTCTGCGGGGTGAATAAGGACCCGTGATTTCAATAACATTTCCATCAGGGTCTGTCAGTTGAAAGTAATAATACGGACTAACGTTATTAATATACTTGATACTGGTCAATTGCTCACTAAGATTCAACTGTTTTATCCGGTCTCTTTCTTGTTCCAAATTTTCTGTCCAGAGATTCAGTACAAACTTATGTGTATTCTCAGCTTCAACTATTGCAACTAAATTATCAAACTCCTCTATATACTTCCCTTTTCTAACCGTTAAATTTGGATTTCTTGCATCAAAATAACCATTCATAATAGATATATTCTTCCCGTCAAACTCAAACTGAGCAAATCGCTCCATATTTTGAGAACTTACCGGCATTTCTAATAATTTCTCATAGAAGCTAATGGACTTGTTAAAATCCCTTACTATTAAATAAACAGAACCTAAATGCATATACATCCCTCCAAAGGGTTGATCTTTAAATGTTAAACATAGTCATATTTCAGGAAAAATATTACATAGAAGGAAATCTGCTTTTAAATAGATTTCACGTTTCCTTTTGCAAGGTACTGTTGCCATTTTAATGCAATATCTATCCGAGATTTGGTGCTTAGCTCTGAATAAAAGCATTGGCCTTCACGAAATTCCGGTACGGGTTCATAGGCGATGCCGGTTAAACGCTGAAGGGCCTCACATCTGGCACCAAAAGTGGATACCTTCAGCTTCCGGGCATCATTGAGCATGCCATAAATTAGCGGTTTTATGAAGGACGGATGCTTTATTGTTGAAGCCAGCTTAATTGCACAATACTGAATATTGAGATCTTCATCATTAAAAAGATCGATTACGCGACTGGTCACACCCTCCCACATATCCTCTCTATTGCGCAGGCAAAACAATGCGGCCATCTTAACATAACTGCTCTGATCATTAAGAGAAAAACGTATTTCCGTATATGTAAGATCCGATGCAGCAGCTAATCTACATAGAGCAGCAGCACGAACTTTAGGAGACTGTGCATGCATAATGAGAGCCTTCAATTGGTCTATTGACTCTGCAGAAATTGCTTCACCGTATGAGGAAAGAATACTTGAAACTATCTTAATATCACTCTGAACTGAGGCTGACTGATCAAATCTCTGGAATTTATCAGCCGTTGTAAAAGATTTGCCTGGATATTTAGACGCCGCCTGTAAGTCCACCAGCCCGGCTCCTGCTTCAAACCACTCCGCTTTATATTTCGCCGTCTGGATCATTGCTGTCTCCACCTGGCTTGCTGTCCACTCCGGATTTGCTTGCCAGATACATGCTGCACAGCCAAGGATAACCGGTGCGGCATAAGAGGTTCCCTCTGTTCTGGAATAGCCGTCAGGAAGATTATCGAATTGAACAGTGTAGTGATTCTCATACTCTTCAGCGGATTGAAAAGGAGTGGGAAGTACAATGTTTTCAGCTGGAGCCAGAATCTCAGGGATTCTTTTTCCTTCGAATGTGATCCCATGGCAGCCGTGATAAGAACTAATCTCATCTGTACAATGAGGAACAATCACTCCACCAACGGATAAAACAGAGGGTGAAGATGCTGGTCCGCTGCATGTCAGCTCCTTCGTATTACCTGAAGCGACAACAATGAGCAGCCCCTCCTTAGCCAGCTGCTCACAATGAACTTTTATCGGATCTGCCTGCCAAGGCAAGAGCCCTGTATCTATCGTATAGGCAATCGTTAGGACGACCCCGCGAATATTATATTTCCGCCAATTATTTGACAGCCAGCGCAAAGCCATGACAAATTTCTTTTCTGTCTCCTCCACTGTAGGCAATGGCCCGGTCTCAATTAAGAATAAATCAGCCTCGGGTGCTGCGCCGGAGAAAAATCCCGAGGATAGTGATCCCGAACCCGCAGCGGCTGCTGACGTCATTAGCCCATGGCAGCTTTTCCACGGCGCTTTGCCCGTTTGAAATAATAATGGTTTAGTATCGGCCGATACAGCATTCACAAAATATGTATGTCTTCGATCATTAGCCGTTATATCCGGATGAGGCGGAAAGTATCCATCAACCACCGCAATAGCGACGCCTTTTCCTGTGAGATGCGCTGGAATACCCAGAAAATTTCTAATTGATGCCCATTCCATAATTTCAACTCCAAACAATGAGATATACTACTTTCAGCATACTTTCTGATATAATGGCAAGTATTAAAAAATGAAAGGTAGATTAGATGCTTAAAGGTGATAATATTTTTCTTAGACCACTTATTCTCCCAGATGCTGAGGAACTACTACTTTTGCAAAATAAAAACCGCTCTTTTTTTTCAAATTATTCCACTACCCGTTCTGCTAACTACTGGTCTTTAGAAGCACAGCAGGCATTAATAGAAAAAAGGGAGCAAAATAAACAAAAAGATATTGAATACTATTTTGGCATCTATGACAATAACGCTCATAAGCTCATTGGCACCATCAGTTTATTCCAGGTTGTGCGCGGAGATATTCAAAGCGCTTTCATCGGATACTTCTTAGATCAAGAACAAAACGGCAAGGGTTTTGCCACAGAATCCGTTAAGTTAATTGTTAATTATGCTTTTAATACTCTCCACTTGCATAGAATTGAAGCCGGAGTAAAGCCGCACAACATTGGTTCTATGAGAGTTCTAGAAAAAGCTGGTTTTCACAAGGAAGGAATATCCGTAAAAAATGTTAAAATCAATGGGATTTGGGAAGATCATCAGATGTTAGCTATTATTAATCCTAATGATTAAGGGTACTAAATCTAGTCCCTATGTCTACAGCCAAGCCATAACAGTCCCTCCCAACGCCCCCGTTAACACAACGATCCAAGGCGGCAGCTTCCAATAGACCAGCATACTGAACAATACCGCGGCAAAAGCAAAATCAGCAGGCGCCAGAATGGAGCTTGTCCAAATCGGCTGGTAAAAGGCAGAGATTAATATGCCTACTACGGCTGCGTTCACGCCCATTAAGGCACCCTTGGCTTTTGGATTCCGGCGCACACTATCCCAAAAAGGCAGGGTTCCCAATACTAACAAAAAGGCCGGCAGGAAAATAGCCGCTGTCGCAAGCAGCCCCCCGCCCCATCCATTCATTACAGCACCCAGATAGGAGGCAAAGGTAAACAACGGTCCCGGAACAGCTTGTGTTGCCCCGTATCCTGCGAGAAAGGCCTCTTCGCTCACCCAGCCGGCCGACACAAATTCCCGTTCCAGCAACGGCAGGACAACATGCCCTCCGCCAAACACCAGAGCGCCTGAGCGGTAGAAGCTGTCAAACATGGCAATCCAGCGGACCTGCGTCGCTTCTCTTAAGACCGGAAGAAGAAGGAGCAGCCCGAAGAATACTGCCAAGCATACTGCTCCCAAGCTGCGCTTAACCGGAAAACGGACCCTGCTGTCTGAATCAGCCGCTTCTTTGCTGTAGATCAGAAATCCCACCAGTGCAGATATCATAATCATTCCAACCTGAGTATACACCGTTTGCCATAATAAGGTAATCGCCATTGCCAATAACGCTATCGCTTTTCTTTTTAGATCGGGAGTCAGCTTCTGGGCCATGCCGATCACCGCGTGGGCTACAACGGCGGCAGCTACTATTTTCAAGCCGTGAATCCAGCCTGCGTTCCCTATATCCAAACCCTGAAGCATCAAGGCTAACAGCATTAAGACAAAGACAGAAGGCAGCGTAAAGCCGAGAAAGGAGATTATTCCTCCAAGCACACCAGCCCGCATAATCCCCATTCCAATGCCCACCTGGCTGCTGGCCGGACCCGGCAAAAATTGGCACAAGGCTACTAAGTCAGCATAGCTTTTTTCGTCCATCCATTTTCTTTTGCGGATATATTCTTCATGAAAATAACCCAGGTGGGCAATTGGGCCGCCAAAGGAGGTAAACCCCAGCTTCCCGGATACTATTAAAATTTCGAGTAAGGATTTCAATAAACCTTGTTCATTCACTGCCGGCTTGTTCACCTTCATTCTCCCTCCGCAATCTGTCTATATAAACCGCAATTACCTATATAACCTCACATGGAGACAATCTATCGCTTCCACAGCTAAAGTCCTTTATCAGCAGGGTTCCGGTTTGGGTTGTAAGATGATAGAAAAACAAGCTGCAAATACGGATACTCCTTGCGAAACAGCTGTAACTCGGTAGGTAATTGCACGGCATCATGAATGAACCGGGTTGAAATAACTGTACTTTCTGCAACTAAACTAGGCTAATTAGCTTCGCTGCAGGTTTTAACTGCACTCTATACATTTATATTTGCCGAAAACGCCCCGAACCGGCTTTTTCTCAAAAAATAGATGTATAGAATACAGTTATCTCCTTAAAATGACTGAATTCCCCTGTTTTAATTGCACAAACTACACTTAAAACTCATTTGGCTCCAAACCGACTGACTAAGGTTAGCGCTTTGGCAAGGGAGATCCATCCGCTGCTCAACGCTTTACCTAAGGCAGGAACAAGAGACGGTTAGTTAGTCTATCAATGACGTTCCATATAGCTTTTGCTTATATAGGATGTTACCTGTACGCAGGCGTTCCCACAACGGATTAACTGAAAAATGACATTGCCCTAACATTTCTAATACATTTCCAGCAAGTAGAAACGGCTTCGCCGTCTTTCAGGGAAGGCGGCAACCGTTTCTGCGAGAAATATAAGGATTATTGATAGTGTAGAACATATTAATTCTTATATTTCAAAAAAAAGACCGTCAAACAGACGGCCCTCCCCTTTAAAGCTTTACAGTTACCTAAACCGTCTGCAGCAGCCACGCCACTGCTTCCTCCTCATTACTAAACGCCCGGAAGGCAGTACCCTTATTCAGCTCCGTGAGAAGCTCCTTGAATCTGCCTTTATCCGCTTGAGTGCCGGTAATGACCGCCGCGCATCTCACATGGTAATTCATGAATTTCTGCAGCGCTGTTCCCGCTAGACCTGTACGCAGATTGTAAAATTCCTCCGGCAGGGCCGCTTCATGCAGCAGAACGTTGTAGACATCATGGCCCATGCAGGCGCCGATCAGATCCAGAATATCCTGTTCTGTACCCAGTCTGCTGTCTGCAGACCGTAATTCTAGGTACCGTTGTCCTTCTCTGGTTATGACTTCAATGTTCATACTCTTCACTTCCGTTTCCCTGGTAATGGCCTGGCGCACCTCTCCGATCCATTTCAGTTCACTGGTATACGCCGACAGCTGGTTCGCCTCGATCAGTCTCCAGATCATTGCTTCACGCGGACTGCGGTCCGGGGCATACTGTCCCTTATCCGCGCGGCCCTGTTCGAGATGGATCAGACTCATGATCTCCTGCTCATAAGCATCCAGCATGGCTAGAATTTCAGCAGTTTCCAACTGATCGCTCCAGGCAAGCTGAATGAGAAAGGTTTTTCTGGATTCCGGCTGCTCAGGGGCCGACTGTACCCAGTACTTCAGCTCCGCGCGTCCTTCCGGAGTTATCGTGTACATTTTCTTGGAGGGCGAGCTTTCCTGATGCTGTACTTCGCTGGTGACATATCCATCCTTCAAAAGCTCCACCAGCGCTTTATAAATCTGATTGTTGTTGCCTGACCAGTACATGAACGAAGAATCCTGAATGATCTTCTTCATATCATATCCGGTCAGGGACTGGCTGCTTAGCAGTCCCAGAATGGCATAATTAATCGACATTTCACTCACTCCATATCAGTAACCTATGTTAATAGTAACATAGGTTACTTCAATCACACAAACATAAAATAAGCCATGCACCGGAAACGGCGCATGGCTGTCGAGCTCTTAATGGCCGGGCAGCCGGATACCGTACCACCCGCTTACTTCACCTTGTCCATATTCATTACTGCCAGCAGTAACCAGTGTTCCGTCTGACTTAAGGCCAAGGGTGTGGGCGCAGCCTGCGGCTACAGCTACTATATCGTACCAGCCGCTTACCTCGCACTCGCCATGCTTATTCCAGCCCGCAGCGGTTACAGTGCCGTCCTTGTTAAGACCGACAGTATGATGACTGCCTGCCGAGACCGCCACGGCCCCGCGCCAGCTGCCCACCTCGCATTGGCCCTCTTTATTCCGTCCTGCGGCTACCACCGTGCCGTCAGACAGTAGCCCTGCGGTATGAAGATATCCTGCAGCTACTGCTACGACGCCGCTCCAGCTGCTCACATTACATTGGCCATACCGGTTATTGCCTGTCATGATTAAGCTGCCGCCAGCCTTCAGTCCGGCTGAATGCCAATCTCCTGCCGCCACAGCCACGATATCCTGCCAGCTGTCCACATTGCATTCGCCTTCCAGATTCCGGCCCGCAGCTACCACGGTGCCATCCGCCTTCAGGCCGAGCGTACGGCGCCAGCCTGCGGCTACCGCAACGATTCCGCTCCAGCCGCTCACCTCGCATTGGCCGTGCTTGTTCCAGCCTGCGGCCGTAACAGTGCCGTCTGCCCTTAGCCCGACGGTATGGGCATTGCCGGTATGCGCATTGCCTGCGGCTACCGCTACAATATCGCGCCAGCCGCCCACATTACATTGGCCGTATTTATTATCTCCGGCAGCAATCACCGTTCCGTCGGCCTTCAGTCCGGCCGAATGACGATAACCCGCCGCCAGGGAAGGCCAGGCTTGCCTGATAATCATAAATCCCGCTCCTTCATCAAGGTTAGCTGCTTCCTCTCCATTTAACCACAATGAACGGTTATTTGCTGCAGGTCTGCCTGATCAGGAGCGGTTCCCTAAACGTCTTTACCCTTTGGTAGCCCCGGCAGCAATGCCCTTAACGAAGTATTTCTGCAGGGCAACAAACACGATAAGCACCGGTACAACCGACATAGCGGTTCCGGCAAAAATCATATCCCAGCGCGAGGAGAACTCACCGATATACCGGTAGATTTCGACCACCATCGTCTTCGGCTCGCCCGAAGGCAGCACCAGCATCGGCATCAGGAAGTCGTTCCAGATCCCGAGCCCGTTCAGCACGACCATACTGGCCGTAACCGGACCCATCAGCGGGAATACAATCCGCCAGAAGATTCCGTAGCGTGAGCAGCCGTCAATTTCCGCCGCCTCTTCAATTTCCTGCGGAATGCCTTTGACGAAGCTGGTATAGAGCAGACAGCCGAAGCCGACGGCACCGGCGACATACACGAGGATCGGACCGGCCAGACTGCCGTATAAGCCGAACATTCTCAGCTCCTTGAACAGCGGGATCATGTAAGCCTGGAACGGAATCATCATCCCGGCCAGGAAGTACAGGAACATGAACCGTGTCCAGCGGGTGTTCCGCCGTTCAATCGCGTAGCCGGCCATCGGAATGATCAGCACCTGGGCTACAATGGACACCAGCGTCAGGATCAGGCTGTTCAGAATGGCACGCGGGAATTCCGTCTCGGTCAGCAGATACTTAAAGCTGTCCAGATAGAGACCCTTAGGGAAGGCGATAGCATCCCGCATAATCTCGGCATTGCTTTTGAAGGCTGACATCAGATTGAAGAAGATCGGGAAAAAGAAAATAATAGCCAGCAGCAAGGTAACGATGAACATGGAGATTTCAGCGATTCTTCTTTTCGTTTGCAGTGTCATGCTACATCTGCACCTCCCGTTTCCGGAGGAATTTTACTTGTATGACCGTTATCAGCATAATGATCAGGAACAGCACCATCGCCAGCGCCGTACCAAAGCCCTGCCGCAGCTCCCCGAAGCCGACTTTATAAATAATATAGGTTAATGTCTCGGTCTCAAAGCCAGGCCCGCCGTCCGTCATGACGGCAATCTGGTCAAAAATCTTCAGCGCGCTGATCATCGCCAGTACCATACATACTGTCATTGAACCCGCAAGCAGCGGGAAGGTGATATGGCGGAACTGCTGGAAGCCGTTTGCCCCGTCTATGCTTGCCGCTTCATTCAGCTCAGGCGGAATGCCCTGCAGCCCGGCCAGATAAATAATCATGTAATAGCCTGCGCCCTTCCAGACCGTGGACAAAATAATCGAAAGCATGGCGTACTTCGGATTGCCCAGCCAGTCAACCACCCAGCTGCCCAGTCCGATCGCGTCCAGAATCTGATTGAATACGCCGAAGTTATAATTCAGGATCATCGCCCAGACAAAGCCCATTACAATTCCGCTGAGCAGCGTCGGGAAATAAAAGATGCTTCTGAACAGGTTGCGGAACCACCGGACCTTATCGACAAGAATGGCCATGGCAATCGCTGCGATATTTTCCAGAATGACGAGGCTGATGGTCATCACCAGCGTATTCTTAAGCGCGTTGTGCACACGGGGGCTGTGCCAGATTTCCACGAAATTGGCAAATCCGATATACCGCATATCGTCACTGATTCCGTCCCATGAGGTGAAGCTGAGATAAATGCTGCCTGCCGTCGGCACGATGACAAACAGCGTATAGATCAGAAATGAAGGTAAAATAAACATTAGCGCATACGACTGGAACCGCTTCTTTTTCTTGGGCTTTAGCCCCGTTAGCGGCTTGTCTGCTTGCTGAATTGCTGTAGCCATGGATGCTCTCCCTCCCGGAGATGCTTCCCGGCAAGAGGGCTTGAACCTGCTGGGCAGCAGGTCCCTCCCCCGGGGAGCTTTTTCTTTTTGACAAATACTAATACTGTTATTGCTGGTTTGCTTTTACCTGTGCGTCATATTCGGTATCCGCCTGCTTCATGTAATCGCTGACGTTCTCATCCTTCACGACCAGATCCTGCAGCAGCTTGTAGAACCAGTTGCGGAACTGCGGAGGAATGAGATTATCGCCCCACCAGTTGTTGATCGCCAGTGATTTGGTAACATTGTCATCTGCAATCAGGTCAAGCGCTACCTGCATCTGCTCCCCGGTTTCATAGGTAACCTTCTCTTTGGTGGAAGGAATAGCATTGATGCTCGACAGGTACTTGGCGTATTGCTCAGGGGCAAAGAAGAAGCGGATAAAATCCTTGATCGCCTCTGTTTTGTCCGCATCCTTGGCTGCTTCGGCAGAAAGCGACCAGCCGGCCGGTGACGGCAGACCGATTACGTTCACTTTGCCCTCACGGTCAGGAATCGCATAGAAGCCGAATTCGAAGCTTGGATCCGCCTCCTGAATCTGTGTGAACATCCAGGTGCCGGAGAAGAGCTGGGCTGCTTTACCCGCTACGAGAATGGACGCCGTCTGGTTGTCCCCGGTGCTGAGCCAGCCTTTATCCACATAGTTAGTGAACAGGTCTTTGAAGTCAGTAATGGCCTGTACAACGTTGGCATCGGTGAAGCTTACGGTCTTGGCCGTCCTCTTGGAGTTCCAGTCCGGGTCCTTCGAATACACATCATCGATCAGGAACTTGTTCACCCAGAAGCCCATGTGGAAAATATCCTTGCCGCCGACCACGAGCGGAGTAATCCCGCTGGTCTTCAGCTTTTCCTGGATCGCAAGAAACTCGTCATAGGTTTTTGGGAGCTCGGTGATTCCGGCATCCGCATACGCTTTTTTACTGTAGATAATGCCCTGCGGCACGTTGACCGACATCGGTGCGTTCCATACCTTGCCGTCTACCTGCGGCGGATTGTCGAACAGCTCCAGCAAGTCTGACGGCAGCTCGACGATTTTGCCGGCATCCGCAAATACCTGGGTGTCACGGATTTCTACAAGATCAGGGAATTCGCCGACCGCATCCTTCGTCTTGAGCCAGTCCAGATAGGCTGCAGAGGAGGTTTCGCTGATATCCTTGATTTTGACATTTGGATTGGCTTCCATGAATGCTTTGACGGCCTCTGCAATCGCCGCTTTGGTCGCCGGGTCACCGGATGCATAGCCGATGGAGAACTGCACTTCCTTTTTCGCTTCAGTCGTTGCCGCCGGTGCATTGGATGAAGAAGCTGCATTCCCGTTGTTAGAAGCATCCGAAGCATTATTATTGCTGCCGCAGCCCGACAGAAGCGCTGTTGCTGCCAGCAGCGTTGCGGACAACGCGGTTACTGATTTTTTCAACATATGAACAAGACCCCCTATAATTCTCATGATTGAGTGAAAGAGCCGGAAACAGCAACCGATGTGCGCATCATCTTAGAAAGCGTTTCCTTGTGATTACAGGATAGCATTCTGCCCTCCAGGGTTGAATGCAGTTTTTTAAGCTCCGTATGCGGTAATTTTAAGTGAATCCGGGCAACTAAAAAGGAGATCCGCAGATCTCCCCGTATGCCTCGCTATTTCCCTATGCCTTCTTCCAGCGCCTGCCGGTCATATTCCCGGTCCGCCTCCTGCATCGCGCTGAGCACATCGCCATCCTTAACAACCAGCTCCTCCAGCAGCTTATAATACCAGTTGCGGAATTGCTGGGGAAGGGTATTGGCCCCCCACCAGTTGTTCATCATCCTGGACTTCACCGTCTGCGGAGCCTTGAGGATGCGCAGCACTTCATTCATTGCCTCGCCTGCCGGGTAAGCCGCCTTGGCTTTGGTCGCCGGAATGCCGTTAATGGCTGACAGAAACCGGCTGTACTGGGCGGGCTCGAAAAAGAACTGCAAGAAATCAGTAATCGCCGCACACTTCACCGGATCACGGACGGCTTCCGCCGAGAAGGACCAGCCCGCGAGCGAAGGGAGTCCGGTCACATTCACCTGTCCTTTACGGTCCGGCACCGCATAGAAGCCGAATTCAAAGGCCGGATCAGCGGCCTCAATCGGCGAGAACATCCACGGCCCCGAATAGAGCTGTGCCGCCTTGCCGGTAACGAGGTACGAGACCGTCTGGTTGTCGCCGATGTTCTGCCAGCCCGGGTCCACATAACGGGTGAACAGCGTTTTGAAATCACTCACCGCCTGAAGCACCCCGGCATCGGTAAAGCTGGCTGCCCCGGCTGTTTTACGGGCATTCCAGTCCGGGTCCTCGGCATAGACATTATCAATCCAGAACTTGTTGATCCAGAAGCCCAGATGGAAAAGATCCTTCCCGCCGGCCACCAGCGGCGTAATGCCGGAGGCCTTAAGCTTCTCCTGTGCCGCCAGAAATTCATCATAGGTTGCGGGAAGCCTGGTAATTCCGGCAGCCGCATAAGCCTTTTTACTGTAAATGATGCCTTGCGGCGGGGTTTCATACAGCGGAGCGTTCCACACCCGGCCGAATACCTCCACCGGCTGGTCCAGCAGCTCTACCAGCTCAGGCGGGAGCGGGGCGATTTTACCTGCAGCGGCAAAGGCTTCGGTATCACGCATCTCCAGCAGATCGGGAAACTCACCGACCGCATCCTTTATTTTCAGCCAGTCAAGATAGGCACTGGAGGAAATTTCACTGATATCTTTAATCTTCACATTGGGATGTGCCTGCATATAAGCGGCAATGACCGCCTTCAGCGCCTGGGTAGTCGCCATATCACCGGCTGCATAGGCAATGGAAAAACTAACCGGCTGCAGCTCCGGCACCTCACCGCCGGCCTTGTCCTGTGAACGGCTGCTGCCGCAGGCTGCAAGGAGAGCCGCAATAACGAGCATACCGGCTGCTGTTTGAATTCCGCTATTCTTGTACATACCTCGCTTGCGCTCCCTTACTCTAATCTAAGCTCCTTGTTCAATCACCGGAAACACCAGGGTAACGGAGGTTCCGATATGCTCCCGGCTGCTGACCGTAAGGCCGTACTCTTCCCCGAAGCTTGTGCGGATGCGCTCATGGACATTTTTCAGCCCGACATTTTTGCTTGGGGCACCCGGGTCCTCCAGGTTCCTTTGAATCTGCGACAGGGTCTCCCTGCTCATGCCGATCCCGTCATCATACACCGTGACCGCAAGCCTGTCCTCCCTCCGCTCTACCGTGATGCCGACGGTTCCCCTGCCCTTCTGGCGCAGGCCGTGCTGCACAGCATTCTCAACAATCGGCTGCAGTGACAGCTTCAGCACCGGCCAGCTCAGGTCGATCTCCGGCGGAATGTCCTGCTGCAGCATATAACGGTTTTCATAGCGGACTGAAATAATATAGAAATAATTATGCAGATGCGCAAGCTCGCTGCCCAGGCTGACGCGGTCCTCCCCGTAATCAATAACATATTTCAGCTGATCGGAGAGGGCAAGAATCATATCGGCCACTTCCCCCGCCTCCTTGTCCACGGCATTCATCCGGATGACTTCAAGCGTGTTGTACAGATAATGGGGCCTGATCTGGCTCTTTAGAGCGTTCAGCTCGGTCTGCTTCTGCTTAATCTGGGCGACATAGGCTTCGTCAATATAGATTCGGAGGCGCTCCACCATCCGGTTGAAGCCGTGCGCCAGCCTGCCCATCTCGTCATTGCTGTTCACCGTAACCTGGGTGTCCAGATTGCCGGACTCCACAACGGTCATCTGCCTGATCAGCTCACGGATCGGTGCGGCCAGCCGCCGGGAAAACCACGCCCCCATTACAATCATTACAACTGCGCAAATGGCAATCGCGATATATACGGTGGTCCTGGCCGACAGCAGCTGCTCGAACAGACTGCCGCGGTGAATCCTGGCGATAACCTGCCCCTCCAGAAAAGGGATGTCCTGACTGAGTGTAATCCGCTCCTCGTCATCAAGGACGGGGTTCACCACTGTGCCTGGAGCCGCATCCTGATTGCTGAAATACACCCGGTTCTGGCCGTCGAGCAAATAGAGTTCATCCTTGGGTCCGAGACTCAGCTCCTCGCTGAACTGCCGGAACAGCGACGTGTCAATGTCCAGAAATAGGGTGCCTACAACCTTAGGCTCACGCGTAACCCGGCCCGAGGTATCGATCAGGGTACGCCCGATGGTGAACACCGTTTTGCGGGAATCAAAAAAATAATCGTCCGTATGTGCCGGGAACACCGCCACCTTGGCGGGATCTGCAGCCATAGCCGCCAGCCATTCCGGCCGGGCGAATGTATCTGCTACCAGCGAGCGGTTCTCCTTCTGCTGCGAGTATACCCTGCCGTCCGAGCTGCGCACAAACTGCACTCCGGTAATATAAGAGTCACTGAACAGCAGCGTTTTGAGGAAGCTGTCGATCGGGATCGCATTGATCTGGCCCTGGTCATTGACATTAGCCGTCTGGTTGCGGCTGTAGCTGTCGATATAGCCGTCGTAACGGCCGGTATACATCAGCTTGGATATTTCATTGTACTGGTTAAAGGCTGAATTCAGATTATAGCCCATATACAGCACCATCTGCTGCAGATTACTGGTCGTGTAGCGCTCCACATAGCCGGAAAAGGTCTGCACGGAAAAAAAACTGAGCGCCAGCAGCGGAATCAGCCCCACCAGCAGAAAGGACGCCGAAAACTTGACAAAAATGCTGCTGCTTCTCCGCCCCCGGTTCAGCACGGTTATTCCTCCTCATCATTAACAGGTGTGTGCGGTCACGGCTTCCAGGACTGCTTGTACTCCTGCGGCAGCTTGCCGAATTTCTTCTTGAACATATCGCTGAAATGGCGGGCATTGTTATAGCCGACCTGCTCGGCAATCTCATAGATCATGAGACTGCTCTGGAGCAGCAGCCTGCGGGCGTGATTCATCCGGACCTCTGTTAAATAGTGCTTGAAGTTCTGGCCAGTATGCTTCTTGAAAAAGCTGCTGAAATAATAAGGGTTCATATACAGCATGGCCGCCATTGATTCCAGCGTAATATTCTCGGCGTAGTGCTCCTCGACATAGGCTTTAACCTGCAGCAGCTGCGGCATCTCCTTGCCGCTCAGCCTGCCAGCCAGCTGACCGAGCAGCTGCTGAACAGTGCTGCAGAAGGCAGCCCCCAGCGCAGCATAGGTTGGAGCGGCGGTGAACTGCTCCAGCAGCAGCGGACTCGGTCCTTGCTGGGCCGCGGCATCTGCGCTGTATTCGGCAAGCTCCTGCTCCAGCTGCAGCACCGTATTGTAAAGATGTGTTACCGCCTGAGCCGGGCTGCCGGCGGAAAGCTGCTCTACCGCGGCAAGCAGCTCTCCGGAGCGCAGCATGCACTCCTCCTTCTCAAGCATCTTCAGCGCTTCTATCAGCGCCAGCTGAACTTCTGCCAGCCCGGCGGTTGATGACGGCTCATACACGGCCTGAGCCCCGTTATGATCAGCAATGACCCGGTTGAGGCCGGAGAAATATTTGAATTTGAGCGCTTTCAAAGCGCTGCGGTACGATTCATCAGCCTCCTCAATCCCGCCGGCAGGCCGTCCGACCCCAATGGTCACCTGCAGCTTAAGAAAGCCGTTGATCTTCTGGTGCAAATCTGCCATCAGCTCCTGCGGCATGTCCGGCTGCTCATGCTGCAGGAGAATGCAGAGCCGCTCCCCCTTGCGGAATACATAACCGCCGCCGCTGCTTTCCACCGTTTCTTTGATAATGTTCGACAGGGCAAACTCTACGAGCTTCCGCTCATGCTCCTCCCAGCGGGAAGGGCCGCCGCTGTATTCATCGGTCTCAACTGCACATACCGTAGCATATCTGGTTATCGACGTGTTCCCTATCCGGGCCAGAGCAGCAGCTGCCCCCTTATTGCCGTCCGTCAGCTGCTCCAGCAGCTCTTCGATCGTGCCGGTGACATTTTTGCGTTCATAGGATTTCAGCATCTCCTTGTTCCGCTCCTCCTCCGACTCCTGGCGGATCAGCGCGGCTGCCTTGACTGCCGCCTGCTCCAGCTGGCCGGTATTGACCGGCTTAAGCAGATAATCCAGTGCACCATACTGCAGGGCCTGCCGGGCATAGGCAAACTCCTGGTAAGCACTGATAAATACCACCTTGATCGAGCGGCCTGATTCATGGATGCCGCGTATGATGTCAATGCCGGAGTAGCCCGGCATGCTGATATCGCTGATAATCAGGTCGGGGGCGCAGCTGTCGATCAGAGCCTTCAGCTCGATTCCGTCCCTGGCTTCCCCGACAATTTCCAGGCCGAGCGAATCCCAGGCGATCAGCTTTTTGAGTCCGCGCAGAATCACCGGCTCATCATCGGCCAATACAACACGTATGCTTCTGTTCATTCTTGTCCCTCCGTGTATATGTCATGCAGCCGTTCCCGGGGATTTTCCCACCACTACTGTACCACAGAAGACCGGGCTGGCAGATGCAGCCTTTTAATGGAAAACCGCAGTTTTTTAAGCATGCCGTCCGATATGGAACCTCTATGCTCCCGGTAGCCGCATGGAATAATCACGCGGCAGCTTGTATACTTGTACAAAAAAGGAAAGGCGGTCGTTTCCCTGATTTACTTCATCAAGTTCCTCTACAGCTTTATTCTGCCGCCGGGACTGTTCGTTCTGCTGCTTGCAGCAGCCGCAGCCTGGATGTGGCGCCGGTACCGCCGCCCCCCGGTATTGGTATTAATTATTACCGTTCTGCTCTACCTGTCCATGATACCGCTGACAGCCGAGCTGCTGATGGGCGGCCTGGAACGTAAATATGCACAGCCGTCCCGGATTGATGGCGATGTTATTGTTGTCCTGGGCGGCGGAGCGACGAGCGGCACGCCGGATATGGACGGCGAGGGCAATCTGTCCGGCGCTGCAGCCAACCGGCTGCTGACAGCAGCGCGGCTGTACAGGGAGACCGGACTGCCTCTGCTCTTCACCGGAGGTCAGGTATATACCGACAGCGGCAATGAAGCGGATATCGCCAGGCGCCAGCTGCTCGGCCTCGGGATACCGGCGGAGGATATACTGACCGAGAACCAGTCGCTCAATACCGAACAGAACGCTGAGTTTACCGCAGCGCTGATGAAGGAGCGCGGGCTCAGCCGGCCGGTGCTGGTCACCTCCGGCTTTCATATCGCGCGCGGGATGGAGGAATTCCGCAAGGCCGGTTTTTCCCCCCAGGCATACCCGAGTGATTATACTGTCAGCCGGGGAGGCTCCTTCTACCTCTCCAAGCTGTTCCCTTCACCCGGTGCCATGCAGTCCACCGGTGTTGCCTTTAAAGAATACCTGGGCCTGCTGGCAGCCAGGTTATAGAAGGCCGTGCCGGGATTAAATAAAAGCAGTGGTCCCGGGAACCCCCAGCCACTGCTTTCTATAGCCGGCAGCTTATTTCACCAGCCCGCAGAACACGGCGCTGGTCATCCCGGCCAGCTCCTGCGGATCAAGCTCCATCTGCATGCCGATTTTGCCTGCACTGACTGCAATGGTGTCGTACAGCTGTGCGGTCTCCTCAATAAAGGTCGGATACAGCTTTTTCATCCCGACCGGAGAGCAGCCGCCCCGTACATAGCCTGTCCATTTCAGCAGATCCTTCAGCGGCAGCATCTCGATCTTTTTTTCACCGGAGGCCTTGGCCGCACTTTTCAAATCCAGCTCTTCGCCTACCGGAATGATGAACACATACAGGTTGGGTCCGCCGTGCGCCACCAGGGTCTTAAACACAGTATCCGGATCCAGGCCGATCTTCTCAGCCACTGCCGTTCCGTGTATAGCCCCATCCTCATTGTCATACAAGTGCACCTCATAGCTGATGCCCTTGGCATCCAGCATGCGCAGTGCATTGGTTTTGCTGATCTGCATCCTGCTCCAACCTTTCCAGCCCGTTTATGTATTAAAAGCTATTATACACGCATTCTATTCCCGCTTGAAGGAAGGAGATTTACATGCGCACTGCATTTGATGCCCATATGCATATCATTGACCCCCGTTTTCCGCTGATCGAGAACCAAGGCTATCTACCTGACGCTTTTACCTGCCGGAATTATCTGGACACTGTCCGGGAGCTCAAGCTGATCGGCGGCGCCGTTGTCTCCGGGTCGTTCCAGGGGTTTGACCAGACTTATCTAATAGACGCCCTGCAGTCACTGGGTCCCGGCTTTGTCGGCGTAACGCAGCTGCCCCATGATACAACAGACGAAGAACTGCTTAGGCTGCACAGTTATGGCGTAAGGGCTGTCCGTTTCAACGTCAGGCGCGGCGGGTCAGAAGACTTGTCGCAGCTTGATTACATGGCCAGAAGAGTCCATGAAATAGCCGGATGGCATACGGAGCTCTATATCGACTCTGTGAATCTGCCTGACATTGCACCGGTACTGGCTGCCCTCCCAGCTGTATCAATAGATCATCTAGGCCTGTCGCAGAGCGGTTTTCACCATCTTCTTGACCTTGTTGATACAGGAGTCCGTGTAAAAGCCACCGGCTTCGGCCGCGTCGAGCTTGATGTACCGCAGGCGCTGCGTGCAATCGCCGCCGTTAACCCGGATGCGTTAATGTTCGGGACCGACCTCCCGTCCACCAGGGCACGCCGCCCTTACCAGCCTTCCGATATTGAGCTCATTTACGACACACTGGGTGAGGAGCTCGCTGACAAGGTGCTTTTTAGGAACGCATCAGACTGGTACCTGAAATGAGCAGTTATCCGGCCATAACAAAAACCCTTGGGATACCCAAGGGTTCAGTTATTGTACCGTCATTAGACATATCGGCCAGGCCGGTCTAATCGCGCGGATAATTTATGGCCATAATATCCATGAAAGGAACCTTGAGCAGCTCCTCGTTCGAGCTTACATGCACCTTGCCGGTCCGTGAATCCATACCGGTAATCTGCCCGCGCACCTCTTCTTCCTTGCCCCATACGGTCAGCAGGATAATGGACTCCTCCTGCATCGCTTCCGTCAGCTGGTTGCCAAGCTCCTCCAGCACAAATTCATCTCTTGTCGGCCGTTTAGCCACCTTTGCTTTTGCCACGCTATTCCTCCAGTAAGCCATCCTGAAAATACGGTTATACCATCCTATGAATGCTCCTGAATAGTATAACATGTACGCCCCTGTCATTAAACCGCACAGCCGGTTATTTTCTCCCCTCCGGGCACGCTGCACACAGCAAAAAGGAGCCGGCATTGCCGGCTCCTCCCGTTACAGCAGGATTACACATTGGGTATGTCTTTTCGGGAAGTAACGGCTTCTATTGAATGGTAGCGCCGATGTTAGTGCCGCTTGGCGTACCCGAACCGATCAGATCACTTCCCGAAGCCAGCTTGAGGAAGTTGCCGAGGCTGATCGAGCCGGCCGCATTCCGCACCACCGAAGGGGTCAGGCTCACGAAATCGGCGCTGCTGGCCACGAGGCCCTTCGCATTGGTGCTGGCTTTATTTTTCCACCATACATTTGTGCTTGAAACATCCGTTCCGCTGGTCTTATCGCTCGATGCTCCGGCAAAGCTCAGGTTATTCGTGAAGACATGGGTGCCTGCATCAAAAGCAAAGTTGCTTCCGCCATTGCTCCACGAGGTATTGTTGGTCATTTTGATGGAGCCGGGATTGCTGTTATAGGTGAAGCCGTGCTTTTTGTTCTGGAAGGCAATGCTGTTGGTCACAATATGGTTTACGGAAATGGATTCCCCGCCCAGTTTAAAGCCGTTGCCGTCACTGTTGGAGGTTGAGTTCCCGTCAGAGGTTTGGCCGTTTTTGTAAGCAATGCTGTTCTTAATGGTTACAACCCCGATTGGACCGGTATCCGTCTTCGTGTACAGATCCCAGCCGTCATCCGTGTTCCAGGCTGCAATACAATTGTCGAATACATTGCCGGGACCAATGGTCAGCTTGGCGGCAAAGCCGTCGGCATCCTCCCCGTTGTCCGGGTCAAAGTTATCATGGGAGTATACGCCGATAATCTGATTGTAGCTCGGCCACTCGCTCATGCTGGAGGCAGAAGAGGCATAACGGCTGATCTGCAGTCCGGAGTCCCGGTTATGGTGAGTCTCCACATTCTCAATAATGTTGTAATTGCCGCCGATAAAGATTCCGTTGTCCCCGGCTCCTTTGACTTCCAGACCCTTAACATGCCAGTAATGGCCGAAAATCTGTAATCCCCGCTCCGTGGATGCAAAGGCTTGTGCAGAGAAATCAAGGACCGGCTTTTCACTGCCATAGGCGACAATACTCTTGCGCGCACCGGAGGTGCCGCTGTTGTCACGCTCGATGGTTACCGGCGAAGAGAAGGAATAAGTGCCGCCGCGCAGGTAAATCGTGCCGCCGGCAGCAACCCGGGTCAAGGCAGATTGCAGCGTAGTGGGACTTCCAATGGTACCTGCATTGCCTGCAGCACCGTTAGCTGCAACATAAAGCGCACCGGAAACCGGAGTTGCAGTCGGGACAGCGGTAGGCACAGCGGTAGGTGCAGCCGTAGGAGCTACAGTCGCAGTTGCAGTAGGCGTAGGTGCTGCTGTTGGCGCTACCGTCGGAGTTGCTGTCGGACTGCTGGTGGGTGCTGCTGTTGCTCCAGGTGTGGAGGTAGGGACAGCCGTGGTATCGCTTACAATAACATTATCGAACTTGGCCGCCGTCTTGTAAGCAATCAGTCCAACCCCGCCTGAAGCAATAATGTTATCGTGTGCATTTAATTGCAGCACATTGTTTACATACATGCTGATCGAGTCACCGCTTAGCTCCAGCCGGATGTTATACACAGTCCCTGTGGTAATGGCAAAGCCAGTTTTCGAGGCCAGTGTCGTGCTTTCGCCGCCGGATTTCTTGCGGATCTCCAGTGTGCCTCCGTTTGAATTGGATATGGAAGCGGCATAATAATTATTCCCGTCCTGGTACCGGCCGCACACATACGTACGATTGTTGCCGTTAAAATTATCGATTTTCACATCAGCCTTGACGCTATAATCGGTCCAGGCGCTGCTGCCTGCCGAGGTGCGCCCCTCTGAGCTCCCTGATTGGTAATACACATAAGAGCCGCCATCCTGTACTACAGACCAGGTGCCTGTCGTGCTGGTCCAGTTACCGGCGCTGCCGGACTCAAAATCCTCACTGAAGAGGCTTGCCGCATGAACTGACGGGACACCCCACTGCAGGCCGCCAAAAGCGAGCATAGCTGAAAGCGCAATACATGCAGTGAAAGCAAATCTCTTTTTTATTTTCACGTTAACATTTACCTCCAGAATAATATATTTTTTCAGAACCAGTTGCAGCTGTTGCATTACACTGTCGTTCTTGGCTGTTTCTACTGATGGCTGTATTTAATATTCATCGCATCTCCCCTTTACCAGGCAATATGCAGATTGCTGCAAAAATGAATTTTTCGCAGTAACCAATCTAATCTCCACTATAAGTAAATTTTTGGAATTGTACAGATGGTTTTTATGTATTTTATTACATATATGTGAAATGTATATATTTACATGGATTTTCAGTATTTCATTACATATCTCGCTCCCCAAAGATAGTCGACAGTTGGGCCTTTTCCCCTGCACAGCGCAAAAAAAAGCTACCCAACCGGGCAGCTTATAAATGTTCAGCTATTGAGATACTGCTCAACCAGCACTGAATACTTCCTGTATTGCTCTTCCCAAGCAGGCTTACGGTTAACCGGCACATTTCCGTCCAGCAGAGCCTCTATAACATCCAGACAGACATGCCACCCGGCCAAATCTTTGGGGGTATGGTCAGTGAATGTGCCGATGGTTTCGATAAGCAGCAGTCGGCTGTGCAGATTAAGTGGAATTGCGCCACCTAATTCATAAAGAACTGCCGGTAATAACGGCATTAGGTGGAAATAGGTATCTTAAATTCGCTTACTTACTCCAAAAAGGGCATTACGACCCGAATTAAGTATCCTTTTTCCAGCTAAACGTCCTAAACGTTACAAAATTCGGAAATTAGGTGGCGAAAATCCAACTAATGCAGCCGGGCCATACTAATTATATGATATCCAGGCCGTCCTACCAAAAAGAATAGCAGCCGTACAACACGTTATCAAGTAAGCTGCGGATACTATACCTTATATTCCGCGAAGCTAACCGGACTGCCGTTAACCGCAGTCACCGTGCCGTTATCCTTACCTGCTTCAAGCCGCAGCAGGTCACCGGTAAAGGTAGTGTGTGTGATAGAGAGTGCCGCCTCCGCGCCAACGCCCTCTGCCGCAAATACAGGCTTACGTGCTGCCATAGCAGCGGCGAACTCCGTGAGGCTGTTCAAGCCTGCAGCCGCGGCTTCCTTTGCCGTAACGGCTTCAACCGCCACAGCGCCGTGCTTACCTGCCGCCGTTACCTCCAGATAACCGTCACGGCTCGCCAGCTGATACGTATGCGACAGCCAAACGGCAAAATAAACCTCCTTCACCAGGCCGTAAACTGCCTGTTCCTGCTGCTGCCATTCTCCCTCAGGGAGCACTCCGGCAATCGTGTTATCCGTTCCTTCGGGTACAGGGAACAAAGACAGCACCGTGCCTTTATGGTAGAGCACTTCCATGTAAGGACTCTGGTGGCGCGGATCGCCTGCACGGTAGCCCTCGCCCGGATGGAAGAAGTACAGCCGGTTGACCTCCCCTTCCCCGCTGACCGGCAGGGAATAGGCCCAGCGGAGCTGTTCATTGTCGAATTCCTCTACCCGCTCCCATAGGCCGCCTGCCGCATAGCCTTCTGTAATATAAGCGTAGGAATGCAGGAGCGGCTGGGGCTGCGGGTCTCCCGGGGCAACCTTTTGTGTAAGCCTCTTTACTTCTATAGCATTACGGCGGTCCAGCGCAAGCTCTCTTGCCCCGGCAGGAGCTTCATAGAACAGGAAGCCGGCGTACTCTGTACGCGGCATGTCACCGCTAAGCGGAAAGTCGCCGAACTGCACATAATCATGCAGCACATTGCGGTCAGCCGGCACATCATGCGGCCAGCCGCGGGAATGTGCGCCAACCCATGCCCCGCGTAAATAGAAAGCAGCCCGCTCATGCCACAGATAGTCAAGCATCTCGCTTAGCACAGCCTGTACTGCGCTGTCCTCCTCGAGTTCCCAGGCACAGGTGAATGCCTGTATCCAGTGCCAGAACCACGGCAGACTGCCGTATTCCGGCATGCCCTGCGCCCGTATATACTGAAGTGTCTGCTCCAGGCTCTCCAGCCCGTCAGCGCGAAGCTCCTCATCCCCGAACAGCTGGCCGAAGATCAGCTTGGCGGCCGTATACTTGGCTTCGTGGTGACCGTAATGTACAACCTCTTTACGGAAAAAGCCGCTGCGGTAAATATGTCCGGCTGCCGTATGGACAGCAACCCTAAGCGCTGCACTGAACTGGCTATTGTAATGCTTGCAGAACCAGATCAGCAGGCTGCCCATAATTTCTACAGGAAGCTCATGCGGAGCGGCTTCCCGCGGCAGCGGATCAAGCCCGAGCGGCCAGTGGCCGTACAGATGTGTGCCCGGCTGCCGGTTCTGCAGCAGCACTGTTTCCAGCAGGACCGTCTCCGCCTTCTGCCGGGCCTGCTCCCGCACGGCCTCCGGAAGCAGTGAATCATCTACCGCAGCTGCGAACAGGTAGCATGCATAATAGAAGTTGTTGCGAACATCATTGTGAAACCACAGGCCGCTATCCTTCAGCGGCAGCTCCAATGCCTCTGCTGCCACCTTTTGTATGATCTCCCGCTGTCTTAGCGCATAGGGATTATCTAATTTGAAGCTTAATCGAGCCGTCATCTCTTCCCCTCCCAGGGTATTATTTCCATCCTATTGTGCACGCTTTCTGTTCATTTAGCAATCACAAAAACCATTAAATAAACTAAAATAAACGTACTAAAAAAGATTATCTCTTGCCAAATGAACGTAAATGGATTAAATTGTACCTATACGAACGAAAATACGTTAGCGAAGGGGAATGAATACGAAATGGAAAGACGTTTTGCATCGCATCCGAATGAAGTGAAGCAGTTTGACACAGAGCGCCTGCGCAAGGAGTTCCACATCCCGGTTATTTTTGCTCCGGATGAACTGAAGCTTGTCCTGACCCATGAAGACCGCATGATCGTCGGCGGAGCTAATCCGGTGAACGAGGATGTTGTACTTACAACTGATTTGAAGGAGCTTGGGGTTACTTACTTCCTGGAGCGCCGTGAGCTGGGTGTAATCAACGTAGGCGGTAAGGGTTCTATCGTAGTAGACGGTACTGAATATGAGATCGATTACAAAGAATGTCTCTATGTGGGACAAGGCGCCAAGGATGTTGTATTCAAAAGCGCTGACAGCGCAAAGCCAGCCAAATTCTATCTGAACTCGGCTCCTGCACACCAGTCCTACCCTACTACTAAAACTACACTGGAAGAATCCGAATCCGGCGCACTCGGCGGACTGGAAAATTCCAACGAGCGTACGATCCACCGCTTCATCCATACCAACGGCGTACAGAGCGCTCAGCTCGTTATGGGTATGACCCAGCTGAAGCCGGGCAGCATGTGGAATACAATGCCGTCCCACACTCACCCGCGCCGGATGGAAGCCTACTTCTACTTCGATCTGCCGGACGATTCGATCGCGTTCCACCTGATGGGCGAACCGACGGAAACCCGCCATATCGTAATGCACAACGAGCAGGCTGTTATTTCTCCAAGCTGGTCTATTCACAGCGGAGTAGGTACTCACAACTATACCTTCATCTGGAGCATGGCCGGAGACAACAAGCGCTATGATGACATGGACCCTGTAAGCATGAAAGAGCTGAAATAGAACATAACCAATTTCGGAAAGACGAGGCAGGCGGATGAACCCGATACGGCGGCACGAGATGATTATGGAAGTTATGCTGAATCAGAAGGATGTTACGGTTAATGAGCTTAGTGACAAACTCCAGGTTAGCGGCAAAACCATTCGCGAGGACCTCAGCAAGCTGGAGGAGCAGGGGCTGATTATGCGGGTGCACGGCGGTGCTGTGCTGGCCCAAAGCGATCAGTTCGGCATCCTCCCGCTCAAGAACCCGCTGGATAAATATGCCGATGATAAGACGGAGATTGCCCTGCGCGCCATTACCCATATCGAGAAGGACGACATCATTGCCCTGGACGGCGGAAGCACGACGCTTGAAATTGCCCGGCGTCTGGACAATATGTCCCTGACGGTTGTTACCAATGATGTGTACATCATCAGCGAGCTCGTTCCAAAAGAAAACATCCGTCTGGTCGTTCCCGGGGGGTACCGTGTCCGCAACATGCTGGCCGGTCCTGAAGCCGTTGCCTATGTCCAAAAGCTAAATATACAGAAAGCTTTCCTGTCGGCTACAGCCGTGCACATCGAGCACGGATTGTCTATCTACACCGGTGATTTGATTGATTTCAAGCAGGCGCTGGTATCCACCGCCCGCAAGGTATTCGCCGCCTGCGACCATCACAAGTTCGGACAGACCGCGCTGCGCACCTTCGCTTCCCTTCAGGAGGTTGATGTGCTGCTTACAGACAGCGGCCTCCCGTCCGAAACGGCAGAGCAGTTCCGCAGTGCAGGCATCAATATTGAAGTCGGGTAATTCAAATAACAGCACATTTAAAGGAGCGAATATTATTATGTCATCATTATTCAGTCTGGCAGGCAAAACAGCAATCGTAACAGGAGCAGCACAGGGCCTTGGTCAAGGCATTCTGCTCGCATTCGCTGAAGCAGGCGCGGATGTAGTATCCATCTCCCTGAACAGCAGTGAAGAGTCCGTAAAAGCTGCAGAAGCTTACGGCGTAAAAGCACTCAGCATCGAAGCTGACCTGAGCGATCACAGCAAGCTGCAGGGCGCTTTTGACCAGGCTCTGGAACTGACCGGCCACGTTGACATTCTTGTTAACTGCGCAGGCATGATCCGCCGTACTCCTGCTAAAGACCACAGTGAAAAAGACTGGTTCGACGTAATCAACCTTAACCAGAACACTGTATTCCTGCTGTCCCAGATCGCCGGCCGCCACTTCATCGAAAGAGGCACTGGTAAAATCATCAACATCTGCTCCATGCTGTCCTACCAGGGCGGCATCAACGTTCCAGGCTACACAGCAAGTAAACATGCTGTTGCCGGTCTGACTAAGGCATTTGCTAACGAATGGGCACAATTCGGCCTGAACGTTAACGCAATTGCTCCAGGATACATGGCTACTGAGAACACAGCTCCTATCCGTGCTGACCAGAGCCGTTCCGATTCAATCCTTGACCGTATTCCTGCAGGCCGTTGGGGAACAGCTGAAGATGTTAAGGGCCCTGCTGTATTCCTGGCATCTGCTGCTTCCGACTACCTGAACGGCCACGTACTGGCTGTAGACGGCGGATGGCTGGCCAGATAATATCTCTTCATTCCTCCGAATGAAGGAGCTTTATCACATACACTTGCACCCGCATGCCACAGGCATGCGGGTGCTTTTTTGTAAAGTAATGAATTCAGGTTTAACGGTTAATCGAGAGACAGCAGCTCTTGTCTGATCAGCTCAGCCGCCTGCTGGTTCAACGGATTCTGCGCATCCAGAGCGATATTGGCTGTGATGATGATTAATCCCTTGTTGTAATAAGTCTGCTTGTTAAAAATATCCATTACAGCCCTAAGCGGGACAAAGGTCCGCCCGTTTCTGATCTCAACCTTCGGGACAACCGTCTTCTGATTCAGATATACAACAGTGGCCTCCAGCTTTTTCGTATTGACCTCGATGCGGGCACCGAACTTATCGGAAATAAATTTCAGCGGGACCATTGTTGTATTGTTGCGGATATACGGCACCACACTTGAGTTCGCACTGTCTATTGCTGCCGCACTGCCTTTAACCAGCACAGCCGATTGCCCGATGGACAGGACAACAGCATCCTGTAAAATATCATTTACCAGTCTGTCTACAGCCGGCTCCTCTCCTGACTGCTGGCATGGGCTCCCCTTGTACAGCACCATATACTCAGTAATAATATCCACCGCACCCTGTCTCAGATCCTTGGTCAGCTCCGCATCATTAAGCACCGGTTCCGTGATAACCCAGCTGCAGTCCATATTCTGCTGTGAAGCCGCCAGTGCATGGATTAAGGCAACAGTCTGGCTGTCCGGCAGCGCCTTCTGCGCTGCAGTTATCCATGTAATATCCGGGTCGAGATAATGATCCAGCACCTTCAGATATCCGATAACAAACAGCTGCTGGGCACTCATAGCAGACTTATCCAGTGCTGCAGTTGACTTCCCGTACACCAGCTGCGCATATTCCTCCGCATGCTCCCTGTCGGACCACGCCAGGTCTGAATACAAGGCATTAATAGCTGCCGCCTTCACATCCAAGGGATTGCCTGATGAAGCCAGATAGTCAGCTACTGAACGGGTGAGACCCTTTTGCTCGGCGGCCGCGACGATATTCACATCCAGATAAGCCTTATAAATAGCTGTTGAGGTGACCGGGGAATCCGCATAGACCCTTGTAGCGGCAGTGCCGGCAAATAGTCCGGAGAACATAATGGCAGAAGCAAGAATCAGCCTGCTCAAACGTGAGGTTAATAGAGTATTCACAAACATACCTCCCTGATGATGAATGAAATGGACAAAGCATTGCCCGCATATCAAAAGCTATGCTATATTTAGCCGATGAACAGCGGGCTGTCTATATTACTTAACCACAAGTCCTTCAAGCAATCTTATGTCAGGACTACAACATACACTTACATAGCAAAGGGGTAACCTGCATGAACGATGAATTACTCACTACGTTTGATGAATACGGGAATATTACAGGTTCTGCTCCCCGCGATACCGTACACCGGCTCGGGCTCTGGCATGAGACCTTCCACTGCTGGCTGATCAGCCGGGAAGCTGACGGCGGCTTGTCCATCTGGCTCCAGCTGCGCAGCCAGGAGAAACGGGATTATGCCGGCCTGCTGGATATAACTGCCGCAGGACATCTGCTTTCCCATGAAACTCCGCAGGACGGCATCCGCGAGCTTGAAGAGGAGCTTGGGATTTCAGTTCCCTTTGCGGCATTGCATCCGCTGGGCATTATTCCATATACCATGGATACAGCGGGCTTCCTTGACCGTGAACGTGCGAATGTCTTTATACTCGAAACAGACTTGCCCCTGGAGGCCTTTAGACTGCAGCCTGAAGAGGTAGCCGGCCTCGTCACCGCCAGCTTCACAGATTTCTGCAGTCTTTGGGAGGGCTCCAGCAGCTCTATACGGATCAGGGGCTTCCGTATGGAAGGTGCACGCCGTATACCAATTGACGAAGATGCCGGTATACCCTCCTTTGTTCCGCATGAACCATCCTATTACAGGAAGATCATCGCCGGCATTTCTGCTGCATTTGCTTAATTATACCAAATCACATCCGAGATAATGGAGACTTTACTGTAATGAATAAGATTCGGCTCAGCAAATCCTTTTACTACTTATGGGGCACCCAGTCGGCGGCAAATGCTGCGGATGTCCTCTATATTATGGCTTTAACTGTGCTGGTACTGGACCATACCGGCAGCCTGATCTCGGCGACGCTGGTCCCTCTGTTCCGCTCACTCTCACAGATGCTCAGCGGCCTGCTCGCTCCCCTGCTCATCGAACGGTTTAAGCTGTCCCGCCTCCTCCTGCTGTCGCAGTCTGGCCAGTTTGTATTCTTTGCCGTTATGGCAGCCTATCTCGGAATGCAGGGCAGCCATGCTTCACTGCCCATTGTGTTCCTGCTGATCTTTGCAATGTCCTTCCTGGACGGCTGGACCGTCCCTGCCCGCAATGCACTCGTCCCGCGGCTTACCCCTTCCCGTGAAGGACTGCTGCGGGCCAACGGCCTGTTATCCGTCAGCGATCAGGTCGTCCAGTTCGCCGGCTGGGGTCTCAGCGGCCTGATTATCATCTGGATCGGAACCTCCTCCACTCTCCTGCTTACTGCTGTAATCTACGCGCTAGCTGCCCTGTTCACCTTGCAGATCCGGGAGCCGGAATCCGGCAATGCAGGCAAAGAGACGTCTGACGGCGGCAGCGGAGACAATGCTCCGAAGGGCTCCGGGTGGTTGGTACTGAGTGAAGGCTGGAAAATCATCTGGCGTACCCCCGCTTTAAGAGCACTTACCGCTATTGATGCGATCGATATGCTCGGAGGCTCGGTCTGGGTCGGTGCGTTCACGCTTATTTTTGTCCAGCAGGCTTTGGGACAGGGCGAAGAATGGTGGGGATTCATTAACGCTGCTTATTTTGCCGGCACCATCGGCGGAGGACTGCTGGTCATTTCGGCTGTGCGCCGGATCGGCAGCAGACTGCTGCGGTTTATGCTGATCGGCATGGCCGGTTACGGACTGCTCACTTTCCTGTACGCGGTCAATACAAACCTTATCCTTGCGCTTGTACTTGTCCTTCTGATGGGACCCTTTGCGGAGCTGAGTATCGTAACCCGCCGCACCCTTGTCCAGCACAGCGTGAACAGTGAGCAGCTGCCGAAGGTATTATCCGCACAGGCGACAGTGCTCCACCTGTTCTTCTGCATCTCCCTGCTGGGAATGGCCTGGGCGGCTGAAACGTTCGGTATCGTCAGGCTGTATATTTTTGCCGCTTGCCTGACCTGCTCTGCAGTGGCCGTTGGAATAGTCTACGCCAAATCACTGCGGAAGGTTGAGGACACTGAGCTTCCCGGGCATTGAAATCTGACGGATCAATAAAATGCAAAAAGATGCGAAGCATCCGGCTTATTACCATCCGGACGCCTTCGCACCTTTGTATGTTCCGCCTAAATCAACGCGTTAAAATGGCCCTCCGAGTCTACCGTCGCCGTCCGCGGGTCTGTCATGCCGATTCCCCGGAAGGCTCCCTTCCATTCCGTGCGTCCGAGTGTGCTTGCGTTCTGCGCGGGTGAGGGGATACTTTCAGCTGATGCCGTGCTGCCGATTTTTTGCGCGAGCTGTACCTCGATCAGCCGGATTTGCCGCTGCAGCTGCTCACGGCGGTTAACCGTAGCCGCACCGCCCGGCGCTGCGTTCACCTTCTCCAGCTCCATCATCAGCCGGTCCCGCTGCTTCTCCATGGAACTCACATCGCTCTGCGTACCGCCGTAAGCCGATATTACCTGTACCGGGCTGATACCTGTTACGTTCTGCATGCCCATCATCTTCCCCTCCGTTTCCCCGGCTGCCACTCTGATTCAGCCTGTTTTGAAAGTCCTATTTATACCTATTACCCGATATGATCAGACATGACAACAGTGTTGTTAATCACATTTTTATCATGGTGCGTCCCCGCACTATCACCCTTTTGCAAGAAAAGTACACTCAGCCTGTTCACAGCCTCCGCATGCTCCATCGTCAAAGAATGGCTGGCCCCGGCAATCAAGTGGGTCTCCAGATCAGGAATTAGTCCCTTGGCTTTAGCCATCGCCTTCCCGGCAGGATAGATGACCTCCTTATCGCCTATCAGGAGCAGGGCAGGAACTTGAAAGTTACTGAATTCCTTCCGGTCAAAGACAGAGGGCATCAACTGCAGAAGCGGCTTTGCATGGCTGTAGCCCGAGATTACCTGATCGCGAAATACAGGGTGCAGCGGCTCGCCTTTGCCTGAAAACCATAAGAAGGCCTGATCGATCCACTTTTCGGTGTGAAACAATAATGCCGGATAGATTTTTGCAAAAAACTTCAGGCTCATTCGGTGGAACGTTCCGGCAGGGGCATACAGCAGCAGCTTTAACACCCGTTCCGGATGCGCGAGCGCAAAATTCACTGCCAGGAATCCGCCCATCGAATGGCCGGCCACATCTGCCCTTGAACACTGCAGCGCATCCAAAACCTCAAGCAGCCACTCATTGGCAGCCTTCCGGTTTTTTATTGCGGCAGCCGGTTTGCTTTTTCCGAAATCGCCCATTACATCGACCGCATACACGCACCGCTCTTGAAGCAAAGCCTTAATGTTGGGATACCACATCGTGCTGCTCATGGTCATACCATGGAGAAGAATCAGCGGCTGCTTATCTGAATCACCGAAACAGGTCACATATGTATCTCCGAATGCCGTCGCGATATAGCGTGACGTCCCTTTTAAATCAAAATGCTCCAGGCATTTGGCATAGTAATGATAGTATTCTTCTTCGGCTGCTTTACTCTTAAAAATAGATCCCATAAGCCCCCCCCCGCATTTGACGAATTATATCGTTCTGTTTAATTTCACTTCAAAATCCGGCTTAGTAACATAATCCATATAGTGCGTTTTCCCGTCAAAATCGAGATAAGCCTGATAACGCGCGCGGATAGCCGGGGCAGTAATCAGCTCAAGCACCTGATCCTTAGCGACCCAGCGGCAGTCTGAGGTCTCATCGGAGGTACGCAGCTCCCCGCCGACAGGCTTGCAGATAAAATCCAGCATTACTTTCGTCGGTACAGTAGTCACACCGTCATACCATTTATGAACACCCGTGTTGGAAACAACCCCATATAGCTGTGAGACGGTTACGTCTATTCCGCTTTCTTCATGGATCTCCCTGATCAAGGCATCCAGCAGATTCTCTCCGATCTCCACCTGTCCTCCCGGGCACACCCAGCCTCCCCGAAAAGTCTTCACCAAAAGAATTTGCCCTTCCTCATTCTCCACAATCCCGCTGACCGCAACAATATGCGTTGGCCACACCATACACATTCCTCCCTATTGATCAAAAGTATTATGCAGAGCCTTATGTATCCCATTATATTCGCGGGCAATTTCAAAAAACCTCTCCGTTGTGCGGCCAATACAGACAGAAGGACTGTCCCCCCTCACCGATGGTGTGGAGTACAGTCCTTCTGTCTGTGCACTGCTTACTATATTTATCTGCTTGTAAAAGCTTGGGCAGCCTTTTACAGGCTTTCCATTCCCTTATTGACGAGGTAAGGACCCGAGCCTAACGTGGAATGCTGATGATCTGCCGGCTGCGCCAGCATAGGCGCACCACCCTGCGGAACCGGCTTCGAGACATATTCGAAATCGCCGGTTCCATCCGGCAGCGGCCCGCTGGCCCAGCTGCCCTGACTGCTCTCCTCACCCTCAGAGAGGTTAAGGAACTGGCGCGTCGCCGGTTCAACCGTCAGCTCGCGCGGGAAGGAGGCCGGAGCGATAATTCCCTCCATCTCCTCAATCTCGGCGATTGCCGCCTTCCACTGGTTCTGGTGCAGAATGTCACGCGAGATCATAAAGGAGAGCATATCGCGGATGCCGGGGTCGGTGGTCTGCTCATACAGACGCACGACCTGCACCAGCCCTTGGGACTCTGCGTTCAGGTTGGCTCTGAAATCGGCCAGCAGATTGCCGCTGGAGATAATATATTTACTGTTCCACGGATAACCGTTACTGTCGGTCGGAGCTGCCCCCATACCGGAAACGATCAAATGCTGCGGGTTGGTTCCGCCAAGCACGGCTGCAACCAGCGGGTCCTGAGCAGCAGCATCCAGCTCGGCAGCGGGAGCACCGTCCAGCAGCTGGGCGATCATCGTACACAGCATCTCAACATGTCCGATTTCCTCGGTTCCGATATCCAGAAGCATATCCCGGTATTTCTGCTCCGCCCGGCAGTTAAAGCCCTGGAACAGATACTGCATCATAACTGACATTTCACCGTATTGGCCGCCCAGCACCTCCTGGAGTTTACGGGCATACACCGGGTCTGGTCTCTCAGGCTTTGCCCGGTACTGGAGTTCCTTGATGTGATAAAACATAGTATGCATCCTCCTTGTCCATGTTTGGTGTCTGATTTGTCCTAATTCCATTACCCGCATCACCAGGAATTAATCAGAAGCAAAAAAAGAACAGTCCGCAGACTGTTCTTCCAGCCGTCAGCCTTAGAAGCAGGTGAACGAGCTAACCCGGTTCAAATCTATACCGAAGTATCCCCAGAAAAATCCGTACCATCTGAACCCTGCGATAGAATTACGCCCGACGAATACCGGGTAGAACCAGAACTGCTCGCCGTTGTTCAACCAGACGTAGGTGTTGCGGAACAGGCAGCGTCTGATCCCGCCGGGATCGACGGCATATGCGGTGGCGGACATTTGCGGTACGAATTGCGGCGGCGGTGCCGTTGGTGGCTGAACCCCTCCCGGGCCTCCACCCGGTCCACCGGGTCCACCGGGGCCTCCCGGGCCTCCTGGCCCTCCGGGCCCTCCAGGTATACCAGGTCCACCCGGGAATCCCGGAAAGCCTCCGCCGGGTCCCGGCGCTGGAAAAAATCCCATATGTGATCGCTCCTTCCAATTGTTTAGGCATAATCATCATATGCATCCGCGGATGGATCGCTTGGGCGGATGCCCTGTTAAACACCCCGGACCGGCCGCTACAGCTTAAAGACAAGAGAAAAAAATAAACCGGCAGCCCCGCTTCTCGCGGGACCGCCGGTTTCATATGCAAGGCTGTTGCCTTAAAGCAAGGCCTTAGCTTTAGTGTGCAGGCTCCATCTCCATATCCGGAGCTGTAATGCTGTTAACGGCTGTGCTGTTGATCCATGAAAGCGCAAGTGTGCCCTCGCCCATGTGAACGCCTACAACGGGAACAAACGTCATGATTTCAGTACGGATAGAGGGTGAGATTTCCTTAATGACCGACTCCAGGCTCAGCGCCTCTTCAATATTGTTGGCATGCATAATGCAAATATCCTGGATCTGCCGGATATCCTTACGGAGGGTCTCCAGCAGGACCTGCTTCGTCTTCTTGTAGGTGCGGATTTTGTCCACAACGACAATTTTCCCCTCATCGAACTTCAGCAGCAGATGTATCCGCATCAGCTGGCCCAGCAGCAGCTGGGAGCCGGAGAGCCGCCCGCTGCGGTGCAGCTGGCTCAGGCTGGCCGGAATCAGATAGAAGGACATCTCTTTAATCATATCCCCGATTCTATCCTTAATCTCCAGTGCAGAGCAGCCTGCCTGCTGCCAGTGAACACCGCGGCGGATCATCTCACGAATCGGATAAGCACCTACCCTGGAATCAATACCGATGACATCAACGCCGGCGATGTCTGCCGCCTGCATCGAGGTATGAAACGTACCGCTTAGCTCGGAGGAGCAATGAATCGCAATAATCTCGTCATACTCTTCCTTCAGACGCTCGTATAGCTCTACAAATTCACCGATCGGCGGCTGGGAGCTGCCTGCCTTATCGCTCTTACGCATTTTTTCATAGAATTGATCAGCGCTGATATCTATATTTTCCTTATAACATTCATTATCAATAATTAGACGTAAAGGGATAATGTAAACATGGTTATTCTTGGCGAATTCAGAATCAATGGTGCTCGTGCTGTCGGTTACCCAGGCGATGGATTTCATAGTCATTACTCTCTTTCGTGAGGGATTTGATATTATTCGGAAGCGGCAGCCTTAATGATCTGCTTATGCGTAAATTATACAGGAAGCCAGGCGTCCGTATAGCGTTTACGTGAATATCCCTGCACTTTTTTTCAACTAAATTCGACATATCATCACATTATATATGATAGATATACCTATTAATGAACAGGCAGACTATGTTATGTAAATACAAAAAAATGGATAAACACCTGCTGTTTCTTAAAGAAAAGAGCCGCACAATTTCTGTGCAGCTCTTCCCGGTATTCAGCCTTCAAGCTCTGTATAAATTTGAAAGGTTACACCGAATTTATCTGTTACATCCCCAAACCCGGGGCTGAAGGCTTCCTCGCTAAAAGGTAAATTGACTGTACCGTCTACACGCAAAGCTTCATATATTTTTCTTGATTGCTCTACATCGTTTGTGGTAATGCAAATGGTTACACGCTTTCCATTTTCAACCGGAGTACCGCCAGGAGCATCCGAGAACATGAGCTCCGACCCGCCGATTTTCAGCTTGGCATGTGCCACAAGACTCCTCAGATCATCCGTAAACGTATCAGGCATGTCCGGCATTTCACCGTAAGTAGTAATAGAGAGAAGCTCCGCACCTATGGCCTGTTCATAAAAGTGAATCGCTTCCTTTGAGCGCCCCTCCAAAGTAATATAGGGGGTAAGTTTTACTGACATGATATGTTCCTCCTTGAGTTTGAATGGAATCAGATTTGTGATTCATTAGTATAGACGTTTCCGCAGCCGGAAAATCATCGGTAGGAATATCAAATCCTTAATTTCTTTTAAGTTCAGGAGGTAATCCGAAGCGGGCAAATAATTCAGAATCTATGAAGTGATGAATATGGGCAATCTTACCCTGGCTGATCTCCAGGACATGAATGGCCCACGGCGTTAAAGGCCCTTCTGCTCCAGCCGGAGCATACTGGGCAAAAGCGGGGCTATTCCCGTTAGCACGGACCGGCACCAGCCTGGACCCCAGACAATGGCTGCGTGTTATACTGTAGAACGATGATAGATCCGAGCTGCCGCGCACCCACATTGTAAACGGCGGCATGGACAGGCTTCCGTCTCCGTTAAACAAGGCTATTAATGCTTCGATATTGTACTGTTCAAACGCTTCTACATAACTGTCGATCAGCTCCGCGTCTGCTTCGGCAGCTCCCTTCTTCAATTCCTCTGAGCGGAGATCCGACCGGTTAACCGCCGCCCTTGCCCGCTGCAAGGCACTGTTGACAGCTGCTGTGCTCATCCCCAGCGCGTCTGCGGATTCTCCCGCCGACCAGCGGAAGACATCATTCAGAATCAGTACAGCGCGCTGCCGGGGCGGCAATAGCTGAAGTATGGCGATAAAGGATAACCGGATGCTTTCCCTGCTTATCAGGATATCAGCCGGGTCTGCGCCATCACCGGGGGCCGGCCAGATCCAGGAATCCCGGGGCAGGCTGTCCCGGGGCTCGGCTACAGTAGCTGCCGGTTCCGATATATCCATCGGAAGCGCCCGGCGTTTGGCAGACCTCAGCCTGTCCAGACAGATGTTGGTAGCAATCCGGTATACCCAGGCTCTGCGCGAGGAATGATCTCTGAGCTGATCCCAGCCCTGCCAGGCACGGAGCATCGTATCCTGGACCGCATCCTCCGCCTCAACAATCGACCCCATCATCCGGTAACAATATCCCGTTAATTCAGAACGCATCTCCTGGAGCAGGTCTAACTCAGCTTGCTTTTGGCTCATCTACGTATCCCCCCTCCAGGAAACTATAAACGCTAACCGGATTATTTTCCACCCATCAATAAAAGGACCATTCCCCTCACCAGAAGATGCGGAGCATGGTCCTTTAACTGCTTATCCAGCAGCTTCATATTAGTCAAGAAGTGATGTAAACCCAATTGCAGCAAGCAGCAGCACACCGATGCCCAGCAAAATGCCTCCTATCAGAGAATATCTGGCCTCCTGTTGAAACGACGCAGTACCGGGCCCTCCGGGCGCAGGCGGACCAGGCTTTGCAACCACGCCTTCCTGACCTGTACGCCGGCCGGTACGCCGCCTTTTGTAACCTATTATCAGCAACACGGCACCGAGCAGAGACAGGAAGCTGCCTGGATAAACGAATGCCATCCACAGACCACTCATGTTACCCCTCCTTGTTTGGCTGTCTTTCTTAATACTAAACACTGCTGCGTTTAGCCAAACAGGAAATTCGGATTGCTGAATCAAAATCAGTAATTGTACCACATATTGGGAATGTGTATACTGATGTAAGGAATAGAAATTAAGGGCACTGCTTCGCTAGCATCGCTAGAGACAACCCCGCTACTTGTAGCCGGGTTATTTTTCGTTTCTTAAATTAACTGATAAGGCGGCGATTCCGATTATGTTCCCGGACGAAACAAGACCCCTCCTCACCAAAGAAGACCTCATCGGACAGTTCAAAAACTGCGGGCTCATGGCTGGACAAAATGTTATGGTTCATTCTTCATTAAGTAAGCTTGGTTTTGTTGTAGGCGGAGCCGAGACGCTCATCCGCGCTCTTCTTGAAATCGTAGGAGATGAAGGAACGCTGATGATGCCATCCCAAACCTGGAAGAATCTTGACCCTTCCACAGGTGTGCACTGGGAGGAGCCTGCAGAGTGGTGGCCTGCCATCAGGGAGCATTGGCCCGCCTATGATAAAGAGGTTACTCCGGCAATTGGTATGGGAATTGTAGCCGAGATGTTCCGTAAATGGCCGGGGGCCAAAAGATCCGGTCACCCTGCCCGCTCTGTAGCAGCAGTGGGCAAATACGCTGATTACTTAACGGAAAACCATGATCTGAGCAACATTTTCGGGGAGGACTCGCCGCTGGATAGACTGTACGGTCTGAAGGGTCATGTGCTTTTGGTTGGTGTCGGATACGATAAAAACACGTCACTGCACCTGGCGGAAACGCGGGCAAATTTCCCCGGCAAGAGGTTTAGCGAGGAGAGCAGCGCCATGCTGGTTAACGGGAAGCGCGAATGGGTTACTTACAGGACTCAGGCCGTGGACGATGAGGATTTTGTCCGGCTGGGGCAGATTTATGATAGCGAAAAGAGTGTCACGATTCATAGGATCGGAAACGCAGATGTCCGCCTCCTGGAGCAGCGCCCCTTGGTTGACTGGGCTACAGCATGGATGGAGTGCAACAGGGTCTAATGTTAAAAGATTAGACTCCATTGTTGTAAAACTCGCAGTTATTTGTGGTAAGGTTCACCGTATCGCTCTAATGACGAGAAGAGGGCACCCATATTGGTGTCCTCTATCTTTAACTTTGTGTCACATTGATTTTATATCCAGCAAAAATACTTCTTTGAAGCCCTTTTCACCCTCAGCAGTAATTTGTATCGCGCGTGTTCCAGGCAGACGTCGGACCCATTTCAGCTCTAAAAACCGCTCCAGCAAGGCATTTCCTAATGCTCCGGCAAGGTGATGACGTCTTTCACTCCAATCCAGGCATTTGTGGGTAAAAGCACGGCGCTTCTTCTTAACCCTATCTAAGTCAATTTGAAGGTCTGTAAAAAACTTCTCCCCATTCTCAGTAATAGCAAACCCTTCTTTTTCCTCACACAAAAGATCCGTTTTAAGCAGTGCATCGGTTAATCGCACCCCTAAACTCCCGGCGAGATGATCATAACAGGTTCTTGCGTAACGCAGCGCCTTGTCTTCTGAAGATTGCTTTAACGACTTTATTTCAACCGGCGGCGCAATGGATAATAAAGTTTCCATGACCCGGGCAACCTCCTGATCGCGGATTCCATAGTATCGATGCCTGCCTTGCTTCTCAACAGCAACTACATTCGCATTGACCATTTTCGCCAAATGAAAGCTTGCTGTCTGAGGCGTAATTCCCGCCATATATGCCAGCTCACCTGCTGCATGGAATCTCCCGTCCAGTAAGACAGTTAATATTGCCGCGCGTGAAGCTTCACTTACCAGAGTAGCGATCATAGCTGCGTTTGATTGTGCTTTCATTTTGGCCTCCATTGTGTAATCCATACTTCGATGATCGTGGAACTATTTATATTATACAATTTAGGCAGGATGTATAGAATAGGAGGACAAACAGAATGGATAACACACAGCAGATCCCAACCGCAGAAACGATACAGCCTAAGATTTTATATTATGGAACTCCTGTAATCTTGCTGAACACATCTAATGAAGATGAAACAGTAAATATTAGTCCGATTTCATCATCTTGGGCATTAGGAGACTGTATTGTACTGGGGGTTGGTCTTGGGGGAAAAGCAATTGAAAATGTAGAACGGCTCCCCGAGTGCGTAATTAATATTCCCGGGCCTTCGCTCTGGGAGAACGTTGAACAGCTAGCCCCCTACACAGGGAAAAATCCAGTCCCTGAGTGTAAGAAAGCGTATGGGTGCTCCTATCAAAAAGACAAATATGCTGCCAGTGGACTAACGCCCATAGCATCTATGACGGTTAAACCCACAAGAATAATGGAATGCCCCTTACAAATTGAAGCAAGAGTTAAAAGCATTCGGATACCCGATTATTCGACTACATTTGCCATTATTGAGACCCAGGCTGTTCATGTCCATGCCCACAAGGATATTATTATTAATGAAAATCATATCGATCCCCAAAAATGGAGTCCGCTAATCTATAATTTTCGTCATTATTTTGGTCTGGGTAAGCAGCTCGGAAAAACCTTTAGGTCTGAAAACTAGATAAAAAGACCCGCCCAGCCATCCACCGGCCGTGCGGGTCTTTCTCTTATTACTCCGCTTGACGCTTCAGTATTGCCAATCCGTTCACCGGCAGCTCAAGCTCTGCAGGAGCCTCAGTGCCTGTCTCCAGATCGGTATAATCGCGTCCGTCCAGCTTCACGGTCTGTGCTTCGCCGCTGAAGTTCTGTACGAATACAAAATCGTTCTCTCCGTCTGTACGCAGCTGTGCAGTTACACCTACAGGCAGCTCCGATTCCAGTGTACGGGTAATTCCAAGCTTAGCAGTGATGGCAGCGTACAGCTCCACATAGAACGCCAGGTCCTTAACACGGGTAGCCAGATGGTAGGCTTCACCTGCGCCAAGCTTGTTAACGGTCAATGCCGGACGTCCGGCATAGAAGTCGGTGCGGTAGTGGCCGAGTGCTTCAGCACCCTCCAGGTGAATCAGCTCAGCAATCTCATGTGCATCATAATCGCCGGACAAGCCCAGGGCATTGCCATTTTCCATTACCAGGCCGTTCAGATCACGGCTGTGCAGTCCTTCTGTCTCTTCCGCCCAGATGCCCAGCGTCTTGCGCAGCGGACCAGGGAAGCCTCCCAGATGGCACAGATCTGTCTCGCCTACAACGCCCGACCAGTAGGTTGCCAGGAACGTACCGCCCTGCTCTACATACTGCTCAATGTTCTGTCCATCTTTTTCGCTGATCAGGTACAGCATCGGTGCGATTACCAGCTTATAGCGGGACAGATCGTCACCGGAGCCGACGATGTCAACCGGAATGCCCTGCTCCCACAGCGCACGGTAGTGCTGCAGTACAGTCTCTTCGAACTTCAGACCGGAATTGCGGATCCCTTGGGCATCTTTAATTGCCCAGCGGTTGTCCCAGTCATACAGAATCGCTGTCTGTACAGGAGTAGAGGTGCCGACCACATCGGTCAGACCTGCCAGAACCTGGCCTACTTCGGCTACATCCTTGAATACACGGGTCTCGCCATGTCCGCTGTGATCCAGCACGGCACCGTGGAACTTCTCACTGGAGCCGCGGCTCTTACGCCATTGGAAGTACTGCACGGAATCCGAACCGTGTGCAACCGCCTGCAGGGAAGACAGCTTGTGCATGCCCGGACGCTTCAGCTTGCTGACCGTCTGCCAGTTGGTAAGGGAAGGCGTGCTCTCCATCAGCAGGAACGGCTTATGCTTGAAGGTGCGGAACATGTCATGGTGCATCGCTGTCCAGGCAGCCAGACGGGCATCATCGTTATCCTCAGTATAGCCCCAGTCCGGGTAAGCATCCCAAGAAACTACATCAAGAATTTTGGCCATTTCGCGGTAGTCGATACCGTCGATGTTATGCATATTGGTCGTAATCGGCAATTCCGGATTGTAGTCACGCACTGCAGACATTTCATGGCTGCAGAAATCAATCGTCTGCTCACTGACAAACCGGCGCCAGTCCAGATTCAGGCCGTGCACCTGAGTCTCACCGTGCGGAGCCGGAGATTCGATCTGCTCCCAGGCAGTATACGTGTGACTCCAGAAGGTCGCCCACCAGGCATGGTTAACCTCTTCCAGACTGCCGTTATATTTCACTTTGAGCCAATCTCTGAATGCGTTCTGACAGTAATCACAGTGGCATTCGCCGCCGAACTCATTGGAGATGTGCCAGCCGATAACTGCAGGATGGTGAGCGTAACGCTCTGCCAGCTTGGAGTTAATCAGTGCTGTCTTTTCCCGGTAGACCGGAGAAGTGAAGCAGTGATTGTGGCGGACGCCATGCAGATTACGTACACGGTTGCGTTCTATACGCAGAACTTCCGGATATTTAGCGGACATCCAGGCCGGACGCGCGCCGCTCGGAGTCGCCAGGAAAGCATAAATACCGTTCTCGGCAAAGGTATCCAGTACATGATCCAGCCATTCAAAGGTGAAGACGCCCTCTTCCGGCTCCAGGGACACCCAGGAGAATATGCCGACGGACATCACGTTACAGCCTGCCAGCTTCATCAGGCGGATATCCTCTTTGAAAATTTCAGGGTATTTCAGCCATTGCTCGGGATTATAATCGGCTCCATGCAGCATGACCGGGGCCTTGCTGCTGATCGCAGGTAATTTAAGACTCATAGTAGTAGATTCATCCTCTCATCATCTTCCGTGTTAGGATGGGACTTTTCTCTGATTACATTCACTCAGCATCCTTGTCCAAATCACGGATAATCATTTATACTATTTATAATAAAGGATAAATGCTGCGAGACAGTAGGAATAAACTCGCGACTGCATAGCACAAAATGAATATGAGGTGTCCACTTTGCTTCCATTTTCTTTAGTAGAGCTGCCCCGCCAGCCTGATGAATTCCCGCTCTATCCCTACTCTGTAGGCCACCATATCCAGTATCATCATGTCCGCCCTGCCGGGTTCCCCGTGCATCAGGTGTTCCTGATCCGCAGCGGCAGCGGGCTGTTCCGCGATCTTACGGACGGCACAGAAACGGTGCTTAGTCCGGGGATGGTATTTGCATTCCCGCCGGACCGCGGGCATGAATATTATCCGCTGTCCCATGAGCCGTGGCATCTGGCTTTTATCGGCTTTGACGGCGGCCAGTCTGCCGCAGTATTAGAGGGGCTGCGCCTGCTGCCCTCTGTGCCTGTAAGGACTGAACGGTTTGAAGAATGCTGGGACATGATCGCCGGAATCTGGCATACCGTTGACCGGCATAACGCCGCCCGGCTGGATGAGCATACCATGCAGGAGCTGTCCATCACCCTGTATAGGCTGCTTCTGATGCTGCGCCGCGGGGATTCCTCCCTTAATCAGACCGAACGTCCGGAAACCGAAACGGTCCGCAACGAAGCGCTGCAAAAAGCGGTCAGCCTGATCAACGAGCACTTTACCGAGCCGCTGCTGATTGCCAACCTGGCTTCTGCTGTGGGATACTCGGTGCAGCATTTCCAGCGCCTGTTCCTGCAGGTGTATGGTGTTACGCCGCATAAATACCTGCAGAATCTGCGCCTGCAGCGTGCGCTGCAGATGATTACCGAGAGCCCTGAGCGGCCGGTTCAGGATCTCGCGCTGAACGTCGGAATGGAGACGAATTACTTTATCCGGGTATTCCGCAAGACTTACGGCTGTACGCCGGGTGTTATGCGCAGCCGGCTTGCGGGTGAGCGGGATAGTCCACTTGGATAGCCTATAAGGCACGCTTGTACAATGAAGGAGGGAAGTTTTATGACAACAGCACGTTTCTGTGAGACCCTTCTGCTTTTCAATGAAAGGATCTCAGTATGCAAGGATTTTGAATGGATCGTAGTCGGATCAGGCGCCTCCTTAATTCAGGGCTGTCCAATCCAGCCTAATGACCTGGATATTATGGTAAAACGAAGCAGTGATGTGAAACGTTCCGCACGATTGTTTATGGACCTTTTACCGGAAACCGGCCCTTCTCTGATTTTCAATAAACACTGGCTTTCATCAAAGAGAGCTGTTACATATACTGTGTGTAGCGAGGCTGGAACCTGGGCTTTTGCCCGGATAATGATTAAGGGGTTCCAGCTCGAGCTTGCGAATACAATGGATCAAGACTACGCGGAACTAAGCCCGGTAGTTTGGGAGAAGCGCAGATTGGTGAATTATAGCGGAATTTATGTACCGGTAGTCCCGCTGGAGATGCAGCTGGAGAAACACTAACTGCTCCCACACTTCATTTTGGATTAAAGAACCAAACACGCAGACAGCTTCTATCAGATCTCGCAGCAAACAGAAGCCTGCGTCTCAAGAGCCGTCCCAATCAACCCCGCTACCTCCTGATGGGCCGGGTGTATAAGGTATTCCTCCATGTCTGCTAAAGAGGCAAACCTGGTAATCAGAATCAGATCATACGCAGAAGGGCTGGGGCGCACGTTAATCTCAGCCTGAGCATCAAGAAGAACATCTATTCTACCTCTCATGCTAAGCAGTGCGGTCTGAATGCGCTCAAGGTTCTCCGGGCTCCGGTCCTTCAGCTTCAACAGCAGATGATTTACTATCATATCAGGCTCCTTTGTATTTTCGTTACACGGTGCGAATCGTTCCGCCGTCAATGACATACTCACACCCGGTGATATAAGAGGCTCTGTCTGAGGCAAGGAAGGCCGCCAGCTCGGCAACCTCCTCGGGTCTGGCCGGACGGCCGAGGGGAATGCCACCAAGCTCGTTCATTAGCTGCTGGCGCGCAGCAGTATAGTCCGTTCCAGCCTGCTCAGCCATCCTCCCGATAAGGCGTTCCGCCGATTCCGTCTCAGTAAATCCCGGTGCCAGTGCATTAATTCTTATCCCCTTAGGTCCGAACTGGGTAGCCAGATTCTTACTATAGTTGACGAGCGCAGCTTTGGCAGCCGAATAAGGCATGGTCATGATGCCGGGAAGCTTACGTTGAATCGAAGAGATATGGACAATCACTCCGCTTTGCTGCTTGGCCATGTAAGGTAGAAACCCGCGATCGAGCCGGACGGAAGAAAACAGGTTGGCAGTGAAGGTGGTTTGCCAGTCTTCATCTGTTAAAGCTAACGCTCCTGCTGTACTTGTAGAGGAGCCGCCCACATTGTTAATCAAAATATCCAGACCCCCGAGCTGTTCAATCGTCTGCTGAACGATATGATCCACGCCTTCCGGAAGACTCACATCGGCCTGAATGAACCCTACTCCCTCCGGTAATGCCTCAGGTATAGATCTTGCCGTAGCCATGACCTTAGCCCCCGCCGCATGCAGGCGCTTTACGATCGCGAGGCCGATTCCCCGGGTGCCGCCGGTTACCAGTACTCTTTTACCAGTAAATTCTTTACTCATATTAAATATGTCCGGGCTGTTATTCATCATTCTGCTGAATCCTCCTTGGTATTTTGTTTGAATACAAGGCTAGTGTAATCAACAGAACCTGACAGCTGCGTGTCCAGTTATCCTAAATATTTTCCGGCCATTTTGGCTGTGCGGGCTTTCATCTCCAGCCTGAGGGATTCCGGCTCCACTACCTCCAGTAAATCTCCATACGAAAAAAGATATTGAATAAGCCATTCTCCGGAGGGCATATCTGTATTGACATGGAAAGAGCCGTCCTCCAGCTTCACGAGATCATCTTCCTTAAATTCATCCACGATACGGTAGGCTGCCGCCGGTTCTATATTTAATACCAGAGAGATTTACTGACAGGTTTATGTCAAGTTATACTATTCTTCACATGCACCAGGATTTTACAATGATAAGCTTGTTCATATACGCCTAACAACACTTTAGGAGGTAATATGATGAGCAAATACGACGAAGCCATGAAGCTGTAGAAAGGCATCCGGACGCGGATGCCTTTCTTCTACACTCTTTTAGTTGTTATTCTTCCATACTCATTACTGCAGCAGACTTCGCCTCGTCCCGGCAGGCTCTTTGAGATTCGACTTCTTAGCTGCCTGCTGCAAAGACAATTTCCCGTCTTCCATCCGGTATACCTTGTCGCAGTATTCAAGCATACGCTCATCGTGAGTAACCATAATCGCCGCTTTCTGGCCTGTATTCACCTCTTGCGCAATCAGACTGACTACTTCATGTGCACGTCTGGTATCCAGGCTTGCTGTCGGTTCATCTGCCAGGATGATGTTGGGATTATTAATCAGGGCACGGGCAATCGCTGTCCGCTGCTTCTCACCGCCGGACAGTTCTTCCGGAAAGCTCTTTAGCTTCGAGCCCAGCCCCAGCTTTTCCAGCAGCTTAGTGGCAAATTCTTTATCCTCTCTTTTAACCTTTCCCGACATCCTCTTTATAATGAGCAGCTGATCAAGGACATGCAGATAGGGAACCAAATTCGAGGATTGCATAATAAATCCGATTTCTTTTAGTCTTGTATGCGCCAGCTCTTGGGCAGTAAGCGCAGAAATGTTATTTCCGTTCAGCTTAACTTCGCCTTCCGAAGCTTTAAGCAGCGCTCCGGCAATGGACAAAAATGTGCTTTTCCCGGAACCGGACGGTCCAACTACAGCAACAAACTCACCCGGCTCCACTGATATGGACACATGATCAAGTGCGGAAATCCGATTACTTCCTTGGTAATAGTACTGTGTGAGCTCCTTCATTTGTAATCCCTTAGTCATTATTCAACCCTCCCGAGTGCCTTGAGCGGATCAATCTTTGTAATCTTCCGGACCGACACCATAGAACTTAAAATGGAGATAACCAGTAAAATGATGGAATAAGTCACAACCAGATTCGTTTCAAGTTTAAATGGCATTCCCTTCGGCATGATGGCTGCCGTTCCATAAGTAAGCAAGATTCCAACGACAATACTAATCAGCGAAAGCACAAACACTTGCGAGACAATGGCTTTGCTCAAGAATTTGTTGCTCGCACCAATAGCTTTCATAATGCCGAACTGGTTCGTCTTCTGCATTGTAATCACATAAAAGAACACACCGAGCACAAATGCGGCGATGGCAAGCAGAAAGGCCAGCATCATGAAAATAGTGCCGTTCTCTTCTTTGTACCCCGGCATTCCTTGAACAGCTCCCGACCGGGTAACCGTGTCCGTACCTGTTAGCCTGCTGTCCATTACGTCTGGATCAATGTCCTTGCCCTGCAGCATAATGGCATTAACAGGCCCTGTAATACCTTTATCTGAACCCGGAGCCGCAAAGGCAATCTTCCGCCATTCAGCCATCGGGGTGAATACAGATGCGACATGGTTATAGGTCTGATTCTCGACAAATCCTATGATGGTTAATGATTGCGTCGTGCCGTCTAACTGAAAAGTATCGCCGATGGCATAGCCCTCCTCCTTCATGGTCGAATTCACTATGACACCAGTGGGGTTATTAGAAGATAGGCTTTCCCCTTCCACAACAGCCGGCTCCAGAAAGCTTCCCGGGTTAATGCCTATGAGCGCGATATCCAGCTTATCTTCGTTTTTGGCGCGTTGTTCCTTTAACGCTGTTGCCATCGTACTCCCCATAGGTGCGGCAGCAATCACATTAGGCAGCAGCTTAGCTTCCTCTATCATTTGATCAGACAGCAGCGACTTGCTCATCGAAGATTGCGAGCCTTCTTCAAAAATGACATAATCAGCCTTCATCGTTTTGAATGTTGACGCAGCTAACGTGGATAATCCGTTCCCTAAACCGGATAAGATAAATACCAGCCAGGCCAGCAGTACAAAAATAATGACGATCATTAAAAATCTCATTTTACTATGCATCAGTTCTTTAACAGCTAAAAACATTCTCCTTACCAGCTCCTTCGTCCTCTTTTTTTCGACACATGTGTCATTTTAATACCACTACTAGGCTCGCCATATTTATTAAACAACATAAATGACACATGTGTCAAATTAAATCCAAGACCGGGGTTAGCTCTTGGCTCCTCCGATCCACATTTGAAACAACAGCCTTCCCCAGTCAGGAGCAGGGATATTCATCATATTAGGGGTATCAATCAAGTTAAAAAACACACCAATAAGTACAGGAAGTGGAATATCCTGCCGCAGTCCTTTATTCTGTTGTGCGCGTTCAAATAAACGTGACAATTGAACCTTTAGCGTCATATGTGCTTCTTCAATAAATTCAAGATCCTTCGCTGCTGCTGAAGAGTTAGCAACATTAATTTTACCCGCATTCCCCAAAAGCTGATGCAGCGCAGACTCTTCCACATAAACAAAAAGCAGCTGCTCGAGGGCATCCATAGGATCTGTTTCATCAATGGCTAATGCCTTTTCTAATACCTTTACCATTACACGTTTCATACAAGCAGCCACAATTTCTTCTTTGTTAGAGTAATATTGATAAATAGTGCTTCGGGCCCCTGACAGATGCTGTGAGAGTAACTTGAGATGAAAACCGTCATACCCATGCTCAAGCACCAGTTTTTTTGTCGTATCTAGCAGCTCTGTCTCCGTAAAAGACTGTTTTCTTCCCATCGGATCTCTTCCTTTGTATCATGTTAAATAGAATATAGTTCTATCTCTGTTTTATTTATTATCAGTTTAGCATTGTTTTTAAGCATTTCCCAATACCAAGACTAGTGATAGCGGCATCATTCTTCACATGCACCAGGATTTTACAATGATAAGCTTGTTCATATACGCCTAACAACACTTTAGGAGGTAATATAATGAGCAAATTCGACGAAGCCATGAAGCTGCTGGATGAACAAGCAGGTAACAAAGACGGCCTGATCACTCTGTCCACCATCGCGCTGGAACCGGGGGCTAACGGCAAAAGCCGTCCCGCGTCACGCATTGTAGATGCCTATTATGAAGACGGCGCATTCTACACCGTTACTTACGCAACCTCAGGCAAGATGCTGCAGATCGCCCAAAACCCTGAAGTCGCCGTTTGTATCATCGTCGAGAACTTTACGGCCGACGGGATCGGTGAAAATCTGGGCTGGGTATGTGATGAGAAAAACGCGGAGATGATGTCCAAGCTACACACAATATTCGCCGGATGGTATAACGAAGCCAATAATGACGAAGACCCTAACACCTGCCTGCTGCGCATTCGCCTGACAAAAGGCCTGTGGTATGACGCCCATAAAGGCATCAGGAATGAGATTGATTTTGTGAATAAGACGGCAAATTGATAACCGATGATACTTCTTAACTGCCGGAAATACGGTCACGGTTACACTCCAATCCCTTACTGGTAATAACGGGCTACTCCTGAAAAAGACTTAATACAGCTGAACTATATAGAGCGTCTTAAGAGACTAACCAAACGGCTCCTGTTCCCGCCTTAGGTAAAGCTGCGAGAGCGGATTGCTCTCCCCTGCCAAATGCTAGCCTGAATCAGTGGGTTCAGAAGGGGAATTAGCTATTATACGGAGATAACTGTATTCTGTACATCTATTTTCCTCTAAAAATCCGTTTCCGGGTGTTTTAGGCGAATATAAATGTATAGAGTGCAGTTAAAACCTGCAGCAGAGCTAATGAGCCAGGTTTAATTGCAGAAAGTACAGTTACTTAAGTCCGGCGCATTCATTATGCTGTGCCATTACCTACGAAACAGGACAAGTGCAGCACCGAGAAGAAGAAAAGACGGGCATTGCCGCCTTTATTTGGTTTCACACGATCTTCTCGCTGCTTACCCAGCAGAAAAAGGGCTTTGCCTCACTAAAGGACTTTAACTGCGGAAGCGATAGGTCGTCTTCTCGTCAGGTTATCAACTTAGTTGCGTTCTATATATAGTCGAACTGTAGAGTTACGCAATATACAGTTCGACTTACCATTGCAAAACAAAAAACGCATCAGCCACTAGGGACTGCATGCGTTTACTACCGACTCCTCTGAAACGTATTTGTTTCTTGGGAGATATTGCCGTTATCCACTCCATCTATGCTTTGGACCGTTAACGGCCCGCTGCCTCGATGATCCAGTCGGTCAATTCATTGATTTGTCTTTTCACTGCAATCGGGTCGCGGTACCAGGATTGGTTCTCCGTCCATAAAAACACCTTATTATTGCGAATCGGCTCCAGTGATCCCCAGACCGGATCAGCCTGCAGCGATTCCAGGCTGGATTCCGTCGTCAGAATCAGATAATCACCCATGTACTCCGAAAGTTTTTCCAGCGAAAATTCATAGTAGGATTCCTTTAGCATGAACTCAGGTACCGCCACCGGCGGCTTCAGCCCCATGATTTCATACATCAGCCGTCCGCCCCGTCCCGACTTCGGGCCAAACAGGCTTACGATTCCATCGTACTCCTGCATAATCGAAAGTGTCTCACCCTCAGGAACAGCCTGTTGGACCTTCTCCCGGATGTCAGCAATATCCTTCTCGAACTGTTCGTTCCATTTCTCCGCTGCTTCACTTCTATCCAGCAAGTCGCCGAAATACAGCATTTCTTCCTGAATGGATGCAAACTGATTGTAAGGAACAGATACCGTAGGTGCGATCTTCTGGTATTTCTCAACTACCTCAGGCTGCGGATTATGCGTTATGATTAAATCCGGACCCAGCTCCAGCAGCTTCTCTAACGAGTCGCCTACATCTGTTACGACATCCAGCATGCCCTCGAGATAGGGACTCGACATCAGGAACGATTCCGCTGCGACCGGCTGAACATCCAGCGCAAGTACGGTACCGAGATAAGAAATGGCTGCTACACGCTGAGGACGTGCAGGAACCTCGACATCACCGAATGCAGTCTTAACCATTTTGGTCTCTACAGCTGCAGGAGTCTCTGCCTCTTGGGTAATCGCACTTGGAGAAGCGCTGGCGGCAGCTTGATTTTGTGCTGCGGCTCCATTGTTCACCGCCCCGCCACACGCCGTTAACATCACAGTCAAGCATAACAGCATAACTGTATAGAAACTTCTTGTTGCTCTAGTCATTTTATTCGACCCTTCCCGATGAAATTGATAATCAATATCACTCATATAAAAAGGATAGCCTAATGACCGGCTTGGAACAACGGAGGATTGCGACCTATTTCTTGCATAATCTGAAACGGGCTGGCCATTTCGTTTACGATATTGCCCCGGCGTCAGGCCGGCATACTTTTTAAACATCCGGTTGAAATATATAAGGTCGGGATAACCGACATGCGATGCGATTTCCTGTTGTGTTGCCCTCGTTCCGGCCAGCAGTGCCATCGCATCTTCCATCCGAAAACGAATAACGTAATCCAGCGGACTAAGCCCTGTCTGCTCCTTACATTTTCTTGAAATGTATTGCTGGCTGTAATTCAATTGCCGCGCAAGCTCCTCAAACGAGATCGTCTTGCGGTAATTTCTGGACAAATACCGAATAACCTGCTCCGATAAGGATAGCTCACCGGCGCCGAACAGACGCTCTCTCAGAACAGCATGGACAAAGCGGATAAATTCTCCCTTGACCGATAGTCCGGTCAATCCATCATTCGATTCAAGAAAGCCCCTGCGTATTGTCTGAAGCAGCTCAAGCATGGCCAGCGGCTCACCGGGCGGGAATCCCCAGCTGTCCAAAAACGGATTGGTCTCCTGAATGATCCTATGTAATTCTTGCGGGGCTGCAGCGGGGAGCGACGCTTTGTAGAGTACGATATACATTTTCAGCCCTTCTCTGCTCCGAACCGTCAGCTGGGAGCCTTTACCGGCATGAAGGACATAGAAACGGTCGCACAGCCACACCTCATCATCAACCCACAGCTCGCCTTGTCCCTGGAATGCAAATATGAACGCGCTTGACGGCAAGCGGTATTGCTGCAGATCGCCATCCGTTCCGGCCTGCTTTAGCCGCACGTCCAGCACGCGTATACTCACCTGATTCCATATTTGTATAAGTCTCAGAACATCCATAGCTGATTGGCAAGCTCCCTCTACTTTATCTAATAGATAATCATTCTCAATTGAACCATGTTTCTAAACACAATAACGAATACGACCAGTACTGTCAACAAGATGTTGCCGGATACTAGGATGCGAAATTCCGCTCTCCTCACAAAAAATCCCCGCTGCTTAACATCTTTCCAGATGTAGAGACAACGGAGAAGCATATGGTTTATATTTAGCTTAGTGCCGTCCTCTACCCCTTACAAACGAATCAGCCGCCAGCGGGCGGTCCATATACCTCAAACTCAAAGATTCTTGCCGCAGCGTTCGTGGTTTGTGTAGGTGTCGTAACGTTGAGCTTGATGTATCTTGCTGATACTGACGCGATGTTGTCTACCGTTATGCTTTTCGTATTATTGGCCGCTTTGACTACTGTGCTCCAATTCGTCCCGTCATTACTGACCTGGATATGATAAGCTCTAGTATTATAGGAGGCGGTCTCTCCGCCTTCTGCTGCATGCTTGATCACAAATTGATTCACCTGCTTCACGGAGCCAAGATCAATCTGCAGCCAGCGGCTGCCGGACTTGGAGCACCATTTTCTGTCATTAATGACGCTGCCGTCTACAGCTTTTGCCGCAGTTTGCGAGGCGTTGCATGTGCTGTCAGCTGTTGCGGGTTTATTTAATGCCAGATTTAGAGGTCCGTATACCTCAAATTCATAAATTCTTGCCGCAGCGTTCGTGGTTTGCGTAGGTGTCGTAACATTCAGCTTAATATATCTTGCTGATACTGAGGCGATGTTGTCAACTGTCACGCTCTTCGTATTATTGGCCACTTTGACTACTGTGCTCCAATTCGTCCCGTCATTACTGACCTGGATATGGTAAGCTTTCGTGTTATAGGAGGCGGTCTCTCCGCCTTCTGCTGCATGCTTGATCACAAATTGATTCACCTGCTTCACCGAGCCGAGATCAATCTGCAGCCAGCGGCTGCCGGACTTGGAGCACCATTTACTATCATTAGTAACGCTGCTGTCCACGGCATTGGCCGCAGTTTGCGAGGCGTTGCAAGTGCTGTCAACCGTTGCGGGTTTATTCAATGCCAAATTCGGAGAACTCCCAATTATGGTGCTGCACAGCGTATTTTCTGCCTGGGCCGTCCATTTTGCATATAGCGTTACATCCGTAGTGATTAGATCTGACCAGATATAGGCTTGCGTCAGCGCACTGTCGTAGTACCAGCCTTCGAAGCTGTAGCATTCCTTCACCGGTGTAGCCTGAAACAACACCCTGCCTCCGGACCCCGCCACATGCTGAGGGGCAATGGTTGAGCCTCCGTTCGTATCATAAGTCACGACCAGCTGGATGGGGCCTCCCCCTTGATCGCCTCCGGCAATTGCAGGAGCTCCCGATATCATCAACGAAACGATAATAGCTACCGTCATTAAGTAACCTCTTATCCTCGCTGTGATCCTTTTTTTCCTCTGACCAAGCTCTGACCCTTTCATTATCCATGCCCCTTTCTCCTGCTCTGCACATTAGCGCTTCTGTACCATTCCTAGATGGTATTCACAGAAACGCGAAAGAATGCTTGTTTGGTGCGGAGTTAGAACCGTTTTTTTTGACTGTTTTTAGACAAATAACGGATTGCAGGCTTTAGCCGTCAGAGTCATTGATGATATGATGAGTATGAAATATCATACTTATGTGCAGATTGTTTATCACAAATGAGAGGCAGATAAAAAGAATGAGCGAATTTTTAAGATTGATGAAAGATCTCCGGTTCAGAAGAACCATGCGGATGATTTTTAAGTTCGCCTGGGCTTTCTGGTGGCTGAGCAAGCAGAAGTATTTTATACCGGGACGGCGCTTAGAAGCGAAAACAAAAGCCTTATACCAAAAGCAGGCTGCTTATTTTACGAGAACTGCAATGGATATGGGCGGATTAATTATCAAGCTTGGGCAGCATGTCAGTGCGCAGGTGGATTTTTTGCCGAAGGAAATTCTTGATGAATTGTCCAAGCTGCAGGACTCTGTAGAGCCGGTGGATTTTTCTGAGATAAAACTTAAGGTAGAGAGTGAGCTCGGCGCGTCCATTAACGAGATTTTTGCCGAGTTTAATACAGCTCCTATCGCAGCGGCTTCCTTAGGTCAGGTACATCGGGCAACATTGCGGACCGGCGAACAAGTCGCAGTCAAGGTTATGCGTCCAGGTATCGAGGATATTATCGAAATCGATTCGAAATCCATTCAAATTGCCGTCCGGTTAATGAAACGTCAGACCCAGATTGCAGCCTTCATGGATCTTGATGTGGTGTATGATGAGTTCTACGATACCGTTATGGACGAGCTCGATTATCAAAAAGAGGGACGAAATGCCGAAGAATTCCAGCAGCAGTTCACCCGCCGGAAGGATATCGTTGTTCCAGGTATTCACTGGTCCCATACAACCTCAAAGGTGCTTACCATGGAGTTTATGGAAGGTGTAAAAATCAATAATTTCGCACAGCTTGCTGATTGGGGTGTGGACCGGACGAAATTAGCGAAATCATTGATGGAGATTCTTGTAGAACAGATTCTGATTAACGGCTTCTTTCACGCAGACCCGCACCCGGGCAATGTTCTCGTGCAGCCTGACGGCACCATAGCCTTAATTGATTTTGGAATGGTCGGACGAATTCCTGCGGATATGAAGACGCAAATGGTTGCCCTTTTAATGGCGGTGTATTTCAAAGATGTCCCCGGCGCAATTAACGCCCTTAATCGTTTGCACTTTTTAAGACGGAATACAGATTTAGAGGTGTTTTCCAGGAATCTCGCGTTATTATTTGACCAAATTAATGGGGATACGTTTGACCTCAGCTTCGTGACATCAGGTGACAATGTTGAGGAGTTACGTGATTTCTTCTATTCCCAGCCCTTTCAGCTACCGGCAAACACAACCTTTTTGGGCAAGGCAATGATCACGATTTATGGACTCTGTCTGGGACTGGACCCTGAGCTGGACTTGATTGGGACCGCTAAGCCTTACATCCAGAAGGTTGTGCTTAAAGATCTGAAAGGAAGTGTCTTTTCCACCGTTCTGAATGAAAGCACGGGCCTGCTCAAAGGAATCCTTCCTACGACCAAAAAGTTTATTTCTACAGTAGATAAAATGGATAGCGGAAATTTACGGGTAAAGCTATCAACTACCTTTGAGAAAAAATTGATTGAGACGCAAAATAAAAATACAAGACGGATTGTTGCTACGATCATTGGAGCGGTATTTCTTCTGACTGCTTCCAACATGTGGAATGAAGTGAACCCTATCGTTTCTTATGTGCTGGGCACCCTGGGGCTGCTCATTATGCTGAGCCAGCTGATAACGGGAGGAAACCGCCGTGAAGCAAGACAGGTCAAGCATATGAACGCCATGCGTGAACGGAGCAGATTGGAAAGACCGAAGTGAAATAGGATTAAAATTAGCCGGATCATAAAGGACCGATATTCGATCGGTCCTCTTTCTATTGCCAGGGTAGCGATTAACGACGGTTCGCGCCGGACATATGCTTACGTTTATTTTAAAATTCCAAAGCAGCTTTAAGAAATTGAAGTGAGCTATCGCGAAATGCACTTGTTTTTGATTCGTCAATATGATGAAAAGTAACCTCATCGATATTTGGAATGTTTGATGTGTCATAAACATAACAAGAAGATAATCTAAACGTATCCAGCAGAGCTAACAGTCTTGAATCCATTGATTTGGGGTCCTGCGGATTATCCGATACCGGGAAAACCAGAAATGGAACCTTATATAAAATAGCAAAAACAGCCCCATGGAAAGCACTGGTAATAAAATACTTAGCATGTTTTATGTATCCTACAAATTCCTCCGGACCAACCGTAGCTGCTCCAGCAGCTGCAAGAGTTATAATCTCGTAGCCGTACTTTCGTGAAAGTGCTTCGGCATATTCCTGAACCCCTGTATCTCGTAAATCATAGGTCAGTATATAGGCTTTTTCTACAGGAGCTGCACATATTTCATCCCATTCGGATCTATCGAGAAGCATCACAGGATCCAATACATGAGCTATAACTCCATTATTCATCGTTGACACAAAGGGAATGGCGCTTTTTTCACGAACAGAAACGAAGTCTAAAGAATTAACGTGCGGAGCAAGGATACTTTTTCGATCAGGCTCTATTTCTGCTCCTCCCATGCTTGCTGCGTATGCAATTTTCGTTTTTGATGCAGGGACAAAAGAAAGTGCCATGCAGGGTAGAACGCCGTCGGAAATAACCCATGGCAACCCCCATATCTGGTCACTGCCGCACACAAAAGAATCGTAATCATCCACACATTCTGCAATATCAGATACTGTATATAAGCGTTTGCTGTGGGGAATGCTTTCGGAAAAAATCCTGAAATGTTCAGCACCTTTAGCGCTTTCATATGTTTGTAAGGTGTGTTCGTTTAGCCACTTGAATGTAATCTGCTCACAATGAAAGCCTAGCTTAGCTATAGCTTTTTGCAGTGCATAAGCGCCAAGTTGGCCACCATAATTGTAGTTTTTATAATAAAGAGTAATAATCCCGACTCTTTTCATAACTGATTATCCTTTCGTTTGTTAACTTCAATCGCAATGAACTCCGGCAAATAATCGGGAGTACAGCCCCTGGATACCATGTCACCTTTATAGAGCCCCGTTACCTCACCCAGCTTAATACAACGTGCACGATACTTCTCATCATAAACGCCTATCCAGCCTGCGGTGAAATTCATGGCCCATTGAACTTCCGGATCTTCCTGCGTAATATTCGCTTCTATCTTAGATAGTAAGGCTGCGGTGTTATCTGGCGGGGCTTGTCCGGTCCATCTCAACCGTGCCTGATAATACCAGTAAACCCGTCTTTGCAGAGCACTAGAGCTATTTTCCCATGACTCGATTAATGCAATGGTCTTCTTGTCTTTGGTGAGCTGATTAGCCATTAACCAGTCTACTAAGTAGTTCCGCTCATCAAAGGTGTGCGTCTGCATATCCTGATCAAGCTTATTCAGCTCTTCTTCTGAAAGAAGCTTTTTATCCATAATTAGAATTGCTAACAGTCTGGGCAAATACTCGCCGGTTGACCAAAGCTCCATAGCCAGCCCGTGATCTTTTTTAATGTCCTTCGCGATTTTCCGCAAGTCGCCTAGCTTAGTTTTACTATTGAGCTGTAATAAAATATCGCCTGCTTTTGTAGAGCAATTCATTTCTGTACTTTTGTTCTGATTCATTAAGCACAGCTCCTTTAAAATTAAAGCGTCTCAGCCAATTTCTGAATCTTTGAACGGGAGATTAAATATACAGGACCCATTATTTCTACTCTGCCGTCCTTTACACGTATAGCGCTCTCCTGTTCTGCCGCATAAACATCAATCTCTTCAGATAAGGGGAACAGGTAGCCTTGAACAAATGTGGCGTAGTCGCGTTTAGAATGAGATTCATAGGCAAAAGGATCAAAGCCCATTCCAACATTTACACTGCCTGTTTCAGCGTCACCGTCTGCGTCATCCAATTTAAGCCATTTCGCAGCCATATTTAACGAACCGGCGCTGGCACCCAATATAACGGCATTGCTATTCTTAATAACTTCCGTTAATTTATATTCTACCAAAAAATCGTTCTGTAGTACCGGATCTCCGCCGCATAAGAAAATGACAGACGCGTTTTGAATGACCCGCCGGGCCTCTTCCTTTTGCATGCGGTAATCAATGAAATGATATTCATCAAAAATAAGGTTTGCCTCATGCAGCCAGGTCCATTCAGAAATATCAGCAAAGTTAATTTGCTCATCTTCACAACCAGACGGCCCAGCGCTAATCATAACAAGTGATTTCCGGTCTTGGATATCCTCCTGCAAGCACTTAACAAGCCTCTCTGGAAAAAAATTATTAAACCAGCTGAAATAGTAGTGAGTATTCAAATTAATTACCTCCGTATGTATTATTTAACGTCATTAAAGCAGTTTAATTTAGCTTCAGCCGCCAGCATGGCACCGTTAAGAATAAGATGATGTCCGTCACTCCGGGCCGTTGTTCTGAAATACAGACTGCGCACAAAATGTTTCCCGTTAACTCTAGCGATTCTCTCCGGCTCCGGGTCGCCAATATGCCGCAGCATCAGATAAGTAAAGTCCTGTAACCTTTCTCCCTCACGCAGGATATAGCGTTCCTTCTCCAGTCTTGCAGCTTTCGTATCAGTTCTGTTCGCGTATCCTCGTGCATTTGGTCGCTTGCCTCCTAGAGTAGTTATAGCGGGCGTTATGTGTGGCTCCCGCCGATATCCCTACTATAAAACACAATGACTGACACCAGGGCGTCAGTCATTGTAGGATAAAAGCATATTTCGTATATATTGCTGCAGCTCCGCACGTAATTCACGGGGCTCCAGCAGCTCGCACTCCTTGCCGAAGCTTAGAATGAACTTTAGCAGGCCCTCCTCATTCGGAAAAGTATCCGAAACAAGATAAAAGCCATCTTCCCTCCGGCTAATCTTTTCCTTCTGAAAATACTCAGTAAGCTGTACGCCAATCCGCGAAGTGAATCTCAACACAACCTGTATGTCCCGCTGTGAGTAGCTCTGCTCAATGACCTCGGCAATCCGGTCTGCTGCCAGCTCTCTTTTCTCAAAAGCCGGCCCCTGCTCCAGCTGCTTAATCCGCACAAGCTTGAATCTGCGGTAGTCCCTTCTGACCCGGCAAAAGCCTGTCACATACCAATGGCCGTGGCGAAAGTCAATCGAGCTTGGCTCTACCGTCCGCTCCAGGTATTCCATATCCCTGTTGATATATTTGAACACGAGCAGCCTGTTATCCGTAATGGCCCTGCTTATGATTCCAAGGTATTCTTTAATTTCCTGCTCCATGCTGAAATGGGACAGATCCAGAGTCAGTTTGTCCTTATCGGGCCCCGGCTTATAGGTATGCTCAACCTTCAGCATAATGTCATTAAAGGCTTCGTTCCTGCCGAATAAGCCGTGTAAATTCTTCATTACCGTTACAAACGTATGCGCTTCATCCCGGTTTAAAAAGAGGCTACTTATATTATAGCTGTCCATAATATAGTATCCTCCGCCCTTGCCGCTGGACGCTGCAACCGGTATGCCGGCTTCGCTTATTTTTTCGATATCCCGGTAGATTGTCCGCAAGGATACTTCAAAATGCTCGGCAAGCTCCTTGCCCGTTACCGTACCTTTACCGGAGATGATCAGCAGCATGGAGAGTAATCGATCGACTCGCATGATTGTGTGTGACGCTAAAGTAACGTCTTCCTCCTCTGGGTGAAGTAAGTGAATCATATATTCTCTTGCTTTAATGCATCAATAATATTCTCCTTTTTTACTTTAGCGCCGGAATAAGCAACCGCAGAGCTGACAATGACAAATACGCCCACAATGACAGACAGAATGCTCATCCAGGGCAGGGTGAACCCATAGCTGAATTTGTTCGAAAATGCTTTGTAGATCAGAACCATCACGGCGAAACTGACAGGAAGCCCATACAAGAGCGACTTGACCCCATAAAATACACTCTCATAGTTCAACATTCTTGCAAACCCCTTTGGCGTAGCGCCTACGGATTTCAGCATCGCGAATTCCCGTTTGCGAAGAGCCAGCCCTGTCGAGATCGTATTAAAGATGTTCGCAACGGAAATCGCAGTGATTAATACGATAAAACCGTAAGCAAAGACGTTCATCAGCAGAATTTGTTGTTCTTCGCTTTTTCTGGATTGATATACATTGTAGACATTCAGATTGGTCTCATTCATCTCTTCAATTTCCTGCTGCGTTTTCACCGGTTCCGTGCTTTTCAAATGGAGGTACATCGAAGCGTTAGCCAGCTCTTCGTTGTCTGCCAGCCGATTCATGACGCGTTCCGACACAATCATATTTAACCCGCCTACGCCTACCGGGCTCATCCCCATCGGTGCCTTATCCGTCAATGCGGCAAATATCACTTTATTTGCCTTCGTTTCTTCCCCACCCTCTTTAATAAAACTCGTTAGCTCGATATGTTGGCCGATATTCGCATATATGGACTTCGTCTGAATATATTTCCCCGTATCCATATCTTTGTAATGAATCGTATCCATCACGATTGCGGCGGGATGCTCCAGATCCGTAAGCTGTTCGTAATCTGCGCCTACCGCTCTGGCATAGGCTTGCAGGCTCGAATCATTCAGTGCATGGAGTTTAATGTCGTAAGGGTATTTCCCGTCTTGCAGCATACTCTTATCCTGCTTAATCTTCTCTTGCAACACGTCGGCGATGCTTGCCGCATCGATCCAAGCGTTCCCGAGTAACTCATGAATGACGTTGTATTCCGTGATGCCATCCAGAGATACAAGCGATTGCATCAACCGATCATCCAGTCCTTTTCCATTACTGGACGACACTTCAATATCGTAATCGATGCCTTCCTGCGACAATGCCAGAGATTGTGTCAGGCCAGCCGTGAAAAACGATATCGTCAAAAACAAAACGATGCTGATGACAAGCGAAAAAAGAATAACATGATGTCTTCGTTTGTTCCTTTTTAAGTTTTTCAGCCCGATTTCTGCTTCAATTCCGAAGAGCTTACGAATGATCTCGGGCGTCTTCACTGCTTTGGCCGTAAGCTTAACATCAGTGGTTTGGCGAATCGCGTCCATGGGAGATACCCGGGATGCTTTAACCGCCGGGAGATACGTCGAAATGAAAATCGTCAGCATCGAAACAAGACTAGTAATCAAGAGCAATAGCGGCGTGACGATAAGCCTCAGCTTTTCACTAGTCCATAATGCCCCTTCAATCATTGAGTTCATGAACGAAAAGGTGATTCCGATTCCGGCAAGACCGCATAAGATGCCAATAGGAATGCTGATCAAACCAATGACGATACCTTCAAAAAATACGGAATTTCGCTTCTGCCTTTTCGTCGCCCCCACGCTCGCGAGCATCCCTAAATGGCGGGAACGCTCCGAGACGGATATCGCAAAAGCGTTATAGATGAGCCCAACCGAGCCAATTATAATGGCCCCCATAATGATTGCCGATAATGAGAACATCATGCTGGATGAGGCTCCGCTGCTGGACAAGCCATAATAATGAAGCAAATCGTTATTATATTGGACAGTGTCAATTTGGTTTTTCTCAGCCAGCTTCTCCGCATGTGCGAACAAGAACGGATTGACCTGCTGCAAGACCACCGACGCATCGACCCGATCATCCCCCCCGAGGATATGATCATCGACATAGCTAATGACCGTATAACCCGGGGCCCAGGCCGTTTCCGACACCGGACGTTTAATGAAGCCTACCACCGTATAATCCCTAATTATGCTATGCTGTAATGTCTCGGTCAATGTGCCGTCTTCCCTGCGCAGCGGATCCGTCTGATCCAGGGGATGATCGCCCCCTGGTTCGAATCGGTCGCCGACACGAAGCGTTAGACGGTCGCCGATTTCGTATTTCACTTTGCCATTTGCTGCAATAGACTCGGAGATCACAACCTCCTTGTCCGTATGAGGAAGACGTCCCTTGCTTATTTCAACTTGAAATTGTGCGAACCCTTGCACATCATATTCCTTGATGAACAAGTACGGCTTATTGGAATTTTGTCCCCCTTCTAATGGGGCATACCCAAGGTCTCTTGTGATTGCAGCCGTTTTGGTTGCATCATCGCCCTGTATAGCCGCAAGCTGTTCTTTGGTTATATCTTGATACTGAATATGCCACTCCCCTGTATCTGCGATCGTTTGTCTGATCATTAAATCCGCAAAGGAAAAAATAAGCGTAATGACAGCGGTCATCATGGATACCGAAATAATCACGCCAACAATAGTCACAAGTGTTCGTCTCTTGTTCTGCTTCAGATGCCGGATGGTTAAGGTATTGACAATATTCATCGCCTTATCACCTCGTCTTTGGCAATCCTCCCATCTTCAATCGAAATGATTCTGTCGGCTTGCAGGGCAATCCGTTCGTCATGCGTGATTACGATCAGTGTCTGATGATAGGTCTTATTCAGCATTTTCAATAAATCGACGATCTCGCTGCTATTTCTGCTGTCCAGATTCCCGGTGGGTTCGTCAGCCAGCATGATCGCAGGATTGCCGATGATCGCCCTGCCAATCGAGACACGCTGCTGCTGTCCGCCGGATAGCTGATTCGGCAGATGGTTTAATCGATGCTGCAAATTCAACGTATTCACAAGATCAGCCAATTGCTTTTGATCTACCTTTTGTTGATCCAGCAAGAGCGGCAGCGTAATATTCTCTTCCACCGTCAGGACGGGAATCAGATTGAAAAACTGGTAGATCAGCCCGATTTGCCTGCGCCTGAAGATGGCCAGCTGCGTTTCGTTCAAGGTATACATATCCGTATCCTGAACATACACTTTCCCGCCGGTCGGTCGATCCACACCGCCCAGCATATGAAGGAGTGTCGATTTTCCCGAACCGGAAGGTCCGATAATTGCGACGAATTCACCTTTTTGGACCGAAAAGGAAACATCATCAAGCGCCTTCACCGCCGATTCGCCTGTGCCGTATATTTTAGACAAATTTTCAATTGTTAAAATCTCCATTCTCATCCCCCCTTCCCTAGATGCTCAATTCCAGGTATATACCATCTCTCTATATCCAACATCCCAAAGGGTTTCATTTCCCTCAATGGTTATCTTAAGCTCCTTAGCACGGGTGATATAAAGGATCCTCATATCCGGCTCATGGAGCTGATCTTCTGCAGATACAGACAGGAGCTCTTGCCCGTCAACGGTAACCTTAATGCTGCCCTGAAAATCCTTATGATCAGGAATTCCATAATTCAAGCTAAGATACAGCTCTCCCTTATTGCCTAACGAATACGTATAGGTTTCCTTCTTTTTACCGTTGGTGTCATACACATTATATTCGGGTTTCACGTCTTGACCGCCAATCTTAAGACGGTCCTGTCTGGTTCCCGTTAATGGATTTCCGGTACTATCCTTCCATTCGTTTATCGCTACAAAAGGGCCCACCTCTTTGGTGAGCACTTGATCCACTATTCCGAAGACCCCCCACACGCCGAGCATTAAGGCAGCACTGGCAATTCCCGTAGCAGCGATATTTCTCCAGTAATTTTTTGTACGAAAGCCAATCTTGTACGCCCCGAATCCTATAGCAGCGCCCAATGAGTTCTGTATGACGTCGTTCGTGTCAAAGCTGCCGAGGAATGTTAGTGCCTGGATGGTCTCCACCACAAGAATGGACAGGATAAACCCTGTCATGAAGCGAACAAAGCTGGTGCGGTATAACAACGGAAGCAGTATGCCAAAAGGTATGAAGGCTGCAAAGTTTCCAATACCCACCAAGTCCATCAGTGTCGGATGCTGAAGATCGGAAAGACCCGGCACCCTAAAAAAACTGTCCGGCAAAAAAATAAAGGTATACTGACTGATTTGATCCACCTTATCCGCTCTGCCAAAAGCAAAAAGCATAAAATAAAGAATAATCAGGGTGTAGCCTATGGTGATAATAAAAGTAATCTTGCGTTGCTGCTTCACTTGCATGGTTGTACCTCCATCGTTCATCTGATGAATATCATTTTATCTGTCCAAAATGACTTTACAGTGACGTTGGAGGTGACAATTCAGTCACTTAAGGAGTGCTTTTAAATCACATGCTTATAAAATTTGATCCGAAACTGTGTACCCGTCCCGCTGTCGCTCGTTACATCAATTACGCCGTTCTGGCTTGCAATGATGCTGTGAGCCATCGCAAGCCCTATACCAATGCTTCCTTCATTAGCATTCTTTCCTTTATAAAAGCGTTTGAAAATATAAGGCAAATCCTCTCTCGGAATGCCCTCTCCGTTATCAGCAATAACAATTTCTGTAAATAGCACGTTGTCGGAAAATGTGATGGTAATCGCACCGCCTTCAGGTGTATGCTCCACTCCATTTTTTAAAATATTGATAACCGCTTCAGCAGTCCAACGGAAATCGCCTGTAAATGAGACGTTGTCATCCCCCGTGACGGAAACGGTCTGTCCCTTAATATCCATCGGAATCATAACCGGCTCCAGTGCCTTTTGGATAAGGGTTTTAATGTGTATTCGATCTTTTTTGAACGGGATGGTTCCCGCTTCCATTTTCGCTAGCTTTAATAAGGATGAAACAAGCCAATCGATCCGTTCAAGCTGAATGCGAATATGATGGGTGAACTCCGCTCTTTTGAGTGGAGGCAGGTCAGGCGCGCTTAACAGATCTGCCATGACTGTCATAGAGGTGATCGGTGTTTTGAGCTGGTGTGAAATATCGGAGATGGCATCGGTCAGCTGAAGTTTATCCCGCTGCAATAGCGACCGGTGCTCGGAGAGCATGCGTGTCACCTTGTAAATATCATTCTTTAAGATGCTAAGCTCACCTTCCTGATTATCGCGAGGGTCAAGGGAGTCCCGGCCGCTGCTAATCTCCCGCAAATAGACGGACAGCTTCTCTAGCTCGTAATATCTCCGTTTTGTGAATAATAAAGCTGTGCCGGTAAGCAGTACGGATACAATAATAACGAGGGCTGCGGCGGCGGACGAAATGAAGGCAGCAATGACGATCGCCGATAAGCTGATCGAGCCCATGACGAGTAATAATATTTGATTTTCCCGATTGCGCAGCATCTATTCACCAACCTTATAGCCTAAACCGCGTACCGTTTTGATCAGAGCCGGCTGCTCCGGATTATCCTCCAGCTTTTCCCTTAGCCTTTTGATATAGACCGTTAACGTATTGTCATTAACGAAGTCGCCGGCCACGTCCCAGATTTGCTCCAGGAGCTGATTTCTGCTGAGGACCTGTCCAACGTGGTTCCCAAAGATCAGCAATAAGCGGTATTCCAAGGCGGTTAGCGAAATTTCGGCACCATTTTTATATACTTTGCCTTCCAGCGTATGGATGCGCACATTGTCAATGTCGATGACCGCTCCGGCGTGGGACAGCTTCTGGTATCTCCGCAGGACGGACTTGATCCGGGAGAGAAGCTCGCGAACCCGAAAAGGTTTGGTAATGTAATCATCGGCTCCCATATCGAGTCCCATCACGACGTTGACCTCATCATCAATCACCGTTAAGAAAATGACCGGAATATCCCGTCGTTCCTTCACCTGCTTGCATAATTCATAGCCTGTTCCGTCTGGAAGCTGTAAATCGAACAGGCATAAAGTGAACTGATCGATGTCCTCGGCGAGCACCTTTCGGGCTGATGCGGCATCATGGCAGAGAACGGTCCAATAACCCTCTTGCTGCAGCGAATATTCCAGTCCCGACGCGATCGTCTTATCATCTTCAACTAATAATATTTTCATCTGAAGGTCATCCTTATGATTATTTTGATTTTAGAAAATTTAATGAATTCAACGAATAGCATATACCATGATCTTACAACACACAAAGACCCCTTGCGTAAGGGGTCTTCAATTTTTGAATTTGAACAGAACCAGGCAACCTACACAATCTCTTTATTAAAATGTCCTCGGGTGTCTGTTTCCTGATTAAAGACAGCATTATTCATGGAGCCATTTAATTTGCCTGAGGCCATATTAATCACTTTCACAACCTGCTCTTTAGATTCAACTGTGAAGTTTAATCTGAGCGCCTCGATTCCTTTGATGTCTGGCAGCTCATCTAAAAGATTAAGCGTCTTCCCGTTAAGAATAGTCGTTGTACAATCCTCATGGGAAAGGATAGGGAACGTTCCGTGTTCATCTTTTAGCTCATAGCTCTTCGTTTTACAGATTCTGCATTGATTCATTTTTTTCATCGGACAATATTTCGTAAACATCAAAGGAGCCCTGCCGTATACAATCATTTCCAGTGCAGGATAGCCATCATTTTCTTCATAATAGGCATTCATTAAATCATCAATTTGGCTCTTATTCAATTCATGAGATAAAGTAACCCGTTTTGCACCTAATTTATACAATTCATAGCAGCTGGTAGCATTAATAACGTTTAAAGAATAGTCCGTAACAAACGGATTTGTTGCTCTGTAGTGATAAATACCGCCATATCCTCCGATTAGCAGCTGCCCTTCTTTGTCCTTATAATCATTCTCATTTCTTCTAACTACATTTTCAAAATAGATTTCCTTAATCCCGCAGCTCACGCAAGCATCATACTGCTCCTTATTCGTTACAGAGGCCGTAAGGTATGGCTTTTCAGGGGCAAAGCTTATTTTTTCTTTTGCTATTAAAGCCTTGGTTCTTTTCTTCCGGCTGTTAAGCTTTAAGTCATATAATCCCTGCACAATATCTCTTCTTGCTGCATTTAACAGTTTAGCCGGAATAAATGCATTGCATTCCTCAAAATCGACATCATTAAGTTCGAATATTGTATCATTTAATCTTGAGAATTGCTTGATTAACTGGTCTTTTGTTGTTGGGTTATTAATGGCTTCGCCTAGTATTTCCTCACTCTCATAAAAATAATGAAAGCCTAAGCCCTCCGCATCTATGAAAAGCTTTGAACCCGGACTTGCATATACTCTAATATCCAGGTTAAACCGCTTAAATTCTTTTTCCAGTGATGCTTCTAATTCTTTGGTATAGAAATAATCCTTCGTTTTATATACTAAATCTCCTGTAGCCAACTTTTCTTTGATTTTGATATAGCAGACATCCTGTGCTTTGCTGATTAATTCGCCATTTTTATCGTACAGCTTTGCAACCATTAAATTAACATCTTCATTGTTATGATTTATCCGGATCGTATCGTTTTGATTTAGAGTACGTGTAAGTGTTATTTCATACCGGTCTTTATCCACCTTGCTGATTGTTCCAATTTCATAACCAAAGTTATTAGGCTTTGAGATGTTTGTAATATTTCTCCTGTCTTCGTTAAACAAATATCCTTTAGTAAAGGTTCTATTGAATGTTTTTTTCAAATTTTCCTTATCTTCTTCGGTTACTTTATGATCTAAGGCCCGGCGATATTTGGATACAACATTAGCAACATACGTAGGTGCTTTCATTCTGCCTTCTATTTTCAAAGAATCGATTTCTTTTAAATCATCAACGTAATCGATTGTGTTTAAGTCCTTAGTAGATAGAATATAGCTTTTCCCTAAAGAGGTATCTGTCGTCTTATCCATTAGCTCATACTCCTTACGGCATGAACCCACACATCTTCCGCGGTTTGCGCACCGATTGCCGAGTAATCCTGACATTAGACAGTTCCCGGAATAAGATACACATAAAGCACCGTGAACGAAAATTTCTAAAGGGATTTCAGCTATTCTTTTGATCTCTTTTACTTTTTCAATCTTAACCTCACGGGACAGAACAACTCTCTTAGCACCAAGTTCTTTAAATAATAAAGTTCCGTCTACATCGTCGATTCCCATTTGCGTTGAACAATGTGCTTCCATATCAAGAAAGTTTTTGACGATGTAATCAAAAGCAGTCAGGTCCTGGACGATAACGCCATCCACACCGATTTCATTTAATTCGCGTATCTGCGCCTTCATCTCTTCAACTTCGTTTTCGAAAACGATGGTATTCATGGCAACATAGATTTTAACGTCCCTCAGGTGCGCATAAGTAACAGCCTCTTTTAACGATTCAACATCAAAATTAGAAGAGTATGCGCGTGCACCAAATTTTTGCATTCCTAAGTATATTGCATCACAACCGTTAGATATTGCAGCTTTTAAAGCTTCCATATTTCCTGCTGGAGCTAATAATTCAGTCATTTCTTCCTCCGTATGGGATATTTTTTGTTAAGCCTATATAAGTCAAACTCAGCACCATTGATCATAAAATAAGATTTACACTTAAGCTACGGCAAAAAGCACAAACCAATGGTTTGCGCTTTTGTTTCTAAAGACCTAATTCGCCCTGAGAGCTTGCATCATCATTATTCTTTATAATAATTCCTTTAGTACATTTTTGGCCACGCGTACCTTCTCATCATTAGCGTCACGAAGCATACTGACGATCTGCTGAATATCACTCTCTGCTGCGGTGACCATGAACTCTTCATCCTGATACGCAAACAGCTGAACTAAATTAACTTCAAGCGATTCCGCGATCTTATGTAAATTCAATAAAGAAACATTCTTCTCACCACGCTCAATCTGCCCTATGTATGAAAAATGAAATCCGCCTTTCTCCCCAAGTGCTTCCTGCGATAAACCCCGCTCTTTCCGAAGAGCACGAATCCGGGTTCCGACGAGCTTCAATATTTCCTTATCCATCACGGTATTCACCTCTCCATGTCAAAAGTGTAGACAAGTTTGATAAAGGTAAACACCAAACAATAATTATTATTATTTAATTTAATATTTAGCAACAGCATTTTTTTGAACTGGCCCCTTCTGCCGAAACGGCGGAAGGGGCTTTTGCTGTGAATCGGCAAAAGTCCCCTTCGAGGTTCATTCTAGTTCTTTAAGGTATATCTCGGACAACTATTCTTTTCTGTGGGATTTCTGTACCTAGAAACCCACTTTTTTTATTCTTATTAAGTCATTATACCTAACTTTATTATCAGTTCTCTTTTCGACAGCATAAAGCGACAGTAAACGACAGTACAATAACTCTATAATGTAATTGTTAATCGCAAAATCAATATAAAATTCAGATTGAAAGGATCTATTTCAGAAAAAACTCATTAATAATTGGAGGTATTATTTTGTCTACTGATCAAATCGCTACATATTCTAAAACCATAAATTTAAAACAAAAAGTAGATTCATTAGTTAATTTACGACATTATACAATTAACAGCATTGAGCCAATAGTTGCAGATATAAATAGTGATAAATTCCCCTCTGAAGCCACTCTCAATGATGCGCTTAAAGCACTTTCCAATCTCTCGATTAAGCAAAAAGATTTACTTGATTATTTATCGATTAACGATGAACAACAGATAGTCACTCTACAAGATATTGATAAAATCTTAAAAGAAATCGAACTCAATGAACAAATTTTTGAAACAGTTGAAAACATGAAACAAAGTATCTCTAAATTCATTAATTTACAATGTGTTAATGAAGACTTTATAGAAGAAATCAAGCAACAGCAAGCAACTGCTAAAGAGTTGCTTGAAAGTTACTCATCAAATGAAATGCTTATTGAATTAGGGGAAAAATATGATTTGGCCATAAAGATTGCCTTCAAACTGATCATTCCTGATGCTAATCATTATAGCCGAATAACAAAAGAAATTGGACTTGCTACAAGCTATGCATTGAGAAAAGGGTTATTCAGTATTCCAGCTGCAAAAGACTTAGTTGCTGCCTCAGCTGAGATTTTTCCAACCATTAATCCTTTTAATAGCGATTCAAATGATCCACTTACACTTGTTTTGAATGAGGATAGCCATGTCCAACTAAAAGATGATCTTCTCTTTACTGGTGAATATAAAATCGTCTACTCCGGGAAAAAATTACAGAGATTTTCAGCAAGCAAATTTGAACAGGATTTAAAGCGAATTTCTTCTCGTCGGGGTCCTTCTTCATTTCTTTTAACCTACATAAATAATTATGGAATATTAGGGGAAGATGAGTTACCACTATTCATTTCAGACACTTCTTCATCTTCTGAAGAGAAACTCAATTACTTTCGAATGATACTACAAGGTTTATGCCAGAAAGGATATCTAACTTCTTGTACAGTTAGTTTAGACAGTGATAACAACTTTGTCTTTTATACTCTTAGTCCTATTGGTATTGATGCATTTCAAAAAGAAACTAGCCGTAAGCAGTTACTGTTATATTCATCACTTAGACCTATTTATCGACAAGCCGGGGAAGAACTTTGGAGTTTAGAAGATTACGAAAGCCCATTTTTAATTGCACGTCAACTGAGCATGATAAATCAAGCACAGGGACTATTAGAAAAAGCATTAAAATCAAACTTTATTCTAGATGATTGGAGAACTCTCACCCCTATCCCACATAGAGATCTTGAGTTTAGAAAGTCAGGAATTCGTGTAGTACTTATAGCACCATTCTCCAATTTTGAAAGTTCAAAAAATGAGTTAAACTACATAGAGCAGATCCTTCAAATGAAAACAGATTGTATTCCAATTATTTGGACGTCCTCTCGTATAGCTGGCTGCACTTGGGCCCAAGCTTTATCAGGGACTAGCCATTCAGTATATTTCCTCACAAACGATGATAATATACTATTTTTAGGTGATAAAGAGGGTTTAGATTGCTTCTCATTAATTTTTGATCAAATAAACCTAATTGCGGAGAAAAGGGCCCAGGAAGTGGGAATTGTGGATACCTTCGATGCTACCGTCACAGTTACAAGTCAAATTTCTAGTGTTAAAGAACAAGAGGAAACAAATCATTTCCTTGAAGACGAAGAACTTAATTCTATATTAGATAATATTGAAAAACCTGAAATGGTTAATTTAGTCAGACAAGAAGATGAAATGCCAAATGAAGATACTAATCTGTCTAAGAGCGAGGAAACATCAGCTGAACTTATGCCATATATTGAGAATGGAGACTTACAATCAGTTATTGAAAAAGCCTTACTTATGGTTACCGAGAACAAATTTGCAGAAGCCATGATATTGCTTCATTCTGTAGCCAATTTCTCACCTGAAGCAAAAATATTAAAGGACAAGATCTCTTTTATTCTGGAGGATCCTTTATGCAAATATGAAGATTTATTCACATTAAGCGACACTCCAGTCAATCTTTCTGTGAAAAATGTTGATACAGTTAATGATTACTTGAATATTGCAATGTGGCTACGTATTTTTTTCAATCCTGATAATCCTAATGACCATCGCTTAAAATCACGTTGGGGACAAATCAGTAGTGATTATTCCAATCCTGTTTTGCAAAACTGTCCTGCTCTAAAACAGCTAATTAGTCACTTTTGGTTGTTCCTAGAGCGCCATCATACTGGGTTCAAGTTCTGCACCTCAGGAACTGCACGCATTCAAATGGAACTAACTAATAAACTTAATCAAACCAATCAACAGCTCATAGAAGCTCTTAGTATCTTTAATACTCGTAACATCAAGGCCAAGATTGGCCATAGAAAAGCTCATCAGCTGGTTTTAGAGTTCTACGGAAATAATGGATTAATGACGGAGAAAGTACGAGAAGCCCCTTCAATGCCTTTGGATGAATTAAGAGCCTTCTGTCAGCAGTTTACTGTTATAGATTTATTGTCTAACACTCCTTTTCTAAATACCAATCCCGATGATAAAAAACTAGAAGAATTCATTGATAAATATTGGGACACGATGGATTTCAAATCTAACTTCGGAAAAAATGTTTCCTTTTTAGGGAAGGAGCGTGATCATCAACGTAGTTGGCTTCGTGAAGCTGTTACCCCATTGATAAATCACTATATTTACCGGTTTAACGCAGAAAAGCAAGGTATGATGGATTTAGTTAGCCCAGAGGCTGTCAATAAATACCGTAATACAGCAAGTGAACTTATGTTGGAGGTTTTACAGCAACTTTCTCAATACAAACAAGATGATCTTGGAGATCCAGGTTTTTCATTTCTTTGTGTAGTAATTAAACAACTTCAAGATTCTCTAAATGAAGATATTGAACAGGAATCATACTTCTACGAAAATTTACTTCTCACGGGGGAAATTGAACTTGATAATCATTACTTACCAGTACTAGATAATTGGATGTACGAGTTGCCCCACGTTGCAGGTTTTCGTTTATGGGAAAGAGCAATTCGCCATTGCGATGACCATAACTATACATGGCAAGATGCGGCGTTAAACGCACTTCGTGATTATGATATGGGTAGATATGATTTAATTATCCGTAGGTTCAGTCAGGAAATTTCTTTTGATGAATCAGCTGTGAATAGTACCCGTAAAAAAGCACCCTCTCAGATAACTCGTTACAAAGAAGAATTTATGACCAGCGTGGAAATTGCACAGAACTATGGACAAATTTCTAGCAAGGGAATTATGGACAATTACTTCCGCCTTGCTATTGCAGCGGAACAGCATGCAGAAAAGATGAGTAATTGTGGATTTTATAACAGACTTCTTGACGCTTGCAACAAACAGATAAAACAGGATTCTAAGGAACGTATGGAAGCAACACAAGCTAGGCTGGAGGAACTTAAGCACAATATTCTTCAAGCCGCAGAAAAAAATTCGGAAAATATAGATACAGAAGTAATATTTAAGAGTTGGCCTATTCTTGATAAAATCGATCAAATGCTTGAGAAACGTAATATGACGGTTGCAGAGGACTATATCCAATTAGCAAACAATGGTTATGGACAGAAAGATATACCGTCAATTCAAAAGTATGCTTCCGATCCGTTTAGCCTTTTCTACGAACGCTACCAAAGTCTTTATACTGCTTGTAATACGAACAAGAGTGTTGATTTAAATCGTATTTATGAAAAAGAGATTAAGTCAAGCTTCTTTGCAAATCAACGTAACCGCAACACAGTAAATGCTGATGAATTTATTCGCTTATGGTCGAAACTCTCTAATACTGAGAATATTCAGTCTATAATAAAACATTTGTCATTCCATGAAATCAAAAAAGTTACATCGGGGAAAAATAAAGAACTTTTTATTTTTCCTGAAGCCATTGATGGTACCCTTGGTCAGTACAGTCATCCTTTTGCTGCTTTTGGAACACAAGCTTTTCAAAAAGGTTTACGTGTTATTCACATGGCTGGAACTAGATCAGCTGAGAATATATTAGACGAAATGATACAGTATGGAGCTAGTGGAGCAGCTTCGACAATAGTTCTGTTAGATTATGCACTACCACTTGCAGAACGTACGCTTCTTGCCAAATCCATTAAACTTAGAGGAATTCCGGAAATCATCTTGGTTGTTGATCGTGTAATGGCACTTTTTCTTGCTGGATATAACCAACTAGAACGGGGTAATGTAATGTTACAGATTGCACTTCCTTCCAGCAATGTCCAACCTTATATTCCCAATGGAATTATTCCTCCTGAAATGTTTATTGGGCGAACAGATGAACTTAATAGAATTCGAAACCTAACAGGACCTGTATTGGTATATGGTGGTAGACAACTTGGAAAAACAGCTTTACTCCGTCAAGCTAAAAACCTTGATCACCATCCTGAAAAAGGAAGTTATGCTGTTTTTATTGATCTCAAACAGGATAATTGCCATACCGCTCCAAAAAAAATTAGTGAAGAACTTGTTTTTTCTAACATTTTAGACCGGGAATACTCAACTTGGGAAGAATTAAAAACAGCTCTGAAAATCCGTCTTAATAGTAAAGAAAAACCAATTCATAAGCTGTTATTATTACTAGATGAAGCAGATAGATTTCTCTCAAGTTGTGAACAGGACAATAATCGACCACTTGAGATCCTTAAGGAACTTAAAGATTCTTTTAATGATCAATTTAAATTTGTGTTAGCTGGACTTCGCGACGTTGTTCGTTTTAACAAGCGTCGTTTAAGCGGTAATAGTGTTCTAGCACACATGGGGCATATCACAATACGTCCTCTTGCATATACTGATGCCTGTGATCTGTTACAAAAACCTTTACAATACTTAGGTTTCCGTATTGATGAAACCGATGATTACATGATCAGCCTAATTTTGGCTAAAACTAATTACTATCCTGGACTAATTCATTTTTACTGTCAAAAACTGATTGAAGCTACCGTCGACAGTTACAGAAATGGGAGTTACAATGAAAATTCTGCTCCTCCATATTTACTTGACGAGAAGCATCTGAAAACACTTTTGGGACAATCGGAATTTTTGGAAATGATTGAGGATAGATTCCGTATTACTCTGCAATTGGATAAAGATGATCTTTATGATATCTTGGCAAATGCAATGGCATATTACTATTACTCTGAAGGTATAGGTAAAGCCGCCGCAGTAAAGGACATTATGAATGTTTGCAAAGATTTTGAAATCAAGAAAATTTGTCGTATGTCTGAAGACAATTTAAAGGCTCTTCTTGAAGAAATGGATGAACTTAATATTCTTAGACAAGAGCAAATGGGCTCAGAAAAATATATATTCAATCGGTATAGCTTCTTTCAAATGCTAGGAAGTTTTGAAAACGTATGGGAACAATTAGAAAAATATGCCGAACAAGGAGTACAATAATGTTAAATGAGGAAGCTCTCTGGTGGAGTCAAGTATCAGGGCCATCCCGATACTTACAGGATACTCTTGAGTCTGTTTCAAACGGTGGAGTAACTGTCCTCGAAGAAACAACATACATGGATCAATTCTTCTCCGTACTTAAAGACAAGCTGCTCTATAAAAATAGCAAATTGCAAATTATTAACTGTAATGCCGATGATTTTTTTCAATTAGAAAATATTGAAGAATATCTACTTCAAAAATATGCACCCGATCACAATTATCATCCCATGGAGGGCCCTCCTTCAAAAATTATTGCTAAAAACAATTTATTAAATGGACGAGTTCTAATTGTTCGTCAAATAGAGAAGGATAAGCGTTGGGTTGATATTGCAACTGAATTCGCCAAATATTGCTCATTAAACAGCGGCTCAATTTTATTTACTTTTAGTGAAGGAATTCCACAACTAAATAAACAAAAAAAAATTGCAGTACTTGAACTAAATAAGTACATTACCACTTATGATATGCAGTTATTTGCTTCTTACTGCATATCCAACCTCTCTAATTTATCGTTTATGATGAAAAATTATATTACACAAATTGCATCAAGCTTAGCTGGAAATAACCCCGAGCTTTGCAAGGAATTGGCTGTTGAAGAACTCACAGATGATATTTTCGGGTTATTAAGCCGCCTTGCACAGAGCATTCCTGATGCTGCACTTATTCCGGAAAGGAAAACACATGTAGAACAAATTCTTTGGGAAGCACAAATCCAAACTGTTTTTCCCATTATTGAACAAGAAAGACGTAAAATAATTGAATCTTATTATCATGAACTCCTAAATGTCCTTCCTGTTACAGATGAATTCGGGAGAAAGATTGAGCTTCCCGAGGATTTAGAATTACGCCATATTCGCTATTACTATCTTAAAATCAATGGTGGTTTTAAAAGTAATAAAGACAATAATACTTTCAAGCTCATTTATAACAGCAGAAATGATCTTGCTCATCTCAATCTATTAAGCGGACAAGTCATTAAGAGTATCTTTGCATTGAAAAGTGACAAAATACTTCGGAAATAGAAAAACAAAGATCATCCAACCAGTTGGATGATCTTTGTTTTCACGAAAGTTGCCTTCAGTACCATTTTGGTATTCTTGTTGACTAGAAGAGCAGACTAACGAATTTGTCTATGTAGCATAGAATATCTCTATCCCTCAATCGGTCTAATAAAATGCCTCCGAGGGTAATCAGTAACTATTATACTACGGCGTAGGGATTGCTCAGCCATTCCCATGTGTTCTCAGCACTTCGCCCCCTGAGACGCAGAAGACCCTCTTCCATGCGTCATTAGGCAGATTCACTTCGGCGTCACGAAGGACATGCGAAGCGTAGAACTGGAATTCAACCCGCAGGTGCAACAGCATTTTTTTGAACTGGCCCCTTCTGCCGAAACGGCGTAAGGGCTTTTGCTGTGAATCGGCAAAAGTCCCCTTCAAAGTACATCATCATTCTATAGCACAAATTAACCCGCAGAAGCCCATTTACGCACCATTCCGACAGGAGTGTTGCCTACCCTGCTCCTATCCTCGGTATGTTGCAAATACAGGCTCCTGCGAGTTTTCCCACAAAAAACTTGCCCTACTTATGATACGGCTCTCCGCAGTAAACTTTCAATGAATCCCCCAGCAACCCCTCATCAAAAAGCTTCATTTTTAAATTTTTTTGTATCCAATACAAGCTCCTCCACCCTTGCTTCAAAAGCATCCCACTTAGTATCAGAACCTACACCGTAGTTCCATCCGCTGGAGCGCAGCTCCTCCCCCAAACGAATGTAATCTGCCCGCTGCTTATCCGTTAAGCTTACCGAGTAGGTATCGTCATTTACGCTGAATCCCTTCAAGTAATCATGTAATGTCCAGAGCGTAGCTTCCTTATCATCGTCTTGTTCCATTCCCATATGTAGGATAACCGAATCAATGGCATCATCCAATTTCTGAGGAACGAGAGGTTCGCTTACCCAGTTATTATCTATTTGATGCTGAATAGTCATTTCTAGTTGAGTTAGATCACGGTAAATGTATGCATTTAACAACTCATATCTTAGTTCCTGTCTCTGGCTGTCACGTTTATGATTGATAAATAAAGTCGCATTGCCGATTAGCGATACTGCTAGGAGTACTTTAATCCAGTCTGTTTTCCTCATATTTTACTCCTCCAGCCTCACGATACCCGCTCCACCGCCTGCGGTAACGTTCTTTCATATTCCTTATGTAAAATATAACGCTGGGCGCCTCCCGATGCGTCCACAGCTTCCCTGGCGTGTTTGACTGCGGCTTCGATGTCTCCCGCTCTGCGTTCTATTTCTGAGAGCAGTGCAGATCTCATCCACCGCTTTTTTATAGACTCCAGATGTTTCCGAGCCTCAGTACTTTTGCCGTCCTCCACCATTATTGCTGCTTCGTAATAAGCCCGGTAATCGGGATAACGGATATCCTTCACAGCTTCCTGCACAATAGCCATATCTTTACGGTAAAGCCCGTAGGCCGCCTTGAACGGTGCCTGTGCCGTTGTCCGCTTATATTTACCCATAATCTGCTCCATAACTATTTTTGCCTCGTCCTCAAGTTTGTTCGCAAGAACATACTGGATATACAAGCCCGGATTATTTTTTTGGCTGCGTAAAAAAGATTCCACACGGTCCACTCGCTTGTCCAAAACCGCCGGATAATAGAATTGAATTGTAAAAGCAATAAGGATCGCCATGAAAGTAAATCCTGCGATCAGCACCGGTGAATAGTCATTCAATACCAGGAATAATACAACCACAAACAGCACGGAATAGATCAATATGTTCCACCATAATCGCTTCATCCTAAATCCCCTTTAACATCAAACTTTAAAACACATTTGGAAAAATTATACGTTGCTGCTTCCAGACTAGTCAATGCACTAACGATTATCTTATCCGGGCAGCCCTGCTAAATAGTCAGTCTCAGCAACTTATCCGCCTAAACAACGTCCATATCAATATGGAAAACTCTAACTATTCAGCTGGGAGGTTTATCTATGCGTTATTTAACAGTTCTTATACTGGCGACTGCTATGCTGGCAGGATGTCAGAAGAATGACACAGCAGAACAAACGGACCCTTCTCCGCTCCCGCCTTCGGCAACGCTCCAGACAGCTACAGCTACTCCGGCCACACCTTCATCCGCAGCATCCTTAAACCAGGAGGAGCCTTTTCTCTATATAGAGCAGATGAAGAGCCTGGGAGGATACGGGCAAGTGGTGCAGGTGAAGTCCAATACCGATATAGATAAAGTTTCACTGGAGTCCGCACTGAAAAAAAGCCTGCAGACCAGCAATCCGCAGACAGCGTTCAACTATACGATGGAATGGGAGTCACCGAGGTTTGTACAGATTCGTCTGCAGATGGACGAGGATACCGCTTTTTCCGGGACATTTAATCTGGATGAAGCTAACACAGCAGATGGGCGAAGCTATGCGAGCACAGAGCAGCCGTACCGCAATACTGTCGTTGTCAGATCCCTGACTGATCAGGGCAGTGTACATTTCAAAGGCATCGTATCCGGCACTGAGCGGATGATTCCAGTCTGGAATACGGGCTGGGTCAAGGCCGTCGATAACCAGGAATATACGGTCCCTTCCTTTCTGTTCTATGGACAAGAAGAGCATCATCTGGTTCAGGCTATGACAGGCCGGGAGCTTACGATCCCTTCTTTTCCCCGGGAGGAGGGCGCTTACGGCAATGATTATGGTTACGATGAGATGTATTCCGACCGCTTTTATCCCGGCTACACCTATATGGTATCGGGCAACAAAACGCTGTACCGGGTAGACCTGCAGGATTTCAGCCGTAAGAAGCTTCATGTTTTTGACAAGCCTGTCTACGGAATGTCCTCATCACCGGATGGTACCCGCATCGCCGTATTATACGCCCATGATGATTACATCGGCCCCGGAGCGGATTTACTGGTATTGGACCAGAAGGGAAATACGCTGTTGTCCCGGGAGAACGCAGCTTTCCTCTCGCACAGTGACGGCTTCCTGTTCGTGTATCCGCTGGCCTGGGAGGACAACTCGATCCTTATCCTTCCTGCAGACAACGGGAAGAGCAACCTGCTTGGCAAAATCCGTTTTGACACCGGCAAAGGAACCTCTGACGTCATGCCGGACAATCGGATTACGGAGCAGGTTAAAAAGGATATTTGGGAGCATGAGCGGCAGCAGAGTTATTATGTTCTGTCTACCCTCACCTGGTCGCCGGACGGCAGGTTCGCGGCTTACACCTCCGGCACAAGTACAATCCGTCTGTATGACAAACAAGAACGGACCATAACCTTCGTGGCAGCAGGCGTTCTGCTTGGCTGGATGCCGGACGGGACGCTCGCCTGGGCAGATGTTGGAGGCCATGCTTATACTTTTTGAGCAATCCGGGTTACTACGACGATAAGTGTGCACTTTAATTATAATCATTTAGTACATTGAACATTTTTCCATAATAGGATACCTTTAAGAAAGCTTAGCGATAAGCAAGTTCCGTACACGAAAGGGGATGTGATTTTAATGGCAACTACTACTAATATGGTGGTTTCGTCTTAGAATCGAATAGCAGGCATTCATGAACAACGCGGGATTTTGCCCGTATTCTTTGTGATGCCATCCAAAGTAACCTTTCGTGAAAATTGCTGTTTACAGGATACGATAAGGATCGTATCTTCAGGTGCGTTCTTATGCCGTGTATCAGCAGCTTCTTTTGAGGCTGCTGGTCCGCGGCATTTTTGCGTCCAAAAAACAACATTAAAGGAGCTAACCACACAACCATGACCGATTTAAAAACCTATGGCTATATTGAAACAGAGGATATTCAAGAAGGATTAGTGCCCGGCAGAGTGACGGAGCTGCGGCGCGAGCGTTTTACTGTTATGACCGGACACGGCGAAGTTACGGCTGTGCTCAAAGGGGCCTTTTATCACGGTGCTGATATGCGCTCAGATTTTCCATGCGTCGGTGATTTCGTCCTGCTGCAGCACAACGGAAGCGGAGATTCGCTCATCGTTACCGTACTCCCCCGCCGCTCCAAGTTCTCACGCGCTGATTACTCCGGGCATGCTGCAGGCTATGCCAAAACCATCCGGGAGCAGGTCGTCGCCACCAACTTTGATTATGTGTTTATAGTGACTTCGCTTAACCTGGATTTCAACGTAACCCGAATTATACGGTATTTGACCCAAGTCAGACAGAGCGGCGGCCAGCCGGTCGTTATTTTGACCAAAGCTGATCTCGTTGAAGATTATCATCCCCTGCTCGCAGAAGTTATAAGTAGCATTCCCGGTGTGCCGGTTCACGCCATTTGCAGTCATTCCCGCCTGGGGCTGGACCAACTCGCACCTTACCTGATGCCGGGCAAAACTGCCGTCTTTCTCGGCATGTCCGGTGTCGGCAAATCCTCACTGTTAAATGCATTGATGGAACAGGATGTAATGAAGGTCCAGTCCATCCGGGAGGCTGACAGCAGGGGGCGGCATACGACAACACACCGTCAGCTGTTCATGCTCCCCTCCGGCACGATGGTCATTGATACGCCGGGGATGCGTGAGCTTGGGCTTTTTGATGCCGGTGAAGGCTTACAAGCAAGCTTTAGTGATGTGGAGGAATGGTTTGCGAAGTGCCGCTTCGCCGATTGCCGTCATGTGGCCGAGCCGGGCTGTGCCGTTCTAGCCGCACTGGAAGACGGTACGTTGCCGCGTGAACGCTTGGAGCATTATCTTACCCAGCAGCATGAGCACAAATATGTCCAGAAAAGAACGAAGCAAACCAAAACAAACGGGGGATGGAAAAAATGAATATTACAAACGAAACACTGATATATGCCTTAAGCCAACAGTTTAAGAAGAATATTATCACAGCTGACTACCAGACCGTAGCTTTACAGGGCGGAACTGTGGGAAATGTGCATTTGGTAACAGGAACCGCCGAAGCTGCTGATGGAGAGAAGCTGCCGTACCGTGTCGTGCTGAAGATCCAGAAACAATGGGAGCGCTACAATGATCCGGGGTCATGGCGCCGGGAGTATGATCTCTATTCATCTGACTTGGGAGATACCTTCCCGGATACCTTCCGCTGGCCGGAATGCTATCACGCTGAAATGAATACCGGGCAGAATGAATATCAGCTGTGGCTGGAATTCATCGATGGCGTATCCGGCTTAGACTTGACCGGTGACATGTATGAGCAGGCTGCACTGGAGTTAGGGCGTTATCAGGGCAAGCTGTATGCGGAGCAGCCTGCTGTACTGGAGAGTCTAACCAACTTGAGCCGGGCGGATCTCGTGAAGAACACGTACCTGCATTACCGGTCCTGGCCGCTCGTCTACGACTATATCCGTTCGGAGGAATGTGAATTCCCGCAGCATGTGCGTCAGATGATGATTGATATCGATGAACACGCTGACGATATTTTCGCCCGCATCGAGCAATTGCCGCTTGTGCTGTGCCACCGGGACTTCTGGGTGACCAATCTGATCTATTCAGGCGGGACAATAGCGCTCATCGACTGGGATACCTCCGGATGGGGCTACCTGGGCGAGGATCTCGCCAGCCTGCTTGCGGATGAAGTGGATCTTAATCACATGATCGAATACTACCAGCGGTGCGTCCCTGCGTACTACAAAGGCTTTGCAGAGCATGCGGATACTCCCCCTGTGACAGAGCATTGCGTTTGCGAGCTGATCCTGATCATTTTCGGGTACAGGCTTGTGGAAGGGTATCTCCATGCAAAGAACGAAGACGGGAAGCTGCTTAACCTCCAGACACTCCAAAAAATCTATGAAATGAAGAACACTCCTGTCCTGAGCTGAATTTAATCTCAAAAAAAGAACTCCGTATATCCGCGAATGCAGCGGGTTTCGGAGTTTCTTTTATATTCACAATTATCCCTGTGGAGCTTTCTCCGGATGATTAGAAGCATTCAGCAGCACCACACCGCCGATGATGGCCGCGATACCGATGAAGGACACAAAGGTGAACGGATCGCCCCACACCACCACACCAAGCAGGGCTGTAATAGCTGTCCCGACGCCTGACCAGACCGCATATGCGAAGCTTAGGGGAATAACCCGCAGACTCATGGATAAGCAGAAAAAAGATAACCCCATCCCCACTACTACACCCAACCCGGGCAGCAGATTCGTGAACCCGTCCGATAACTTAAGCATCGTTGTCCCGAATATTTCAAAGCAGATGGCCATAGCCAGGTACATGTAACTTTTCAATTGAATCCCCATCCTCTTCTTTGCCCGTAAAATCAATCAATGCGCCCCGCCTGTAGCAAGCTTCAGTGTAATGACACCGCCGATGATCAGCAGCAGTCCTAGTATTTTTTTCCGGTTAAGCCGTTCTTTATAAAAGAATACTCCAACCATGGCCGTTAACGCCGTACCCGCCCCGGACCAGATCGCATAAGCCGTGCCGAGTGAGATCGACTGCAGCGCCAGCGACAGAAAGTAAAAGGCTGAGCCGAGTCCAATTACCACCCCAAGAGATGGATATAGCCGTCTGAAGCCGTTGGTTAATTTGAGCAGCGAGCTGCCGCAGACCTCTGACACGATGGCAAAAGCCAATAACACAAAGGGGTTCACAATTCTATTCCTCCTACACCGTCATTTTGAGCAGTTCCTGTATGACCTGTTCGCGCAGCTCCGCATCCAGCTTCCCTAAGCTGAACATTTCAGAGAACCACAGGCCGTCGGCGGCCAGCCGTACAATGGTGGAACGCACCGGGTCGATCCCGTCGTTTTCAATGTCTTTTTGCCATAGCGCATATTGCTCCTGCAGCTTCTCAAGCAGCTCGGGCTTACTGAAAAGCGCCGCGGTCAGCGCCGTGCTGATCCCGTTCCCGTCCTTGATATCACAGGCCACAGACTCCGTGTATGCCCTGCTCCACTTACCATCATTAACAGCTGAAGCCGCCGCCCGCTCCTGGACATCGGTCACGAACCCGTCCGTCAGCTCTTCGACCAGCCCCTGGATCAAAGCATTTTTATTCGGAAAATGGTGCAGCAGCCCGCCCTTACTAACACCGGCCTCCCTGGCAACCGCCTCGAGCGTAAGCTTCTCCACTCCCTGGCTCCTGATAATTAAGGATGCGGCCGTCAAAATAACCCCCCGCCTGGAATTAACGTTCATATGATTCACCTCTGGATTTACTATACCGTCTGGACGGTTTTGGTGTCAAAGCAAAATTTGCATGATCTTTGAGACAGACATAGGCTGTGTTATCATTACGTAACAGCAATTCATCCTAATTATTCCCATTTTTATTTACTGCCGGAGGTGAGTTTCATTTGCAGGATATTCTTATAGCAGCCGGAGTCATCATAATTGTTATTTTTATTGCAATGGTTATGACAATGAATGACCGCAGAAGAAGATAAGCTCCCGAGTTGTTATTGACACATACAAAAAGACTGCACACAGTAAAATATCACTGCATGCAGTCTTTATCGCATATTAAAGCTTTACACCGCCGCAAACTGGCTGTTATACAGGTTCGCATAATGCCCGCCGCTGGCCAGCAGCCCCTCATGAGTGCCGCTCTCGACAATGTCCCCGTCCTTCATGTAGAGGATAATATCCGACTCGCGGATCGTGGACAGCCGGTGGGCGATGACGAAGCTGGTCCGGCCGGAGATCATCCGCAGAAAAGCCTTCTGGATACGGATTTCAGTCAGCGTATCAATGCTGCTGGTCGCCTCATCCAGGATCAGCATCGGCGGATCGGCCAGCATGACACGGGCGATCGTCAGCAGCTGCTTCTGGCCCTGGGACAGATTGTCCCCGGAGCCGCTGATCTTGGTGGCGTAGCCCTCGGGCAGCCGCTTGATGAAGCTGTGGGCGCTCGCCGCCTTAGCAGCGGCAATAACCTCTTCATCTGTCGCCTCAGGCTTGCCATAGGCGATATTGTCGCGGATCGAGCCGCCGAACAGCCACGTATCCTGCAGCACCATCCCGAAGTTCTGCCGCAGGCTATCACGGGTGATGTGATTAATATCCACACCGTCAATCCGGATGCTGCCGCTATCCACATCGTAGAAGCGCATAAGCAGGTTAACGAGCGTCGTCTTCCCTGCTCCTGTCTGGCCGACAATGGCAACACGGGTACCCGGCTTCACTTCAAGACTGAAATTACGGATCAGCGGCCGCTCAGGCGTATAAGCAAAGCTTACCTTGTCAAAAGTGATCGTCCCCTGACTTACACCAAGCACATGAGCGCCCTGAGCATCCGGTATTTCCGGCACCCTATCGAGAATCTTGAACACCCGCTGGGCCGAAGCCGTCGCCGATTGCAGCTGGGTGATAACACCGGTGATTTCGTTAAACGGCTTAGCGAACAGGTTGGAGTAGATCAGGAAGCTCGACAGTTCCCCGACCGAGAAATGTCCTCCGATCACCAGCACACTGCCGATCATTGCAATGACTGAGAATGTAATGTTATTGACCAGCCGGGTTGTCGGATTAGCCAGCGAGCCGTAAAACTGCGATTTGACCCCGGTCTGATACAGCTCATTGTTGCGTTCAGAAAAGCGTGCAAAAGAGCGGTCCTCATAATGGTAGGCCTGCACAACCTTTTGCCCGCCGACAATTTCCTCTACATAGCCGTTAAGTCCGCCGAGAATCTTCGCCTGCTCGCGGAACAGCTTCTGGGAGCGTGTAGTAATGAATTTGGCGACATAATAGGTCACCGGCGCGGATAATAGCACCACCACAGTCATAACCGGACTGATATAGAGCATAAAGCCGATGGCACCGGCAATCGTAACAATACCAGTCAGCAGCGTCGAGAAGCCCTGCAGCAGCCCGTCAGAGACGGCATCCATATCGTTGACAAACCTGCTGATGCTGTCGCCCTGCGGGTGATTGTCGTGGAACTTCAGCGGCAGGGTATCCAGTTTATCAAATAAATCATGTCTCAAATCGTAGACCGTTTTATAAGCAATTTTGTTGGTGTAGTAGGTCAAAAGCCAGCCGAAAAAGCTGCCAACCACATAAACAGCGCCCAGAACCAGCAGCAGCCGGAGAATTTCCGGAAAATCAACATTGTCCGGCCCGATCATCCGGTCGATAGCCCGCCCGATCAGCAGCGGACCGACCAGACTGGCAGCCACGCTCAGGATGGCGCAAATCACGGCCCCCACAGAAATACCGCGGTATTGCCTTGTATAATTCAGCAGTCTCTTCCATGTTTCTTTGGTATTCATTGCGCCACCTCCTGGCTGGACAGCTGTGATTCACAAATCTCACGGTAAACGGCGCAGGATGCAAGCAGTTCCTCATGAGTACCGGTTCCGGCAATCCGTCCCTCGTCAAAAACAATAATCTGATCCGCATGCTGCACCGTGCTGACCCGCTGAGATACAAGCAGCACGGTCATCTCCCGTCCGTATTCCTTAAGCGCCTTGCGCAGCGCGGCATCTGTTGCAAAGTCAAGTGCACTGGACGAATCGTCCAGGATCAGAACCGGCGGACGGCCAACTACGGCGCGGGCAATGGTCAGACGCTGCTTCTGTCCGCCTGACAGATTCAGGCCGCCCCGGGCTACCGGCGTTTCCAGCCCTTCCGGGAGCTTGCTGATGAACTCCTCCGCCTGAGCCACCGCAGCAGCCTGCATAAGCTCGTCACGGGTAGCCTCCTGCTTGCCCCAGCGGATGTTATCGGCAATCGTGCCGGTGAACAGCAGCGCTTTTTGCGGTACGATGCCTATCAGGCTCCGCAGCTGCTCCAGCGGGTAATCCTTTACGTTCACGCCCCTAATCCGGATATCCCCTTGAACGGTATCATAAAAACGCGGGATCAGGTTAACAAACGTTGACTTGCCGGAGCCGGTACTGCCGATCAGACCGACGGTCTGGCCTTGGTTTATCTTTACCGTGATGTCCTCCAGTGCAAGCTCGCCGGTACGGTTATAACCAAAGGAGACCTGCTCGAAGGAGATAAGCGGAACGTCAGCGGCTGCTGTCGCAGTAATCGCGGTATTCCCCTTATCCGGAACCGAGGTGGCTGCGGCCAATACTTCATTAACCCGGTTAGCAGAGGATGAGGCCTTGGTGAACAGGATCACCAGATTCGATACGACAATCAGTGCCAGCAAAATCTGGGTCACATAGTTGATAAAAGCGATAATCTCCCCCTGCGAGAGGCGTCCGGCGTCGATGTGCCAGCCGCCTGCCCAGAGGATGGCAATAATCGCCGCATTGACCACCAGTGTCGTCATCGGTCCGAGCCAGGCGGCGATGCGTCCGACCCGGATCGCTGTCGCAGTCAGATCGTCCGACGCAGCGGCAAAACGCTGCTTCTCGCGGCGCGATTTCGCAAAGGCGCGGATAACGCGGATACCGGACAGATTTTCGCTCAGCACCAGCGCCAGATGATCAAGCTTCTGCTGGTATTTGCGGTAGAGCGGGCTGCTGCGGGTGATAATAAAATACAGGATTACCCCGAACACCGGTGTTGCCGCCAGCAGTATGAGCGACAGCCGGAAGTCAAGAATCATCGACATAATGATCGCCCCGATGCAGATGAACGGCGCACGGACAACCAGCCGGATCAGCATCGCTACGGCCAGCTGCAGCTGGTTCACGTCATTGGTAATCCGGTTGATCAGCGAGGGCGTTCCAAGCTTATCCAGCTCCGCATACGAGAGCGAGGACACATGCTTGAACATCTTGTTGCGCAGCGATGTGCCGAAGCCCTGTGAAGCACGGGCGGCATAATATTGGCAGACCATGGAGCAGCCGAAGCCAAGCAAGGTCATCAGAAGCATCAGCCCGCCCATCCGGTACACATATCCGCTATCCTGATTGCCGATGCCGTTGTTGACAATCAGCGCCACGATGGTCGGGAGCAGCAGCTCCAGCATCGCTTCCAGCAGCTTGAAGATTGGACCGAGAATGACCTCTTTTTTGTACGGTTTCAGAAAAACAGCAATTTTAAACATAACTACTCACCAGCCTATACAGTATGTATCTCTATGCAATAACTAAAAGACCCGTTATGATTATGTCATATCTGCAACCATATTAATAATATTGGTTTCATATCTCTGCGATACGTACTGCATATGTCAACACGAACATACCGGAGGTTAGTTATGGATATCCGCCAACTCAAATATTTTCTGGCTATTGCCGAGGAAGGCCAAATTACCTCAGCGGCACGCAGGCTGCAAATGGCCCAGCCGCCGCTCAGCCAGCAGCTTAAGCTGCTGGAGGAAGAACTGGGAGTCAAGCTGGTAGAGCGCGGTCCGCGCAGCGTACAGCTTACCGAAGCCGGAATGATGCTGCGCGTACGGGCTCAGCAGATTCTGGAGCTGGCGGATTCCACCACCCGCGAGCTGAAGGATTATGTAGAAGGCGTGTCCGGCACGCTCTCTATCGGCACAGTCTCTTCCTCTGCCGCCACGCTGCTGCAGGAGCGGCTGCTGGAGTTTCACCAGCTTTATTCAGGTGTAAAATTCGAGATCCATGAAGGCAATACGTACCGGATACTCGACCTGCTGAGCAAAGGCATCGTCGAAATAGGCATCATCCGTACCCCATTCAGCAGCACCGGGCTGGAATGTATTTATACGGCATCTGAACCTATGATTGCCGTGATGTCACCCGTTTATGACTGGACGGATGGAAGATCAGACATTGAGATAGGCGAGCTGCAGAACCAGCCGCTTATTGTCTACCGCCGGTTTGAGCAGCTGATCCGCGAGACCTGTCTGGAGCACGGCTTTGATCCGCAGTTTTTCTGCATGAATGATGATGCCCGTACGACCCTGCTATGGGCCAACGCGGGGCTCGGTGTCGGTATTATCCCCAGATCCGCCTACAGCCTTGCCGCCAACAGCAATCTTGTCCTCAAGGAGCTCCGCAGCGATTCGCTGAATACCCGGGTTGCGGCTGTCTGGATGAAGGATAAATACCTGTCCGCCCAGGCCGTGAAGTTTATAGAGAATTTCCGGCAGGGGTAAATCCGGCCATGGACTGCCGTATGCATAACTGTGGCGGAATACCGCCGCTGCGAAATGCGCAAAAACCCGCCCCGGCTAACGCCGGAAGCGGGTTTTATCTTTTACAGCCACTTTACAGCAGCCTATAACTGCCGATTAAGCATTAAACCATGATTTTGCAGATATCATTAGTAAACTGTACCGGATCATTAACCTGCAGGCCTTCGATCAGCAGCGCCTGGTTGTACAGCAGGTTTGTGTACAGGCCCAGCTTCTCTTTGTCACTGTCAGCCGCAGCCTTGAGTGATTTGAAGACATCATGGTTGACGTTGATTTCCAGTACCTTGTCCGCCTGAACCTCTTGGCCGTTAGGCATTGCTTTGAGGATTTTTTCCATCTCAATGGTCAGCTCGCCTTCAGTGGACAGGCAGACCGGATGGGACTTAAGGCGCTTGGAGGCTTTAACTGCCTTCACTTTGCCGGACAGGATGCCCTGCATCGCTTCGAACAGGTCCTTGTTCTCGTTCTGCTCCTCTTCCGACGGCTTGTCCGCAGCATCCTCTTCGATGCCCAGGTCGCCGCTCGAGACGTTTCTGAATTCTTTTTCCTTATAGGACATGATCATCTTGATCGCGAATTCATCGATATCGTCAGTGAAGTAGAGAATTTCATAGCCCTTGTCGAGCACGATTTCGGTCTGCGGCAGCTTCTCGATCCGCTCTACCGACTCACCGGAAGCATAGTAGATATACTTCTGGTCTTCAGGCATTCTTTCCACGTATTCAGCCAGCGTAACCTGTTTCTTCTCCTTGGAGGAGTAGAACATCAGCAGGTCCTGAAGGGTTTCTTTTTCCATACCGTAATCATTGTACACGCCAAATTTCAGCTGTCTGCCAAAAGATTTATAGAACGTCTCATACTGCTCTCTCTCGTCCTTCAGCAGGCTGAGGAGCTGGCTCTTAATCTTGTTCTTGATGTTCTTCGCAATCAGCGTCAGCTGGCGGTCATGCTGCAGCAGCTCGCGGGAGATGTTGAGCGACAGGTCCTCGGAATCCACCATCCCTTTAACAAAGCTGAAGTAGTCCGGCAGCAGGTCCGCACATTTGTTCATAATCAGCACGCCATTGGAGTAGAGCTCCAGGCCTTTTTCGTACTCCTTAGTGTAGTAGTCAAAAGGTGTGTTCTCCGGAATGAACAGAATCGCATTGTATACCACCGCACCATCGGCGCTGATATGGATATGCTTAAGCGGCTTGTCGAAGCCGTAGCGCTTCTCGTTGTAGAAGTTGGTGTAGTCCTCTTCAGTCAGCTCGCTTTTGTTCTTGCGCCAGATTGGCACCATGCTGTTGACGGTTTGCTCTTCCTTCGTTTCCTCAAACTCCCCTTCGCTGCCTTCCTTAGGCTTGCTGCCGGTGATGTCCATCTTGATCGGGAAACGGATGAAGTCGGAATACTTCTTGATGATCGCTTTCAGGCGGTACTCTTCCAGGAACTCGTCGTAGTTGTCGTCTTCAGTGTTGGCTTTGATTTTGAGGGTGATTTCAGTACCCACGCTGTCTTTCTCTGCAGGCTCGATCGTATAACCGTCTGCCCCCTGGGATTCCCACTTGTAGGCCTGCTCGCTGCCCAGTGCCTTACTGATAACCGTAACATCCTCTGCCACCATAAAAGCAGAATAGAAGCCGACCCCGAACTGCCCGATAATGTTATGGCCGTCCTTGGCTTCGTTATCCTTCTTGAACGCAAAGGAGCCGCTGTTCGCGATAATCCCCAGATTGTTCTCCAGCTCCTCTTGTGTCATCCCGATCCCTGTGTCGGAAATGGTCAGCGTGCGGCTGTCCTTGTCGGCAGTCACTTTGATGTAGTAATCCTCTTTATTGAACACCAGGCTGTCGTCAGCTAGTGCTTTGTAATAGATTTTGTCGATAGCATCGCTTGCGTTGGAGATCAGCTCCCGCAGGAAGATTTCCCGCTGTGTATAGATGGAGTTAATCATCATTTCCAGTAGTCGTTTGGATTCGGCTTTGAACTCTTTTTTAGACATGAATATAGAATCTCCTCTCAAAAATAGCCTGCTGATTGCTTCCGGATGATTAGCACTCCATAAGGATGAGTGCTAACACTTCCTTTTATATACCATATTGTCGTTTTTGATGTCAATATCTTGCTGCATATCGGTGCTTAAAAAGCTTCTTTATATATGTAACGATCCGCCATGATAGCAGTAATAATGCTTCGCCTTAAGGCTTTTCAGCAGCTCCAGGGATTTCTCCGCCTGCGGCAGGTCGAGGCAGTACTGAGGATTCGCTACCAGCAGCTCTGTGCCATTGTCCTCTATGTAGGCAGCATCACCTGTAATCACGCTGTCCAGCTCCGGTATATGCAGGGAGATATGGCCTGACGTGTGTCCGGGTGTTGCTATTACCTTGCATGCCCCGCCAAACAGCCACTCCCCGTCCCGGGCAGTCTGATCGACCGGAATATGCTGCAGGCTTGTCAGCAGGTCAACGAACGACTGGCCGAAGGCCTTCTGCTCCTCAGGCATTTGGGCAAGCAAAGCCTCTGCCTGTTCCAGCCTTTCTGATTTCTCCTCGCCGCTGATATAGACGGCTTCCCGTTCGCTGGAGATTACCGTCACCCACGGGTATTTTTTCTTAAAATCATGTAAAGCCCCAATATGGTCATCATCGTAGTGGGTGATCACGATATACTTCAGCCGCCTGAGGTCATACCCCTTTTTCTCTATAGCGTTTTCAATAAGGGGCAGGAACCCGGGATAGCCCGTGTCAACCAGAATGAGCTCATTATTAAGTTCAATTAGACTCGGATAAAGGTGATAATGGTGTTCTTCATACGTGAATTCAACCGGAAGCTCGATAATGTTCATTGTACCCTCCAAGCGTTATCGTTTTATAATTTCATTTTTAGTCCGGTGTGAGTTGCTTTAAAGCCCAGATGCTCATAAAAGCGCAAAGCATCACCGCGTGTTGTATCCGTCGTCAGCTGAATCATGTGACAGCCCCGCTCTTTGGCACGCTCAACCGCCCATAGAATCAGTTTGCTTCCAATTCCTTTTCCCCTTACGGATGAAGCAGTGCGGACCCCTTCAATTGTCGCTCTCCAGCTGCCCTGATGGGTTAAATAAGGGGTAAATGTAAGCTGAAGTACGCCTACAGCCTCATCACCTAAACAAGCCACTATCAGCTCATTATTCGGATCAGTGTCAATCGCTTGGAAGGCTGCAGAGTAGCTCTCCGGAAGCGGGGTCTCGTAACGCTCTCTTGTTCTGCCTAATTCGTCGTCCGCAAGCATTTGCACAATGATGTCCAGATCCTTTACTGTCGCTACTCTGCAATGAATCATGATACCTCCTGTATATGGGTAATTTTCGGTGTAAAGGCAGCAGCAGAACCGCTAATGCCCGCTTTACATCACAGCCTTCTTTGCCTCAGCATCAGTCAACAGCATTTGAATCAGCGACTGCAGCGGCAGCGACTTCCATTTCTTCGGATGGATCAGCAGCTGCAGGTCAAAGTGGATCTCCGGGTGGGCAAAAGGCAGCTCAGCCAGATTCCCGCGCTCGATCTCCTCCTCAGCCACTATTCTCGGCAGCAGGGCAATGCCCAGGCCGTTGCGTACACAGCGCTTGATCGCCTCCAGATTGGACAGCTCAAAGCCGATCCGGAACACAATACCGTGCTCACGGAGCAGGTTCTCGAACATGCTGCGGTAGATACAGCTTTCCTCGGAGACTATCAGCTCACAGTTGTTCAAATCCTGCAGGGATACCTTGTTGAGCTTCGCCAGCGGATGACTGGAGGGAGCGACCAGCACCAGGGGCTCATCCCGGATAATCGTCCGCTCCAGCGTTGAATCCGTAGTGCAGCGGTCCAGCATCAGTCCGATGTCCACCTCGCCGTCCCGGATTTTGGATACGAGATTCGCTTCCTGCTCAGTCTGCAGATGAATATTCAGCCCGGGAAAGGTCGTCCGCAGCTGCTGCAGGAACGGCGGCAGATAGAATGCAGCCAGCGAGTCGATTGTCCCGATAGTCAGCGTACCGCCGATTTGCTGGGCAATGGTTTCTTTTGACCTGTCGTACAGATCAAGAATCTCCACAAACAGCTTCAGCAGCTCTTCTCCCGGCGGAGTCAGGCGCAAAATGCGGCCATGGCGCTCCATAAGGGTTACTCCGTATTCTTTTTCAATCTTCTGAATCTGCATTGTTACACTCGACTGGGCATATCCCAGCTCCTCCGCTGCTCTCGTAAAGCTCTGACGCTTCGCCACCTCGCGGAAGGTTCTCATATATGTTAAATCCATGCTATCACCCTAACATCAATAATATTGATGACCCATATCATTTATTATAGCTAACGCCGATGAATTATTCCATGCTACAGTATAATAAACGGTTATACAAATTTGGAGGACGATATTCATGTTAACAGCAGAACAGATTTATGGAATCTATGTTCCCGTGGTAACACCGTTCGATGCAGCAGGCGAGATTGATCTGGCTTCGTATCAGCGGTATGTGCAGAACATCATCAAGAACAACATTCATGGTCTGGTCGTAAATGGAACCACTGGAGAATCGCCGACAGTCAGTATACAAGAATTAGAATTGCTAATTGATGCCTCTAAACAGCTGCTGCAGGGCAGCGATATCCCGCTCGTCATCGGTACGGGCACCAATGATACGATGTCTACCGTCAAACGCACGGAGCTTGCCGCCAATGCCGGAGTCGATGCTGCGCTCGTTGTTGTTCCCTATTACAGCCGCCCATCCCAGCAGGGGATCATCGCACACTTCCGCAAAGCCGCCGAGGTCGGCATTCCGATCATCGCTTATGATATCCCAGGCCGCGCCGGAGTCGGCATGACGGTAGATACCGCGCGCACCATCCTCGAGTTGGACAACGTCGTCGGACTTAAGGACTGCTCCGGCTCACCGCTGCTTGTCTCCGAGCTGTCACGCCACGGCTCGAAGCCTGTTCTCTGCGGCGACGACCTTTCCTTCTTTGATATGCTGGGCTGCGGCGCGGCGGGCGGCATGCTCGCTTCCGCCAATGTGCATACCGCCAGATTCCTCGGCATCTACAAGCAGTACAGAGCCGGCCAGCTTGAGGCTGCCAGAGCCGAGTATGACCGGCTGGTGCCGCTGATGAAGCTGCTGTTCAAGGAATCCAACCCTGCACCGATCAAATGGCTGCTCAGCGCTACAGGCGAGATCTCCTCGGACACGCTGCGCCTGCCGATGACTTCGATCAGCGACGCGCTGCGCGAGGAGCTGGGCGCCCATCTCGCCGGCTAATCCCGCCAGATTACACCGGCTTGACGCTGTAGACGCAAAACCCCGTATTGTACTCTCTGCTGAGTGTGCAATACGGGGTTTTGTGTTTGCTGTTTTGTAGCTGCTATTTTGTGCTTACAACGCCGATACCTCACGTCCGCTGCATTCCAGCTGGCTTTCGGACGGCTCTGGTGGCCCAAATGGCTTAACTGCACTCTGTACAACTAAAACGCCTGTTTTCCGTCCAATTATCCGTTTAGCTGTATTCCATACAACTAAAACGCCTGTAAATAGCTGTTTCGAGCAAATTGGCGTTTTATAGTTGCACAAAATACACTTATCTCGCGTCTGCAGCCCATTTTACTGTTTTTAATTGTACGAAATACAGTTATCTTGATCAGCATACAATAAAAAGTTACTCCAAAGAGTATTGGCTGACAGCGCGTAACGGGTTTGACATTTAACTGGGCAGTAACCGGGAAGAAAATCTGCGTGTATGAAAACTCCGCTATGCTCTTCCTCCCGGGATGCTGCTAATGAACTTTATTCGTCTAGCTCCCGTTAACATTCACACCATGCCTGAACTAGTTTCGTCCGCTTCCGCCGGCGCGGCTTCCTGCCGCTCTGTCAGCTCCAGTAGTTCGCGCTCCGCCGCTATGCTCTCTACCAGCTCCTGCAGCCCGCGCTCCGCCGCTCTGCTCTCTACCAGCTCCAGCAGCCCGCGCTCCGCCAGTCTGCTCTCTGCCAGCTCCAGCAGCCCGCGCTCCGCCAGTCTGCTCTCTGCCAGCTCCTACAGCCCGCGCTCCGCCAGCACTGCGGCTGCCGCTTGCGTTAGGCTCGGCATGCTGTCTGCCGCCTGCACCGTTGCCCTTGGAGCCACCCTGTCCGCTGCGCGGGCGGCTGCCCTGCGTGAACCATTCTTCCTTCGGCTTGCGTGCCGGGTTGGTTTTTGCCTTTGGTTTTGCAGGTGCAGCAGCCTTTCCAGAGCCGGCCGCCTTACTCGCCTTGGCAACCTCTGCCGCCAGCGCCGGATTCACCTTAATCATCGGATACGGATGATTTTTCACTTCAGGGATCGTTTTGCCGATCAGCTTCTGGATATCCTTCAGGTACGGCAGCTCCTCCGCTTCGCACAGGGAAATAGCGATACCGCTCATGCCTGCACGGCCGGTCCGGCCAATCCGGTGTACATACGTCTCCGGAATATTCGGCAGGTTGAAGTTGATCACATGCGACAGCTCGTCAATGTCAATTCCCCGGGCAGCGATATCGGTAGCCACCAGCACACGGGTTACCCCGCTTTTGAAATTGCGCAGCGCATTTTGCCGTTCATTCTGCGACTTGTTGCCGTGTATCGCCTGGGCGGTAATATTAACCTTGGCCAAATCACGTGCTACCCGGTCTGCTCCGCGTTTTGTACGGGTAAAGACAAGTGCAGACACAATGGATTTATCCTCCAGCAGCCGGTTCAGCAGCTTTTGCTTAAAGCCGTTTTCCAGCAGATAGACGGACTGCTCAATCCGGTCTACTGTCGAAGAAACGGGAGTGATTTCGATTTTCACCGGATTGACAAGCAGGGTTTTGATCAGCTGTGAAATCTCCTGCGGCATTGTCGCAGAGAAGAACAGGGTCTGCTTCTTCGCCGGCATTTTGGCGATGATCCGCTTCACATCATGGATGAAGCCCATATCAAGCATCCGGTCCGCTTCATCCAGCACCAGCATCTGCACATGCTGCAGATCGGCATGCTTTTGAGAGATTAGATCAATCAGACGGCCTGGAGTAGCAATCAGGATATCCGCACCCAGTGCCAAAGCACGTTCCTGGGATCTCTGGGAGACACCGCCGACAACAGCCGTAGAGCGGATGCCGGTATACTTGCTGTAGACCTGAATATTCTCATAGATTTGCAGCGCCAGCTCACGGGTAGGGGTCAGAATCAGTGAACGGATTGGGCGTTTGCCGTTCCGGTTAACCGTCTGCTTGGCAAGCAGCTGAATAATAGGCAGAGAAAAAGCTGCCGTCTTCCCCGTTCCGGTCTGCGCACAGCCCAGCACATCTCTTCCGGTCAATGCTGCGGGAATAGCTTCCTTTTGAATCGGTGTAGGTGATGTATAGTTAGCAAGGTCAAGCGCCTTCAAAATTGCCGGGCTCAGACCCAAGTCATTAAAAGTCATAATTGTCTCCTTATATCAAACACATATTGTCAAATTACCCGGACTTGCGGGATTACGCTTATCCTTACGTTTCCACAGGGCGCAGAGCTAAGTCATAACGCATAATGATACCACATATCCGCATATAAAATAACCCCGCAATCTCAGCTTTTCGATAAAGCTGATTCAGATCCTGCGGAACATGCCGCTGCACCCCTGATGACAATAAAAAGAGCGGAGGAATATTCCCCCGCCCTTCCATGCTATAAAGATAAAACTAGTCTACGATTTCTGCGGTATCGCCGTTGTTGGCACCTGCAGCATTCGCTTCGTCGGTGTCGATGTGCATGTCAAGCTTAAAGCTGTCAGATACACGTGCAAGCACGTTCTCCAGCACCAGGCCGCGTTCGCCGCCAAGGCGTACCTTGAGCATTTGCTTGTCAGCAATGCCCCAAGCCTCTGCTTCGGAAGTGTGGAAGTGAATGTGACGGGCTGCAATGATAACACCAGTCTCCAGTACCACTTCACCGGCTGGTCCTTTAAGCGTAATGCCTGGTGTTCCCTCGATATTTCCGGATTCACGGACAGGTGCTTTCACGCCGAGGCTGAAAGAGTCCGTACGGGAAATTTCAAGCTGGGATGCCGGACGCGCAGGTCCGAGAATTCTTACTTTGTCGAACTTGCCTTTGCTGCCGATTACGGCTACTTGCTCGTTTGCTGCGAATTGTCCTGGTTGGGAGAGCGGTTTGAACTCAGTCAATTGGTAGCCTGGGCCAAACAATGCTTCCACGTGCTCCTGCGTAAGGTGAATATGCCGGGCCGACACACCTACGGGTACAGTCTTGCTCATTTGTAAGTCACTCCTTGTATTTTCTCTAGTATCTGTACAAGCCACTAAACATTATACATCTTCTTACCCGAAAATAAAAAGGTCCCACTCACATTCAGCCTTTCTTTTTCGACATTTCTTCGACAATTTGCCGCTTCTTCTCCGTTTCAGTCACGTTTTCTCCATTTTATATTTTTCCAGAATTCTCTTATTAAGGCATTGGACGGGAAGGCAAGTAAGCACTCAAAAAGCTCATCGCATTGCCATGCAGCCAGCCCCTCACCTGATCTTCAGGATAATGCTTCAGCAGCAACTCTGCGAACGCCGTATATTTTCCGGGATGCTCAAGCCCCTCAACCCAGGCATCTATACCGTCAAAATCCGAGCCGAACATCAGCTGCCCTGATCCGCCAAGCGCGCAGATATGCTCGATATGCTTCAGCACATCCTCTGCTTTGGCCCCTCCTCCTGTGCGGACAAACCACGGGACAAAGGTCAGCCCGATCCGTCCATCCATGGCAATCAACGCTTTAATCTGCTCATCACTTAAATTCCGGGGATGCCCGCATACAGCAGCTGCATTGGAGTGGGATGCAATAAAGGGGCGGGTACTGCGCTCAGTCAGCTCCCAGAAACCGGCCGGGGCCAAATGTGACACATCCAGCAGCATTCCGCCGGTATTACACCATTCGATAAGCGCCCTGCCCTTTTCCGTAAATCCGCCATTTCTTGACTCCAGCACCCCGTCAGCCGCCCAGTTCGCAACATTCCAGGTAATCCCCAGAAAGCGCACACCCAGCTCAAACAGCAGCTCTGCATAAAATAAATTCCCTTCCAGACCCTCCGCACCTTCGAGCGAGAGCATTCCCAAGGGAGGTTCAGCAGCAGCGGGTAATACCGCTTCTTCCTTCCAGCGCAGCCACCGCAGCCCCCCATCACCGCCGATGATCCGCTTCCGGAACAGCTCCAGCTGTCCAAGCACACTGTCAAATCCCGGTTTCCCCCTGGCCTCAGACAAATAAATGGCAAACACCTGCAGCCCCACATTCCCTGCCGCCAGCCGCTCTGCCGTAACATCCATCCGGCTATCGTTCTTAAAATTAATATCCGGTGCCGCCTGCAGCTTGCTCAAAGCATCACAGTGAAAATCCGCAACCTTAAGCCCGTTTGCTGTCTTCATCTCGTCCCCGCCTTTCTTCCAAATAACTTAGTTAGCCTGTTTGCAGGATCACTAGTACTTCAAAAGCCAGCTGCCGCCAGCAGCCTTATATAACAGCTTATGCCCCCAATATGCCGCTTTTCCCTGCACAGCAAAAAACCTGTTTACATAAGTAAACAGGTTCATCAGTATTAGTCCAAATATTATCTGGGTTCAACAATCAGTTTAATCGCCGTCCGGTCCTCCCCGTCAATTACGATATCCGTAAAGGCTGGAATGCAGATCAGATCAACACCGCTTGGCGCGACAAATCCCCGGGCGATGGCAACTGCTTTGACTGCCTGGTTCAGTGCTCCTGCTCCAATAGCTTGGAGCTCGGCCGATCCACGTTCACGAAGAACACCTGCTAATGCACCGGCAACGGAATTCGGATTGGATTTAGCTGATACTTTTAATACATCCATAGTAAGTACCTCCCCTGGGAAAATGATGGTGTTCTTCCACTACTGTAGATGTTATTCGCGGGAGAAGAAATAATTCCTTCTTTTTGCGGACTACGCTGGAGAAATTGGTACAAAAGATACTCTTTTTCGATATAAAAAAGATCACACTTTATCCAAAAACGATGATTTTTCCCGAATGCACCCCTTACATGTATCCGGGCCTAGCTCATAACCCATTCATCTTCACGCAAACGAATCTTCTCCAGACGTGTCGCTTTACCTGTGGCCTCGTCAATCTCCGCGAATAACCCGTTCAACTGCCATTTACCTTCGTCTACCACAAACCTCGACGGGAGCTGGGTAGTGAATTTATAAAGGACTGCATCCTTTTCCATACCCAGAATTCCTTCCCTTGAACCAACCATACCCGCATCGGTCAGATAAGCCGTTCCGCCGGGCAGAATGACATCATCGTTGCTCTGCACATGCGTATGGGTGCCGACTACAATAGACGCCATGCCGTCCATAAAATAACCCATGGCAATCTTCTCTGAGGTCGCTTCGGCATGAAAATCAACGAGAATGCACTTGTGGTTGCGGCGCAGCTCCTCCACGATCTCTTCCCCGATCCGGAACGGATCATCAATCGCCGGTAAAAAGGTACGGCCCTGCAGATTCACAATAGCCAGCTGTTTGCCGTTACCTTTAACAACCGTATACCCTCTGCCCGGCGTTCCCGGCGGAAAGTTGGCCGGACGGATCATCCGCGGCTCGTCGTCGATAAATTCAAAAATATCCTTATTGTCCCAAGTATGATTACCCAATGTAATGCCATGTACACCCCAATTAAAAAATTCATTGGCAATTGCTGAGGTAATTCCTCTGCCAGCGGCCGCATTTTCACCGTTTACGATAATAATATGGGGCTGGTACTTGCTCTTGAGCGTCGGCAGCATTTCACGCAGTGCCTTTCTGCCGGTATTGCCTACAATATCACCTATAAATAAAACTTTAATGTTCTTCTCCTCCTAGTTAGAAAAGAAAAAAGGCCCCGCAGGGGGGCCAATTTCCTTGCTTATTTTGCGTATTCTACAGCCCGTGTCTCGCGGATAACGGTAACCTTGATATGACCCGGATAATCCAGCTCACTCTCGATCATCTTCGTAATGTCGCGTGCCAGACGGAAGCTTTCCGCATCATCAATCTTCTCAGGCTGCACCATTACACGAACCTCACGGCCCGCTTGGATGGCATAAGACTTCTCAACGCCCTCGAAGCTTTCGGAGATCTCTTCCAGCTTCTCCAGACGTTTGATGTAAGTCTCCAGTGTCTCACGGCGTGCGCCCGGACGTGCTGCCGACAAAGCGTCAGCTGCTCCAACCAGCATCGCAATAACCGATGTAGCTTCGCAGTCTCCGTGATGGGATGCGATACTGTTGATGACCACCGGATGCTCTTTGTATTTCTTTGCAAGCTCAACGCCAATTTCAACGTGCGAGCCTTCCACTTCATGATCCAGCGCTTTGCCGATATCATGGAGCAGCCCGGCACGTTTTGCCAGCACGATGTCTTCCCCAAGCTCACCGGCCATAAGTCCAGTCAAATAAGCAACCTCCATGGAGTGCTTAAGTACATTCTGACCATAGCTCGTACGGAATTTCAGACGGCCCAGGATCTTGATCAGATCAGGGTGCAGACCGTGAACGCCAACCTCAAAGGTAGCTTGTTCACCGTACTCGCGAATCCGTTCATCCACTTCCTTACGGGATTTATCAACCATTTCTTCAATCCGTGCCGGATGGATACGTCCATCAGCAACCAGCTTCTCAAGTGCCGTACGGGCCACTTCGCGGCGGATCGGATCAAAGCCCGACAGAATAACGGCTTCCGGCGTATCATCGATAATGAGATCAATACCTGTAAGAGTTTCCAGTGCACGGATATTACGGCCTTCACGGCCGATAATCCGGCCCTTCATCTCTTCATTCGGCAAGGTTACAACAGATACCGTTGTTTCGGCAACATGATCAGCTGCACAGCGCTGGATAGCCAGTGTAATGATTTCGCGGGCCTTCTTGTCCGCTTCCTCTTTGGCCTGCTGTTCAATTTCCTTAATCATTTGCGCGGTTTCATGGCGAACTTCCTGCTCTACATTGCTCAAAATGATACTTCTGGCATCATCGATGCTCAGGTTGGAGATACGCTCCAGCTCGGTAACCTGTTTCTTGTAAATAACATCAATTTGCTGCTGCGTTTCGTCAATTCGTTTCTCTTTGTTAGCTACTTGTTCTTCTTTTCGTTCAAGCGATTCCATTTTTTTATCCAGCGATTCTTCCTTTTGCAGCAAACGTCTCTCTTGCCGTTGGATTTCATTCCGGCGTTCACGAGTTTCTTTCTCAGCTTCAGTACGGATTCTGTGTACTTCATCCTTAGCTTCGAGTACCGTTTCCTTCTTCAGCGCCTCAGCGTCCTTCTTCGCGTTCTCCACGATGACGACCGCTTCCTTCTCTGCGCTTTGAATCTTAGCTTCTGCAAGGGATTTACGAATAAAATAACCGAATCCAAAGAATAATGCAGCTACAACGAGAACGATTATGACCCAGATTGCTGTTGTTGGCATCTGTTCACCTCCTCGTTGGTTCCTCCAAGGAACAAGCCTTGGGAATTGTGCAGTTGTTAAACTATCCGTTCATCACCATACAAAAAACCGGTAATACACCGATTGCCATACTGCACATGCTGCACATGCACACTGCCCGCCTTATCCGGCGATTACATTTCATATGAGTTGTACGCGAACCGGTTTCCTAAGATTCAGCTTTTTGGGAAGGAAAAAGGATTCTTAGTTTATGCCGATTCATGTTATATTTTATTATTTATAAAAAGACATTGTCAAGAGAGTCGATAACGGCATTAAAGTCAAGAGAATGTCAAGATGATTACTCATAATCGTAAAACTCTTCATCCCCGCCCTCAGCATGTTCTTCCTCACGCAGAGTATTCAGCACCTGACGGACCATTTCGCCGGAAAAACCGCGCCGCATCAGGAACGCCCCTGTCTTCCGGCGCTTGTCATTAACGTCCCCGCGGATCATATTCCACTTCTTGCGCCCGGTCTGCAAAGCGCTCTCCATTTCTTCTTCGGGTGAAATATGCTCCAGCGCCTCGGAGATGAGCGATTTATCAATCCCCTTCTCCCGCAGCTCCTGGCGGATCCACAGCTTGCCCTTTCGCTGATTATTAATGCGCTGCTCTGCCCATTGCTTAGCGTAGAGCGGATCATCGATTAAGCGCTCCTGCTGCAGACGCTCCAGCACCTCGGCAATAATAGTCTCTCCTATTTCCTTCTCCCTTAAACGGCGGGCCATCTCCTGTGCTGTCCGCGGCTTATGCCCCAGATACTTCAGCCCTTCTATATAGCCCCGCTGGCGCTCGTCGGCAACCACAATCTCCTCCAGGTCGGCCTTCATGAACGAACTGCCCGAGATCATACGGTATTTAATCATGACATCCTCATGAACAGTCATGTTATAAGCACCAAAATGTATAATATAGCGGTGATCCGCTTTCTTCTGCCGCTCTACCTTCGTAATTTCGAGCAGCTCACCATCCGGAAATCCGGCCAGTACCTGCACATCCTGCTCTTCCGGTTCAGGATTAAGTTGAATAACCATTGTATTTCGCCACCTTTGTTCTATCTGTAGCGGGGCCTCTCGTTGATGCTGACTCCATTACTTTGCGGGGACCCCGAAGACTTATACTCTTCATTACTAAAAAAGCGCCCTGCTGCAGTCATACACAGGGCGCTCTACTATTTAATATAAAGTATTATTCAATTTCAAGCAGCAGATTATCTTCTTCCTCTTTCTCTGCAGCAGCCTCAGCTTCCGTCGGGGCAGCAACGATCGTTGTCAGGTTGCTTGCTTCACGGATCTTATTCTCGATTACCAGAGCAATCTCCGGATGCTCCTTAAGGAATTGCTTGGAATTCTCACGTCCTTGGCCAAGACGCTCGCCTTCGTAGGAATACCACGCTCCGCTCTTGTTGACGATATCCATTTCCGTTCCGATATCGACAAGGCTACCTTCCTTGGAGATACCTTCACCGTACATAATATCAACATCCGCCTGTTTGAACGGAGGAGCTACCTTGTTCTTCACAACCTTGATCTTGGTACGGTTACCGACAACATCATTTCCCATTTTGATGCTCTCTACACGGCGTACATCAAGGCGCACCGAGGAGTAGAACTTCAATGCGCGTCCGCCCGGAGTTGTTTCGGGATTACCGAACATAACACCGATCTTCTCACGCAGCTGGTTAATGAAGATAGCAATCGTGTTGGATTTGTTGATCGCTCCCGATAGCTTACGCAGAGCCTGGGACATCAGACGGGCTTGCAGACCTACGTGGGAATCTCCCATGTCACCTTCTATTTCAGCCTTAGGCACCAGAGCTGCTACAGAGTCAACAACGATAATGTCTACTGCACCGCTGCGCACAAGCGCTTCAGCGATTTCCAGCGCCTGCTCACCTGTGTCCGGCTGGGACAGCAGAAGCTCATCAATGTTGACGCCAAGCGCATTGGCATATTTAGGGTCGAGCGCATGCTCTGCATCGATGAAGGCAGCTTGTCCACCAACCCTTTGTACTTCAGCAATAGCATGCAGGGCAACCGTTGTTTTACCAGAGGATTCCGGTCCATATACTTCAATGATACGTCCTTTTGGAAGTCCGCCAATACCGAGGGCAATATCAAGTGCCAAGGATCCGCTTGGTACAACTTCCACTTTCATGTGATTGGATTCACCCAATTTCATGATCGAACCTTTACCAAATTGTTTTTCTATTTGACGAAGCGCCATATCCAGCGCAGCACGACGATCTGACAATCAGACCACTTCCTTCACTTGTTTATAGTAATATAATACCGTGTTTTAGAGGTCTTGCCAAGCTTTTTTTCGAACATACATTCGTTTTTTTTTGACTGCAGGCGCAATACTCCCTTTTATTGTAAGCCCCCTCTCCTGATTATGTACTGTACATAGTCATTAACCATCCGGAGAAGCAGACTCACATCCGGGAGAGCCGCCGGCCAGGAAAGCCGCAGTTACAAATACAAAAAACCGCAGCAAAAGGTTCACTATGCCACGGTTCTTCCGTATTAACAATTATATACTGCCCGGACGGGCTATTGCAAGGCTGACCCTTCGAGCGGCGTGTCCACCTTACGTTCCTCCAGCCTGCGCCAGAGGCGGTACAGCAGCGCCTTGACAGAGCGCAGCCGGATGTTCTCCCGCGTGCCCTTGAGATTAAGCTCATAGACTTCTGTCTTGCGACCGCGCTCGGCGAGGCCGACAAATACCAGTCCGACCGGCTTGCGCTCAGAGTATCCAGGTCCGGCTACCCCGGTAACCGATAGTCCGAAGTCGGTATCGCCCAGCATTCTGACCTGCTCAGCCAGCACCTCTGCAACCTCATGGCTGACCGCCCCGACGGCATCAGGCCCGTCCAGATAAGAGGCAGGCACATTCAGCAGCTTCTTCTTGATTTCATTGGAATAGCAGACAATGCCGCCTTTGAACATTGAGGCGCTGCCCGGAATGTTCGTAATGCTCTCCATTAATAATCCGCCGGTGCAGCTTTCAGCGGCACTGAGTGTAAGTCCGGCATCCGCCATCCAGTCCACCAGCAGCTGCTCGAGCGGCACATCAATATTGGCATACATATTTTCTGGGAGAATCGCTTTAATTTCCTCCTCCAGCAAGTCAAGCTTCTGCATAGCTTCACGTTCGGAAGGGGCTTTGGTGGAGATGCGGACCGTTACCTCGCCTTCTTTGGCATACGGGGCAATGGTCGGATCAGTCTGATTGCGGATCAGATCAATCAGCTTGTCCTCCAGCATCGACTCTCCTATACCCGCAAACTTAAGCATCTTGGAGTAAATCGGCATTTCGGTCGTAAGCGCGTGCTGCAGCAGCCAGGGCTTGGCCTTGTCTGTAAACATCGGCTTCATCTCCCGCGGCGGCCCGGGAAGAACAATGTAATATTTGCTCTCATGGGCAAATGCCAGGCCTACCGCCAGCCCGGTTTCATTCGGAAGCGGCGTTGTCCCGTCAATAATCACCGCCTGCTTGCGGTTATTCTCGGTCATAACTATTTTACGCTCATCAAAAAAGCGCTGTACATGGTCCATGGCAAGCTGGTCGATATGAAGCGAACGGCCGAGCGCTGCTGCCAGCGCATCCTTGGTAAGATCATCCTCAGTCGGTCCGATTCCGCCGGTGAACAGAATAATATCCGCCCGTCCCTGGGCAATTTGGATAGCCTCCTGAATCCGGCTCATATTGTCCCCGACTACAGTCTGAAAGTACACATCAACCCCTATTGCAGCCAGCTCTACCGATAAAAACTGTCCGTTACTGTTTACGATCTGTCCGAGCAAAAGCTCTGTGCCGACAGCAATAATCTCTGCTTTCATAGCTGGTGTCTCCTCCTGAGGCTAGTATGGATAAGTAATTACGGATTACGGCTAAGCATTATGCAGCTCCAGCAGCTCCTTGTTTTTTACAAAATAATCAATCCCGGAGTAAATCGTAATCACCGCTGCCGCCCAGATTGCAATATCATCCAGCGGAATGCTGACAAACTGGAAAGGGAAATTGTTAAGCAGCAGCAGTGAGATGGCAACGATTTGCGTTACTGTCTTTATCTTGCCCCATTTGCTCGCGGCCACCACTTTTCCTTCAAGCAGCGCAACCTGACGCAGCCCGGTTACTGCAAACTCGCGGCTGATGATAACGATGGCGATCCAGGAATCGCATCTGCCCAGCTCAACAAGGGAGATCAGTACTGCAGATACAAGCAGCTTGTCTGCCAGCGGATCAAGCAGCTTACCGAGATTGGTAACCATGTTATACTTCCGGGCGATGTAGCCGTCTATACCGTCAGTACTGGCGGCAAGCAGGAAGATTACAGCTGCGATCAGATGATTCACAGAAAGCTGGAAGGAGCCCCAATGAATCGGCTCCGGATAGAACTTAAAGTCTACCAGCAGAAAAAACATCATAATCGGGATAAGACAAATACGTGCAAGTGTAATACGGTTGGGCAAATTCACTGAAGTTCCTCCCCTGATCCATCCTGATTCCAAAAATATGTAGGTAAAACACCCCGCTGCGGCAGTTCGCGGACACTGCGGGGTGCATCAGCTTACTTTAAATTGTTAAACTGCAGATCGAGCGGCAAATCAGCTTTGCGCAGGATCGTGATGATCTGCTGTAGATCATCACGGCTCTTGCCGGTTACACGGATGGTATCGCCCTGAATCTGGCTTTTGACCTTCAGCTTGGAATCACGGATAAGAATATTGATCTTTTTCGCATTTTCCTGATCGATGCCCTGCTTAAGGCCCAGGCGCTGCCGGACTGTACCAAGCGCTGCCGGCTCAATTTTACCGAAATCCAAATTTTTGAGTGTAATTCCGCGTTTGACCATCTTGGACTGTAAAATATCAATAACAGCATTCAGCTTGTATTCGTCCTCGGAAGCAATAATAAGTGCATCCTTCTCCAGCTTCAGACTGCTCTTGCTGTTCTTGAAATCAAAGCGGTTATCAATTTCCTTCTCTGTCTGGTTAACCGCATTCGTTAACTCCTGCATATCCATCTTGGATACAATGTCAAATGAACTTTCCGAACTCATTCTGCCACGTCCTTTGCTTACAATTATTCTTTTCTATTATATGAGAAAGGGCACATGAAGTCTAATTATGGAAGAAAGCCTCCGGGCATGCAAAATACCCCCACAAAGTGGGGACTTTTCATCAATACTGGCTCCGGTACCCTGAGGCTCCCGGAACTTGAAACGGTTGTGCCGCCCTGTTAGGACGGCACCCGTTTCTGTGCAGGATAAGACACTCACTTCCCGTCTCCCGGAAATCATGCGGTTCCGCGAGACGTCTGCCTTGGCTTTATCTGCTGCGTGCGGGAGCCCGGAACATGTCCAGAATCCCCAGCACAATATGCGCCAGTCCAAAACCCAGAATTCCATAGCCCCAGGCACCCGGTGTCAAATAATACCCGAGGAGGCTGACAATTATGCCGAGCCCGGTAACAATCCAGCTGACAGTCATGAGATACACCTCACTTTGGCGTAAGAACTGTAAATCATTCTTAGGTTATCCAAATTGCCAAAGTCTATGCAGGCCATCTTCTACTCGCCGGAATTGCTCTCAGTACCTTCAGTTCCTTCTGTACCTGCGGTGCCGCCCGATGCACTGGTATCCAGCTCAAGCAGCAGGCGTGAGGATGTTTTGCCGTCCGTGATTTCCTGGCCGTTCACCGTAATTGTAGTTGCCGGAGAGTAACCGGATTTAATGTACATGCCTGCGGCACCCAGCGTAAAGCTCAGCGAGTCACCAGACGACGTATTACCGAAGCTGAGCTTCTCACCCTGTGAATTCTCGCCGTTATAAACCTCAAGCCAGCTTGTGCCTGTAGCGGCAATCTTAACCTCAACGGCAGCGCCGGAAGGTGCAGACACTTTGAAAACCGTCGTTTTGCCTGATTTGCGGTCCTCAGTCACCGTAACCGGAGCAGTGGTCGGAGAAGGAGCCGGTGTCGCTGTAGGCGCAACAGTAGGAGAGGCTGTTGCCGTAGCGGTGCTGTCCCCTCCCGCTCCCGGTGCGCTGCTGACAATTCCTCCGCCGACCGCAGTCGGGGAAGGCTGGATCTTGGACGGATCCTGCTGCTCATTTGTCACATTTGATGAATCAACCGTTTCGGGATCGGAATTCCCCATATTGGAGGATGCGTACCAGTAAATGACCGCAATGATCAGCACCGGGAAGGTCCACATCAGCACTGTCGGCAGCCATTTGGCATTCCGCTCTGTCTCCGACCTGCGGCTGCGCTTCTGGATCACCGTTTCCATTGTGGTATCGACAGGCGCCGCCGGAACATTGCCGTGCTCTTCCATCAGCTCGTCCGGGTTTACCCCGACTGCTTCCGCATAGGTTTTAATAAAGGCCCGGACATAAAAGCTTCCGGGGAGTACCTTGTAATCCCCCGCCTCGATGGCTTCCAAATATTTTTTACGAATTTTCGTTACTTCCTGGACATCGTCAAGACTCATCCCTTTTTGCAGACGCGCCTCTTTCAAATGCCGGCCCAGTTCCGACATACCATCACCTCCTAAAAGTTTTGTAAGCATTACTTCCACGATTTAGCTTCGTACAAAACTCGCTTCGGAAGCATACGCCTAGTTTTGTAAGCATTGCTTCCACGATTCAGCTTCGTACAAAACCCGCTCCGGAAGCATGTGCTTATTTATAGATCATCACTGTAGCTCGTCGTAAACGACTCGTACAATATTTCTTCTGCAGGGTTATTGCGCAGCTCAATAATGATATCAAAGTCATCAAAGCTGTATTCGGATTCCCGCACAAAAATATCCGGATGCTCAATCACCTTGGTGCTTGGCATACTCATTACCTGCTGCAGCAGATTGTAATGCTTCTCGTTGGAACGAATCGTGCTTACAATGCCGTCAATAATAAAGACATTGTTCAGGCTCATCTCATCTTCAGCAAGCTGGCTCCGCACCGTTTGCCGCAGCAGCGTGGAAGAAACAAAGGTCCAGCGCTTTTGGGCGCACACGCTCCCTGCAATAATTGACTCCGTTTTGCCTACCCGCGGCATACCCCTAAGTCCTATAACCTGATTCCCTTCCCTCTTAAACAGCTCGCCCAAAAAGTCAACAAGCAGCCCCAGCTCATCCCTTGTAAAGCGGAAGGTCTTGCGGTCGTCGGAATCCCGGTCTATATATCGTCCATGACGGACGGCGAGCTTATCCACCAGGCGCGGTGAACGCAATGCCGTAACCGTAATATTGTCAACTTTTTTTAGCATTTCGCCCATCAGCATAATTTTTTCATCATCGCTGGTTTCCAGCAGCATGCCGCGGGTTTTGCCCTCCACGCCGTTAATCGTCAGGATATTCACTTCGAGCATACCCAGCATGGAGGCGATATCGCCAAGCAGACCGGGCCTGTTCTTATGTATCTTATACTCCATATACCACTGTTTATATTCCACTGATTCGCACCTCATAGATTCCTTTTCCCTGCAGAACTGCCATAACCTCAAAAAAACCGGCTTCGGCACAGCTTCTGAAACACGGGTCATGTTAATGATATATAAAATAAAAATGAAAGGCAAGGACACTGTTGTAATAATTGCAGAAAAGCTCCCGCGAGGGGAGCTTATCCGCATGCCTATGCGTTTTTCTTCGCCAGCTTGACCATGAGGGCAGCAATGGTGTGCTTCTCATCGTCTGTACCGACATCCCACAGCTCTTTGATCGCCCGGTTGGAGTAGTTGCCCGGATCGACTTTTTTGTCGAGGAATTCCCCGATTTCAAAAGCCAGCTTGGTGATGGTTTCTTCACTCATCCCCATTTTTTCCGCCTGGATGACCCGTTCACCTAAAAAGCTCTTCCAAGTATCAAAGTTCTTCACTACGGATTCTGTTGACATCTTAAATCCTCCTTCATGTTTACGGTCCGCAGCCTTGTTAGGGCAACAGCCGCCTTACGTGATGATTTAAAAGCAACAGTAATAATATGTCTCGTACGCTGACCTTTTATGCTGGAGCATTTCTCCAAGCCGGCGGCTTAAAAACACAGCACAGCTACGTAATCCAGCCGCCGTTCGGACTGATTACCTGTCCGGTAATATAGCCCGACTCAGGCAGGGCCAGAAAATACACAAGCGAAGCCACCTCTTCGGGCGAGGCCAGCCGGCCGGCCGGAATTTCTTCCTCCAGCAGCCGCAGCTCCTCCTCCTGCAGGTTGTTCAGCATCGCCGTGTTGACAGCTCCGGGTGCAACGGCATTAACCGTAACCCCTGAAGGGGCCAGCTCCTTGGCCAGCGCTTTTGTGAAGGCATTTACACCGCCTTTACTGGCTGAATAGGCGACTTCACAGGAGGCGCCGGAGATTCCCCAGACTGAGGATACGTTAATGATGCGGCCGTAGCGCTGGGAAACCATATAGGGCATAAAAATCTGGCTGCACAAAAAAGTGCCCTTGAGATTGACGGACATCACATCGTCCCATTCTTCTTCCGTCACATCTGCCAGCATACCGTAATGCGCCTTTCCGGCATTATTAACCAGGATATCCGGAAGCATGCCGCTGCTCTCCAGCCGTTCCGCCATGCGCAGCAGCTGGCCGCGGTCCTTCATATCCGCAGCCACTGTAAGCACCTTGGCCCCGAGCGCCAGGCAGCGGCGGGCTACATCATTGGCTGCTTCATGCGAATGCATATAATGAATGACAATGTTCATCCCGACGGAGGCAAAGCGTTCAGCGATTGCGCCGCCGATCCCCCCGCTGCCTCCCGTAATGAGCACAGTCATCTCTTTAATGGGTTTGCTGCTCTCTCCCGTTAACGCCATTAAGGGCTCACCACAAGCGATACGCTAAGCTGCTCCCAGTCCACATGGGCACGGAGCCGGGCATTGACATCTTCCAGTGTAATCGACTCGTAGACGGGCAGCACCTCAAACAGATCGGCGCCGCGGAACTGGTAGCGCGTGAATTCATGGGCAATGCTCTCAGGCGAATTCAGCATGCGCAGATAGCCGCCGATTTTCTTTTTGCGGGCACGCTCAAAGTCCTTTTCCGCAAAGCCGGAAGCCAGCACGGCATTGATCTCTTCCTTAATCCGCTTCAGCAGCAGATCCGGGTCCTTAGTATCTCCGCCAATCGCTGAGAACGCATATTGCGGAGAGCTGTTGAATTCATGGCCGAAGCTGTCAGAGATCAGCTCTTCGTCATACAGCTTCTGGTATAACGCCGTACTGCTTCCAAGCAGCAGGTCAAGCATAAGCTTGGTGGTCAGGTCACGGCGCACTGCCGCTTCTCCGGTCAGCCCTTCCGGCTTCTCTTTGAACCCGAACAGGCATTTCGGCATCGAGACAGCCAGCCGGCTCTCTTTATGCTTCTGCGCAACCTGAGCAGGCTCTTCCTCGAAGATCCGGGTGATTTCCCCTTGCTTGTCGTAGGATTTGGCAGCCTGGTTATTGCGGACGAGCTCAAATACCTTCTCCGGCTCTACGCCGCCGACAACGAACAGCAGCATATTGCTCGGATGATAAAAGGAATTGTAGCAGGTGTAAAGCGTTTCTTTGGTAATCGTGGCGATGGACTCGACCGTACCGGCGATGTCAATATGCACTGGATGCTTGGAGTACATTGCTTCAATCAGACCGAAATAGACACGCCAGTCCGGATTGTCGGCATACATATTGATCTCCTGACCGATGATTCCCTTTTCCTTCTCGACATTCTCATCGGTGAAATACGGACGCTGTACGAAGTCAACCAGTGTGCTGAGGTTGGTTTCGATATTTTCAGTCGCCGAAAAGAGATACACGGTCTGGTCAAAGCTGGTAAATGCATTGGCCGATGCGCCGTTGGAAGCAAAGGTGGCGAAGATATCGCCTTCCGGCTCTTCGAACATTTTGTGCTCAAGAAAATGGGCAATCCCGTCCGGAACGGTAGTCTCTTCACCGCCGGCAACTTTAAAGTGGTTGTCCACAGAGCCGTATCTGGTGGCAAAGGTAGCATAGGTTTTTTTGAAGGCCGGCTTGGGCAGCACATAAACCTTCAGCCCGTTGTCCAAAACCTCATAATATAGTGTCTCCTGCAGCTTATCGTAATGGATTTGTTCCATCTGCTATTCCCCCTTCCCTGTCAGGAAATAAATCGTATCCAGCTGGAAGGTGCCGGCAGCAGCCTTGACATCTTCTGCACCCGTGCTGTCCACCTGAGCGAGCAGCTCCTGGGCAGAACGGTCTTTTCCGGACAATTGGCGGTTGAAATCGAACGAGATCAGCTCAAAGGCGGAATCCTGGATTTCGGACAAAAGATTGCGGATCATCGCCTTGGTCTGATTCAGCTCCAGATCACTGATATTACCGGCCTTCAGCTCATCGAGCTGCTTGCGGATGATATCGACTGCCTTGCCGTAATTCTGGTTCTCTATACCAGACTGAATCGTCCCGATTCCCTTATGCCCGTCGTAGCGCGAAGAAGCATAATAAGCCAGGCTTTCCTTTTCACGGACGTTAACAAACAGCTTGGAATGCGGATAGCCGCCCAAAATTCCGTTATACATCAGCGCTGAGGCATATCTGTCGTCTGAGTAAGTGATTGAGGTACGCAGCCCCATGTTAAGCTTGCCCTGATTGACATCCAGCTTCTCCTCAACCGTGCGGACCTCTGATACGGTTACTGGCTTAAAGTTGGAAGTGTAAGACTCCACCTGCTTATGGCTGCGGCCAAAATGGCGGATGACCAGCTTCTCGACTTCTTCCGGAGTAGTATCGCCGACAACATACAAATCCAGAATCGCCCCGTCCAGCCAAGCTGTGTACGATTCATACAGGCTTTTCGGAGTGATTCCGTCCAGATCGGCTCTTTGGCCAAGCGGATGCAGGCGGTAAGGCTCCTGGCGGCACATCTCCTCAATGCAGCGTTCAGCGGCATAACGGATTTTGTCGTTCACAATGGCTTCCAGCTTCTTGCGCACAGTCTCGCGCTCGGTAGCAACGTAGGAGGCGCGGAAGCTTCCATCCTCCAGCAGGGGACGGGTCAATACCTCGCCGAGAAAAGCAAACGATTCTCCCAGCAGGCTTTCCTTGCTCTGTACAAAAGAATCATTGATCGTATCCATCCGGAACTGGACAATCTGATAATCGCCCCGTTTGTAGATGTCGAAGCCGAAGCCTGCTCCGTAAAGCTCTTCCAGCCGTTCGCGGAACTGTGTCGTTTCCGGGTAAGTGGCCGTGCCTCTGCGGAGGACAAAAGGAGCAAGTGCCGTTGCTGTCACTGTGCTCTCATCCAGGGGTACTCCGGCATAGAGGGAAATGGCGAACGTTTTGAACGCCTTGGTCGGCAGCACGTGGATACGCATGCCTGCAGCGTTGCCATGTTGAAATCCATTGTTTGTCAAGTTCCAAAACTCCTTTACGGCGTGGATAGATGCTCTACAATTTAAGTTTATGAAGTATTATCCATTCTAAACCATTCCAAAGTAAGGAAGCAACCGGCAGAAGAATTACCGGTTGCTCTGAGTCAGTGTATAGTGGCGGAGTACTGTGCCGATAGCAGCGGTTTAGCCCTATTTTACATACAGAAGATATGCTCTCCTATCGTCATAACCTGCGGCCGGGTCCAAATCCACTTAGAGGTTGCTGTCTTCGGATTAAAATAGTACAGGCAGCCGCCCGAAGGGTCCCAGCCGTTGAGTGCCTGCTGAACTGCCTTGCGGGCTTGTTCATTAGGCTCCAGGTAAATCTGCCCGTCAGCTACAGCCGTGAAAGCGCCGGGCTGGAAAATAACGCCGGAAGGCGTGTTGGGAAAGCTCGGAGATTTTACCCGGTTCAGGATTACCGCGGCCACCGCCACCTGGCCCTCAAACGGCTCTCCGCGTGCCTCACCGTAAACGGCATTGGCCATGATCTTCAGATCATTTTCGGACAGGCCCATTGTATTGCCTGACGACAGCTCAGCACCGCTGTTCTTTTTAGCAGCGTTGCCGGTTTTGGCGGTTGTGTTCCCGGTGTTCTTTTTGGCTGTGGTAGTTGAGGGCTCTGTCGGTTTCCATGCTTTGGTCGCATTGTACAGCTTCAGCTTTGTTTTAGCCCCGACGATCCCATCTGCCTTCATTCCGAATTTCCACTGGAACCAGGTTACTGCATTTTTGGTTTTTGCCCCGAACTGGCTGTCGATCTTCCCGCCGTAGTACCCCAGGTGCTTCAGCCGGCCCTGCAGTTCATATACATCCTGCCCGGACGAGCCTACCTTCAGCGGGGTGGTCCCGAAAGCCGGCAATGCTTCTTCTTCCCCGGAAACAGGGCTGACAGCTTCAGTCTGCGGATTTGCATAGGCTTCCTGATCCTTAAAGAATAACCCTGCAAACGGTGCAGCCGCCAGTGCCAGCGTCATTAAGGCTAATATCCATTGCTTTTGTTTTTTCATTGGAGTCGCTCTACCTTTCTATTGTAAGTTCAACATGGATGGCTAAAGTTATTATGACGACTGGCAGGACATCCTATGCATGGGCATAAGAGTAAGCGCACTTACTTATGATTCCGGGAGTAACAGACACAGCAAAATAACCCCACAAAGTGTAGAAAATCACGGATGTTGACTCAGATACTTTGCGGGGACCCCCATAACTTATAAATCGCAAAAAGCACCCTTTCTGCTAAAAGAAAGAGTGCCCTGCCTGTACTATTTATATGTCTGTCTAAGAGCTGATCCGGTTCTGCTGATACTGCTCCAGAGACATCAGAACTTCACGCGGCTTGCTGCCCTCGTAAGGCCCGATGACCGACCGGGCTTCCATGGCATCAATCAGCCGGGCGGCACGGGTATAGCCTACGCGCATCCGCCGCTGCAGCAGTGAAACGGAGGCCTGCTTCGCTTCCAGAACAATCTGCACAGCCTGCTCATACAGCTCGTCCTGCGGCTCCTGGTCTTCTGAAACCATATCATCCACCTCAGGTACCAGCGTCTCGTCATATTCAGCCTCACCCTGGCTGCTGACGAACTGTACAATGGTCTCCACTTCCTGGTCGCTCATGAAAGCGCCCTGGACGCGGACCGGCTTGGAGGCTCCCATCGGAAGGAACAGCATGTCTCCGCGCCCCAGCAGCTTCTCTGCACCAGGCATATCGAGAATCGTCCGTGAATCCACATTCGAGGATACGCCGAAGGCAATCCGGGAAGGGATATTCGCTTTGATCAGCCCCGTGATAACGTCGACGGACGGACGCTGAGTGGCAATAATCAGATGGATGCCCGCCGCACGCGCCATTTGGGCCAAACGGCAGATTGCATCCTCCACATCATTAGCAGCTACCATCATCAGATCGGCGAGCTCGTCCACGATAACGACAATATAAGGCAGAATAGCCGCCGGGTTATCCTTCATCAGATTGTTGTAGCCTTCCACGTTGCGTGTTCCTGATTTGGAGAAGAGCTCATAACGTTTCTCCATCTCCACTACGATCTTCTTGAGGGCCAGACTGGCCCTTTTCGGATCCGTTACTACCGGGGCCAGCAAATGCGGTATGCCGTTATAAACATTGAGCTCCACCATCTTAGGGTCAACCATCAGGAACTTGACCTCGTCAGGCTTGGCTTTGTATAGAATGCTGGTGATAATTCCGTTAATACAAACCGACTTGCCTGACCCGGTAGCCCCTGCCACGAGAAGATGGGGCATCTTCGCCAGATTGCCGATAATGGTCTGTCCGGAAATGTCGCGTCCGAAAGCAATGGACAGCCGGGATTCGGCATCCTGGAAGATCTGCGTCTCCATAACCTCTCTCATCGTAACCACAGAAACCTCAGGATTCGGTACCTCGATGCCGATTGCCGACTTCCCGGGAATCGGCGCTTCCATCCGGATATCCTTGGCCGCGAGCGCCAGGGCAATATCATCGGTCAGATTGACAATCCGGCTGACCTTGACCCCGATATCCGGCTGAATTTCGTAACGGGTTACGGCAGGTCCGCGCACCACTTCAAGCACTTTGGCCCTGACTCCGAAGCTCTCCAGGGTCGCCTCCAGCTTGCGGGCAGTCTGCATGTAATCATTCTGATCCCCTGCCTTGCCCCCGCCGTTAGGCTTGGACAGCAGGCGGAAGGGCGGCAGCTTGTATGGCTTAGGCGGCGGAAGAAGCGGCGGGGCCGGAACCGGCTCCCCTCCCTCGGCTGTGCCAAGCAGGCCATCAAGCTCCACTGTGACCTCTTCGTCCGGAATATCGGATGTACCCGATGGCTCGACTGCTGCCTGACCGGAGGAGCCAGCAGGGCTGCGCGTTCCTGCGCTACGGGCAGCCGGGGAAAACCCGCCCCACTCTTCCCGTTCTTCCTCACTCAGGCCCTCTGAACGGATGTGTTCAAAGAAATCCCGGATAATCGGGGTTACAGGCTCCACCTCCTCTTCGGAAGGCTCATAAGCGGAAGGATCATCAGATACTGCACGTGTAATATCTGCCTCCAGCCCGGAGATAACCGGAAGTACAGGCGAAGCTGAGCTGACAGCTCCTCCGTCAGCCTGCAGGCTCTGCTCTGAACCTTCTGTGTGATCCGGAGCATTGGAAGCGCCGCTGAGCCATCCTCCTATCCTGCGGAAGAACAGCGGCTGGCTTCTTCTCGGAAGCGACGGCTCGTCTTCTTCATCCTCGTCCTCCTCGATGTCAGGAGGAGCCGCTGCTGCGGCTCTGCCCGCTCTTGATTGACGCGGGGCTACCGGAACCGCAGCAGGGCGGTTAGCCGCCCGCTGCCGGAGGCTCTCCAGCAGCTTCACAGAGCGTACCCGCAGCAATGAGAACAGCTCCACATAGGAAAGGTTGGTAACCAGCATGAAGCTGATCGCCAGCATGACAATCATAATCAGCTTCGCGCCCAAGGTGCCGAACAGCCACAGCAGCCCGGCGAATACCAGCGCGCCTAAATATCCGCCGCTGATATCCTTACCCAGCAGATAGACACTGCTGTCGCTTGCACCCGGCTTCAACGCGCCGGAAAGATCATTATGTATTTGTGCCAGCACATTGCCGGGATGAAGCATGTTAACAGGCCCCAGCTTCTGCTGCATGGCCGATATGGAACTCATCAGGCATAACGACAGCACCAGCAATACCGCCCCGGTATAACGGCTGTTCCAGCCGGACGGCCACTTTCTGTTTATCATTACCATCAGACCGTAGATAATGCCAACGAGCGGCAGGACAAAATAAAATCTGCCCAGCAGGTAGCCCGCCATACTGGACAGAGAACGCCCTACTGCTGCTTCGCCGGATAGAGCAATTACCGAAATAGTAATAAGCATAATGCCGTAAATTTCATATTTAAGAACGCTGCCGATTGTCGCTTTTTTCTTTGACTTTCTCTTTCTCCGTTTAGCCACGCCAGCCACCCCCGGCAACATTATACCATATAATGGCGTGGCGTACCTATGTTCTGTTCTGTAAAAAAATGCAACTTCATGCCGTTTACTTATTTATCGTAATCAACAACTGCACCGGGAGCGAACGCCGGATCAAGATACTTGTCCAGCGGACACTGCAGCAGCCGTATAATCCTTGCCTGTCTGCCTTCCAGCGGCTCCACCTGCATCAGCATTCCACCGACTGTCACCTCCTGCAGCTGCTGCCCGTTGCTGTAGGCCCCCTCAAACATTTGCTCAAGCGGTACAACGGTATAGAAGGTCATTGCGGCAGCCCTCCCTGTACTAATTCACCGGCTGCAGTCTGGATGGAAGAACCGGCAATCATCCGGTTTAGATGGGCAAGGGCGGCACCAATCCCGCCTACCTCATCCATCAGCCCGAACTTGACTGCATCGTAGCCGCCGACGGCAGTACCGATGTCACGGTTCAGCTCACCCGTTTTGAACATCAGATCCTTGAACATCTGTTCACTGATCCGGGAGTGGGAGGTAACGAAGCGAACCATCCTCTCCTGCATCCGTTCCATATATTCAAAGGTCTGCGGCACACCGATAACAAGCCCGTTCATCCGGATCGGATGAATGGTCATCGTTGCGCTCTCGGCAATGATGGAGTAGGTTGACGCTACTGCAATCGGCACACCGATGCTGTGCCCGCCGCCGATCACCACGGTAACTGTCGGCTTGGACAGGGATGCAATCATTTCGGCAATGGCCAGACCCGCTTCTACATCGCCGCCGACTGTATTCAGAATGATCAGGAGGCCTTTAATATTCTTATTCTGCTCAGCTGCGACCAGCTGCGGAATGATATGCTCGTATTTGGTTGTTTTATTGTGCGGCGGAAGCACGAAATGCCCTTCGATCTGTCCGATAATGGTCATGCAGAAAATATCCGGCTCTGCACTCGGTACTGCCGTCTGGCCCAGTTCTTTAATCATATTAACAGCAGGCGGCACTGCTTCAGGAACGGCCGGCTTGGTTTCCTCCGGCTGCATCTCACCATTATTACCTGTTTCTGATCCCTGCATCATTGACATCTACAGCTCACCCTTTCCGCTTACAGCTTATGTGAAGCTGCAGCCATACTGACTAAGCTTAGTATGACATTTTCGGTTAGCCGCTTATGCAAAAATGGTGTTTTACATTTAGTACCTGTCTGCAACTGCCCCGAGCACTGCGCCGCGGATATAATTCTTGCCCTGCAGGCTGCTCAGGCCGGAAGCCGTACCTGTAACTACTACTCCCAGAATACGTACATCGGTTGCATCCGGCTCGGCCTTATCTTTTTTCAGATTCTGATGGATCTCCTTATACTCCTCATAGTATATGTCCTTGCCAGCTAACCCGTATCGAACGTTATCGACAAAGTCCTGCGGTGTCACCTTGTAACCATCACGGCTGTTTCCGAAGCCGTATACCCCATACCCGGCCATTGGCAAAGGATAACTTGTTCCGCCGTCCCCGTCATCCCGGGGTTCAAAATGAAAGCCTTTGCGTTCACCGTACGTATCCACCCAATACCATACCTGTGCTACTCCTGCAGGCAGCATGTCCTGTACCTCCGCAAACGAATACGCTTTATCAAATGACAATGACATTTCTGCAAGCTTCCCGGGCTCCATTTCACTAAGCAGCGAAAGATCATTAAAAATCTTACCGTTATAATCCACCTCTGGAATATAGTACAGCATCTCCCGCTGCCCATTGTAAGGGTTATACTGTCTGCCGTATTCATAGCCGGCCTGCTCCAGCTCCGAATTGCTGACTGTCAGAGGCGATGTACCGCCATATGCGCCTGTAGTAAATGGAAACCACCATTCATTGTAGTTAATCCATTCTTGCTTCCAGGGAATAGGAACACCTTCGATAATTTTATAGGTGTTGGTTTCCAGCACACCGGATAGAAATCCCCGCGTATCCTTATACCCTGATTCATATTCATTAGGGCTGGCAATCATCCTGTATCTCCACTCACTCATCAGGGTCTCAGATGACCTGTGGTTCACCATCTGGGCAGCACCAAAAAATATAGCGGTTAAAGTCACAAGGACAACAGCTAATGAAATGATAATACTGCGTACCATACTTTTGCGTTTAGCCTTCTTGAGCACCTGCGCCAGCTGTTTATCCTCTTCTTCATTCCATGGGGCAGTCAATGTGCCTCACCTCCGTAAAATTGTTGAAACTGTTGTCTGGCCCGGTATAAAGACGCTTTAACCGTCCCTTCACTGATTCCCAGCAGTGCTGCGATTTCTTTGTACGTGAAGCCCATCTCGTATTTGAGCAGGATCAGCTGCCGGTTCGCCGGAACCAGCCGGTTCAGCGTCTCCTCTATCCGTTCCTTCTGCTCACGCTGTAATAACTGTGACTCCGGCTGCTCCCTATCCGGCGCTGCCTGCTCCTCTGCCTCCATGGTGTACTGGAACCGTTTATGTCTGCGGCACAAATCATAATAACGGTTAATCGCAACCTTATAGAGCCAGGCGCTGAAATTACGCTCTTCAATCCCGCTGATATACTGCAGTGCCTTGCAGACAGTATCCTGTACGATATCCTCCGCATCCTCAGGCGCTGCGCCCAGACGGATCAGGTATCTGCGGATCTCGACCATCTTGGCCCCCAGCAGCTGTTCCTTCAGCTTAGCCCCCATTGTGCACCTCCCTGGCAGTATAACGATTGAACGGAGGAAATGTTGTTAACCTGCTGCAAAAAATAACAAAAACCCCTCCTCCCCAGGAAACCGTCCAATATTTCCGGGGGAGAAGGGGCTCTTGAGCCCTGCTTATTTAAATAGAAGAAGCTATCTTCTTACACTTCCATAATGATCGGCAAAATCATCGGTCTGCGGCGCGTCTGTTCGTACAGGAAGCGTCCGAGCGAATCTTTGACGCTGGTCTTGAGGGAAGCCCATTCGTTGACCTTCTCGCTCATCAGGCGCTGCAGCGTGCTGGATACAATGCGGTTGGCTTCATCCAGCAGTCCTTCGGACTCGCGGACATATACAAAGCCGCGGGAAATGATATCCGGCCCGGAGACAATCGCTCCATTCTGCTTGCTCAGCGTTACAACAACTACCAGGATACCGTCCTGGGACAGCAGCTTGCGGTCGCGCAGTACGATGTTACCCACATCGCCGACACCCAGACCGTCAATCAGCACGTTACCGGCAGTAACCTTACCGGCTCTGCGGGCTCCGCCGCCCTGAATTTCAATGACTTCACCAATTTCGGTGATGAAGATATTGCTTGGCTCCACGCCGACGGATTCTGCCAGAAGCGCATGTCTGCGCTGCATCCGGAATTCACCGTGGATTGGAATGAAGTATTTCGGCTTCATCAGGTTAAGCATTAGCTTGAGCTCTTCCTGGCTGCCGTGGCCGGATACGTGAACGCCGGAGTTCGAGCCGCTGTAGATTACATTGGCACCGAGGCGGAACAGTTCATCAATGGTACGGCCAACATATTTCTCGTTGCCCGGAACCGGAGTTGCCGCAATGATAACGGTATCTCCCGGCAGGATATCCACCTTACGGTGACTGGAGCGGGCCATGCGGGTAAGTGCCGACATCGGCTCTCCCTGGCTGCCTGTGCAGAGCACAACAACGCGGTTAGCAGCCATGCGGTTCATTTCCTCAGGCTCAATCAGCATACCGTCCGGTACATGCAGATAGCCAAGCTCGGAAGCAATGGCAACTACGTTAACCATGCTGCGTCCGATTACGGTAATCTTGCGGCCGGTGGATTCAGCGGCATTAACCACCTGCTGGATGCGGTGCACGTTAGAGGCAAAGGTCGCCACAACTACACGCTGGTCAGCCTTGCGGAAGATATCCTCCAGCACGATGCCGACATTCTTCTCAGAAGGTGTAAAGCCCGGCTTCTCAGCATTGGTGCTGTCTGACATAAGGGCAAGCACGCCCTTCTGGCCGATTTCGGCCATCCGGTGCAGGTTCGCATATTGCCCGTTAACCGGTGTATGGTCAAATTTGAAGTCACCTGTATGAACAACATTACCTTCCGGTGTCTCAATGCATACGCCTACAGAGTCCGGAATACTGTGGTTAGTTCTGAAGAAAGTTACCTGCAGGGAAGTTCCCAGGTCAATAACCGAATCTTCATTGATCAGAATGCGCTTTGTTTCGCCAAGCAGATTGGCTTCCTTCAGCTTGTTCTCGACCAGGCCGAGTGTAAGTCTTGTTCCGTATACGGGAACATTCAGGTTCTTGAGTACATACGGCAGTCCGCCGATGTGATCCTCATGTCCGTGAGTGAGGACAATCCCTCTAACCTTGTCACGGTTCTCTGTCAGGTATGAGATGTCTGGGATAACAATATCAATACCGAGCATATCCTCTTCCGGGAATTTGAGTCCTGCATCCACGACCACAATGTCGTTAGCATATTGGACTACATACATGTTTTTACCGATTTCCCCGACCCCGCCCAAAGCGAAAATCGTTAGCTTTTCGTTGTTGTTATTTTTTTTGGACAAATGAATCTAACCCTCCTATGATGTTGGACGTCACCCTTTTATTGGCAAATCATTAAGCTTCATATTTCAGCGGCGCTGAACACTTTGTTCAAATTGCCGATAGCTTCCATAAAGAACAGGGATATCGCCTTAAGTCTGATCATGCCTCTGCTGTGCAATGCGAAAAATCCCGAAATCAAGCAGTGAGTAGCTTCTTTAGCCGGATAATATCCGTCAAACGCCACTGCCGCGCCCCTCGCGCAAAAAAATCAACAGCAATAGCACAGACTTGTACAAGGACCTACCCTGTCTCACAATGTAAAATAAACATTGACGGAAGATTACCGCATATTTAATTAACCGCACCCAGTCACTTAAGAACATTATACATGATTTTTTTGGCAAAAGACAAGTCATCCGCTATGTAAGCTTATTCTTTCCTTAAAATACAGGCATTATTTGCGAAAAAGTTCAAGCTGGGTTCTCACGAAAAATGCAGAAAGGCATAAAAAACCGGCCCCCTGAAAAGGGATGCCGGCTAATGCATTTACATTCTAAGAACAAATAACGGGCTATTTCAGCAGAGCCTCGATAAAAGCGGCCTCGGCCTCATCCGGTCCGACCAGCGGGAGCCTTACAGAGCCAACGTCCAGTCCGCGCAGCGACAGTGCATACTTGACCGCGGCCGGATTCGGCAAAGGCTGAGGACACTCGAACAGACCCTTAAATACCGGGAACAGCTGACGGTGAAGCTCTCCGGCGCGCTTAACATCACCCGAAACATACGACTGGATCATCTCTGACATCTGCGAGCCAATGATATGGCCTGCCACACTGATAATTCCGTGCCCGCCGACAGCTAATGTAGCCAGGCCGGCGGAGTCATCCCCCGTATAGACATGAAAATCCTCACGGCAGGCTGTAGCGATCAGCGTAATCTGGTCTACAGACGCGCATTCCTTGGTGGCAACGATATTCGGAATGTCTGCAAGCCGCAGTGTTGTTGCCGCACTCATACTGACGCCTGTACGGCCGGGAACATTATACAGGATGCAGGGCAAGGCGGTGCTTGCGGCAATGGCCGAGAAATGCTGATACAGCCCTTCCTGATTCGGTTTGTTGTAATAAGGGACGACCAGCAGGACACCGTCCACGCCGATCTTTTCCGCTTCCTTTGTAAGATGTATGGAATGTCTGGTGCTGTTGGTGCCGGTTCCGGCTATGACTTTACAGCGTCCGTCTGCTTTGTCCAGCACAAAGGAAAACAGCCGCAGCTTCTCCTCATCGGTTAAGGTGGGCGATTCCCCCGTCGTGCCGCAGACAACCAGCGCTTCGGATTTCTGCTCTTCGATCAGATAATCGACTAACCGGAAGGTCATCTCCCAGTTAATTTCTCCTTCCCCGTCAAAGGGGGTTACCATCGCAGTGATTAGTCTTCCGAAATCCACTTTGAATTCCTCCTTGTCAGCGGTGCAATTCAAATTTGGTATGCAGCGCACGCAGCGACTGCACCATATCTTCTTTTTTCACGAGAACCCAGATTGTGGTATTCGAATCCGCAGACTGCAGGATCTGAATATTCTGCGAGCTGAGCGCCTCAACGATCCGGGCCATAATGCCCGGCACGCCGTTGATTCCGCCGCCGATGACCGAAACCTTGGCGCAGCCGGACAGGCTCTTTGGCCGCAGCCCGAGCTCCTGCAGTGCAGCAATAGCCCGCTCGGATTTGTCGTCATTAACGGTATAAAGCGCCTCAGTAGGCGTTACATTGATGAAATCGACACTAATGCCGTTATCAGCCATGCTTTTAAAAATCTGCAGCTGTACGCCTGTGCCGTTCCCGTCAGGGCATTCCACGGAAATCTGCGTAATATTGCTCACATAGGCAATCCCGGTTACAAACCGGTCTATAACACCGTTGGAAACATCATTGAACCCTTCGGGATGGGTGACAAGCGTCCCCTCCAGCTCGGAGAAGGTCGAGCGCACACGCACCGGAATATTGGCCTGCATGGCAATTTCCACGGCACGAGGATGAATCACCTTTGCCCCCTGGTAAGCCATATTACAGATTTCGGTATAGCTGACATAGGTCAACGGCTTCGCATCTTCGACAATCCGCGGATCAGCGGTCAGAATTCCGTCAACATCGGTGTAAATATCGACCATATCTGCACGGAGCGCCGCTCCAAGCGCAGTTGCCGACGTATCACTGCCGCCTCTGCCAAGAGTCGTGAAATCCCCGGCTTCGGTCTGACCCTGGAACCCGGTTACTATTACTACTTTATGCTCGCGCAGTTCGCGTAGAATCCGTTCGGTGCGCACATCGAGAATTCTGGCATTTCCGTAATTGCTGTCTGTCAAAAAGCCTGCCTGTGCCCCTGTCAGCACAGTGGAACGGATGCCCTGCTCTTCCAGCAGTCCGCAGAGTGTGGTTGCCGAGATAATCTCCCCGCAGCACATCAGCAGATCCTTCTCCCGGTCAGGCAGCGCGTTGCCGTTCTGCACAGCCCAGTCCAGCAGGGTGTCTGTGGCATAAGGCTCGCCTTTGCGGCCCATAGCCGAGACTACTACTACCAGGCTGAATCCGCTTGCGAGCTCCCGTCTGACATGACGGATGACATGCTCTCTAGCCGCCGGTGTCGAAAGTGAGGTGCCGCCGAATTTTTGCACTAAAATACCCATTGTATAATTCCTCCATTACTTCTCTAACAAGCTCAAAAAGTGTTGAACCGCCCTCAAAATGAGGACGGCAAAAAGTAAACCCTATGATAAGCCTGCTCCACGCAGGCCTCAAAGCTATGCTGAATGAAACCGTTCGATAATCATCGGCTGCAGCTGTTTGCCCTGCAGGGCGGCGTAGCAGGCTTCAGGAATCAGTTCCATGCGTGCTACAAGCGAATTGGGCTTGCCCTCAGGGTTATCCTGGCCGAACGGCACAAAATAAATATGTTTGGCTACCAGAAGCTTCGCAATATTCGCCGCATTCAGCCCGAGCCCGTCATTAGTGGAAATGGCCAGCACAAGCGGCCGACCGTTGCGCATCTGCGATTTCGCAGCCATCAGGACAGGGCTGTCAGTCATGGCGTTAGCCAGCTTGCTCGTCGTATTGCCTGTGCAGGGAGCTATTGTCAGCACATCGAGCAGCTTGGATGGACCCAGCGGTTCCGCATCAACAATTGTAGAAATGATATCATTCCCCGTTATATCTTTCAACTGTTTTAGCCAATTTTCCGATGTGCCGAACCGGGTATCTGTATTCAGTACAGAGGAGGATACAATCGGCACAACCTTTGCGCCCCCGTCCATAAACCGCTGAATCTGCGGCATCACCTCAGCAAAGGTGCAGTGTGAGCCGGTAATCGCGTAACCTACTGTTTTTCCGTGCCAATCCATTTATTGGTCCCCCTTGTTTAGAATCTCCTCCGAGATCGACTGCACCAGCGCATTGCCCATAATCATCCCGGCGCTTTTCGGGGCGACAATCCCTGGCAGACCGGGGGCAAGCATCGCCTTAATGCCGCGCTTCTCCGCATACCGGAAGTCACAGCCGCCGGGAGCTGAGGCCAGATCGATAATTACGCACTGCCTGGGAACCCGGGTAAGAATCTGTGCCGTAATAATCATGTTTGGTATCGTATTAAAAATCAGATCCGTATCACTCACCTGCTGCAGCAGCTCCCCGGTCATAAACGGCTTCCAGCCCATCTCCGCCGCCCGGGCAAAATGCTCCTGCTTCCGCACGCCTACCTTCACTGTGGAACCGAGGCCCTGCAGCGCCCTTGCCATAGTAAAGCCGGTACGCCCCATTCCCAGCACCATAGAGGTAGAGCCATGAATGGTAAAATCAGTATTCTGAATGGCCATAACCAGCGCGCCTTCCGCTGTCGGAATCGAGTTATAGATCGCTACATCGTCCCGGTTCAGTAGCTCCACCAGCTTCAGCTTATGCCTTGCGCACAGGCTTCGCAGATAGCTTTTGGCGATGCCCGTATATACTGTACAGCCCGCCGGCAGGGCCGCAGCATGCTCATCCAGCAGCTGCAGACGGCCGGAGGAGAACAGCGCATTGATGTTTCCTTCTTCATCACAGCCTACTGTAGGCAGCACCAGCACATCAGCATGGCTTAACAGCTCAGGCGACAGTTGTTCCAGGTTAACCCCCGGGCTAGGGGCATCCCATTTCTCGAATCCGGCGGCGCTGACCGCCGCATCCATATCCACACATTTTCGAATCACTTCAAGCTGTCTCGCGTCCCCGCCCAGGAACACGATCCTGATGCCAGTAAGCATAGGGATGACGCTCCTTTCCACATACACATTCGACTATAAAGCATCTTATGCCGGGTCCGTCGGATGGGTGAAGAGCGGAGCAGAATTACTGGGCGGTCCACATAAGTCACAGAAAATCACCAGAAATCATCCTATAGTTAGTTAAAAATGGTAAAGGAGAAACCAGAACATGAAAGCGAAATGGAAGCTGGCTGCACTGCTGCTGGTATCAGCGGCCGTTGTGGCAGCCGCATCGATCTATATTACATTTGCAGATTCCGGGGATAAGGGCGGACAGGCAGCCGGAGCGTTCATAAAGCCGGAGCAGATGAAGCAGGATCTTGACTTTTTAACTGAAACGCTGGTTCAGGTTCATCCCGCCCTGATAAACGGCTGGAGCAGCGGACAGCAGCAGGCAATCAGCGAGGCATATGAAACGATTCAAACGGATCAGACTGAGGAAGCCTTTCACTTTATCGTCAATACCATCACTTCACTGCTGCACGACGGGCACACGAATATGTACTGGGAGCTGCAGAATCAGAAATTGCTCGACCTTCCGCTGTTCTGGAGCAAGGATGGGCTTGTGGTAACGGAAGACCGGGGAACACTTCGCAACGGCGACATTGTTACCGCTATGAGCGGACGCAGCATAGATGAGCTGGAGCGGGAGCTGGCCGGAATTATTCCGGCTGAGAACAAGCAATGGGTCAGAGTGCAGGGAACCAGCCTGCTGAGGGCAGAATTTATGCTCCGCCATCTGGGGCTGGCTGCAGATAATCAGGTTGAGGTAACCGTAAAACGGGGAGCCGGAACGATTTCAGAAACACTAGAGCTTGCAGATAAGCTTGCACATAAGGAGTACCGTCCTTATCCTGCAGGCGATGTCCCCTTTTCCTATTCATTCGAGGACGAGCTGTCGTTGGGCATTTTTCAGCTGAATACGTGTGTAAATAACAGAAAGTATCAGGTAGCGGTCCAGCAGTTTTTTGATGAGGTTAAATCGCGGGGCATCCAGCATGTTGCGGTGGATCTGCGCAGTAACGGGGGCGGTGACTCATCCGTTATCAATGAATTTCTTGCTTACACGGATGTTGAGTCCTATTACAGCTACGGCTCTCTTGTCCGTTACTCCCCGCAGGTTAAAAAAGCTTACGGGGCGGATCAGGATAGCGGGATAGTGCAATCACCAAGGCAGCTTATCAAGAACGTCCTGAAGACAGATTCCCCTTACAAAGGAAAGCTGTATCTGCTGACGTCTGCGCATACCTTTAGCTCAGCCAACATGTTCGCTGTCATTGTCCAGGATAACGGCCTGGGCCGGATTATCGGTGAGGCAACGGGCAACCAGCCTTCATCGTACGGGGATATTTTAACCTTCCAGCTCCCTGCCTCCGGCATCCATTTTCAGACTTCTTTTAAGCAGTTCACCCGGTCAGCACCGGAACGTGATCCAGCAGATTCCCTGCAGCCGGACATTGAAGCCTACACAACAGCCAAAGATATTATCGAGCGGCGTGATGCCCAGCTGGAGATGCTGCGTGAGATTGTGCGTGCAGACCTGAAACTGAAATAGCAGCGGCAAATAAAGACTTTGCAGCAGAAAAAAGCTTGCAGACAGCCCCCTAATAGGCGGGTTATCTGCAAGCTTTTAGATGTGCAATAAATCCTTACTTCCCGGTATGGCCAAAGCCGCCGGCTCCGCGCTCCGTTTCAGACAGCTCTTCCACTTCCACCAGCGTCACCGCCGGAACAGCCTGGAACACCATCTGGGCAATCCGCTCATTGCAGGCAATCGTAAAAGGCTCCTGCCCCAGGTTGATCAGCAGCACCTTAATCTCACCGCGGTAATCGGCATCGATCGTTCCCGGTGTATTGAGGCAGGTAATGCCGTGCTTAAAAGCAAGCCCGCTGCGCGGGCGGATCTGCGCCTCCAGCCCGTCCGGCATCGCCAGGGCAATACCTGTAGGAATTAGGGCGCGCTCGCCGGGAGCAAGCACGACAGGCTCAGCTACTGACGCATGCAGGTCAAAGCCTGAAGCCTGCTCCGACATTTTGCGCGGCAGCTGTACATCTTCGTTACCCGGAAGCTTATTGATTTGAACGTGATAAGACAAGATCATCTCTCCTAACATTGGCAATCGCTTTATCTGTTGAGCCGACCATCGCCAGTGCGAGAGGTTCAGCAAACATATGGTCCAGCAGCCGGTTCACATCGTCCATCGTCACCCGGCTGATTTTGTCAATCATATCGTCAAGTGTATCATGTCTGCCCAGCATCAGCTCATTTTTACCAATCCGGTTCATCCGGCTGCTGGTGCTTTCAAGGCTGAGAATCAGGCTGCCCTTGAGCTGCTCTTTACCTTTTCTCAGCTCATCCTCACTGATGCCCTTCACAGCCAGCTCCTGCATCATTTCCTTGACCAGCTCAGTTACCTCTTTAGTCTGCTTGGGCGCAGTTCCCGCATACACGGTGAACAAGCCGCTGTCCGCCTGGGAGCTGTGGTACGAGTATACCGAATAAGCCAGTCCGCGCTTCTCACGGATCTCCTGGAACAGGCGTGAGCTCATTCCGCCCCCGACCGTATTGTTAAGCAGCACCATCGGATACTGCAGCGGTCCGCCGCTCTGCACGCCCGGCAATGAGATACAGATGTGGTTCTGCTCGGTTTTTTTGCGGTGGAACAGCAGTCCGCCCTGATAATCAGGCGCTGTCAGCTCTGGAGCCTGGCCGTGATTGTCGAAGGCGCCGAAATGACGCTCCAGCAGGTCAATAAGACCGTCATCGATGTTGCCGGCTACACTGATCACTGTATTTTCAATCGTATACTGCTCGTTCATGTAGGCGCGAAGATCGTCGGGCGTCATTTCCAGCAAACGCTCTTTGAGGCCGAGTATTGAATAAGCCAGCGGATGCTCACCGTAAGCGGCTGCACACATCAGATCATGCACCAGATCATCCGGCGTATCCTCGCACATGGCGATTTCTTCAAGAATGACGTTTTTTTCCTTAGCCAGCTCTTCAGCATCAAACTTTGAGCGGAAAAACATATCGGAAAGCACATCCACCGCGATCGGCAGATGCTCATCGAGCACTTTTGCATAATAACACGTATATTCCTTCGAGGTAAAGGCATTGACGTTGCCGCCGATGGCATCGAACTGCTCTGCTATATCCTTGGCGCTGAAGCGCTCGGTGCCCTTAAACAGCATATGTTCAATGAAATGGGAAATCCCGTTGTTCAACGGGTTCTCGTTACGGGAACCGGTTCTGACCCAGATTCCAAAGGAAACGGACCGGCCGGTGGCAATCTTTTCAGTAACCACCCGCAGGCCGTTTGATAATACGATTTTGTCCAATTCTGCGTCCTCCTGGCATAGCCCTGTTTCTGTTCTGACTATTTATTAAGCGAGTTTAATCCTACCAGAAAATAACGGCTCACTCAACATCACCGGGTATAATCCGCTCTGCTGACAGCGTCTGGCTCACAGTTCCGAGCTTCAGGCCCTTTGCCTTAACCGCCCGGATCATGCCCCTTAGCGCTTTAGAGGAAGAGGCTGTCGGATGCATCAGGACTAAGGTTCCCGGCTCTGCTCCGGCGCCGATTTTGGCTACTACGGATTCTGGCGCAGGATTGCGCCAATCCACCGTATCCAGCGTCCACAGCACCGTCTTCAGCCCCAGGGCTGCTGCAATCTCTACCGTCTCCTGGTCGTAATCCCCTGAAGGCGGGGCAAACCACTGGTTGGTGACTCCCAGACTCTCTTTTAACAGCAGCTGCGTCTTCTGTATCTCAGCTGTTGCCCTTGCCCGGCTTAAGGTGCTCATATTCGGATGCGTATAAGCATGGTTCTCCATTTCATGTCCGCGCTTCAGCATCTCTGCGGCAAGCTCTTTGTTCTTGCTGAGCCAGCTTCCGTCCAGGAAAAAGGTCACCTTCACCTGTTCCTCGTCCAGAATATCCAGCATCGGCTTAATATACTCATTGCCCCAGGCCACATTGATCATAAAAGCTACCATGGGCTTGGCCGGATTGCCGCGGTAGATCGGATGGGCTCCCAGGTCATTTAAAGAAACCTTCGGCTGCGTCTGGCGGTAGACCAGCTTCAGCCCTTCTCCAGGCCCCTGCAGCAAGGTGCTCCGGTAAGTCGCCTCTACATCCACCTCCAGGCCGTTATAGCCCGGAATAGCCTTCCATACACGGTCTACAGCAGCATCCACCGGCGGTGAGTTCAGCTCGGCTGCTTTTTGTTCCACCTGTGTCCGCAACTCATTAGCACTCTGCTTCCCCGGTATAGCAGCTGTAACGGCAAGAGTCTCCTGCGGCTTGAGCTCAGCCAGCATCTCCTTTACCGGACCGCTGGTGCTGCCTATTCCGATTACTATAGCTATACAGGCCAGCACAAGCGCCGCTTTGTCTGTCTTCATGCGTTCTCCTCCCCGGCCAGATACGGTCTACACAGTCCCGCCAGCGCGCATACACGGACAGGACCCTTTGTCCCAGCCTATGAAGAAGAACAGAAGAATAGACGTAAGACACAACAAAAAAGAGCCAGAATGCATAAGCTTCTGTCTCTTCTTCATACATATCCTTAGACCGGTATGTGAAGGCTTAGGCCTTCGCTCCGCTCTCTGCAGTCAATACTGCCTTACGCGACAGGTTAACACGGCCCTGCTGGTCGATTTCGGTTACTTTTACAGTGATGGTATCACCGATAGCAACAACGTCCTCAACCTTGGCTACGCGCTCTGTGGACAGCTGGGAAATATGAACCAGGCCGTCTTTGCCGGGAATCAGTTCGACAAACGCACCGAATTTTTCAATACGGCGGACGGTTCCCACATAAATCTCGCCAACCTGAACTTCCTTCACGATACCTTCGATGATACCGCGGGCCTTCTGGATCATCGCTTCATCGGAAGAGCCGATAAATACGCGTCCATCCTGCTCGATATCGATCTTCACGCCGGTTTCCTCGATGATTTTGTTGATGATCTTGCCGCCGGCACCGATAACATCACGGATCTTGTCCGGGTTGATGTTAATGATGATGATCTTAGGCGCATATTGGGACAGGCTAGGTCTTGGCTCAGCGATGGCTTCCAGCATTTTGCCGAGGATGAACATACGTCCTTCTCTGGCTTGTTCCAATGCTTCCTTCAGGATTTTGCGGTCAATACCGGCAATTTTGATATCCATCTGGATTGCAGTTACGCCTTCAGCAGTACCTGCTACCTTAAAGTCCATATCTCCGAGGTGATCTTCCATACCCTGGATGTCTGTCAGGATGGATACATGCTCCCCGTCTTTGATCAGACCCATTGCTACGCCGGCTACAGGAGCCTTGATCGGTACGCCCGCATCCATCATCGCCAGGATACTGGCACAGATGCTTGCCTGGGAAGTCGAACCGTTGGATTCAATAGCTTCCGATACCAGACGAATGGTGTACGGGAATTCTGTTTCGCTAGGGATAACCTTGGAGAGGGCGCGCTCACCCAGTGCCCCGTGGCCAATTTCGCGGCGGCCCGGTGCTCTCAGCGGACGGGCTTCCCCTACGCTGAACGGCGGGAAGTTGTAATGATGCATGAAGCGTTTGGTTTCAGTCGGATCGATTCCGTCAAGAATCTGCACATCACCAAGCGCACCAAGTGTACATACGCTGAGGATTTGTGTCTGTCCGCGGGTAAAGAGCCCGGAACCATGTGTGCGAGGCAGCAGTGCCGTATCACATTCAATCGGACGGATTTCATCCAGCTTACGGCCATCAGGACGCACTTTATCATGCGTGATCAGGCGGCGCACTTCATCTTTGACGATATCATGCAGCACTTCTTTTACATCCTTCAACAGCTCTGGTGTCTCTATGTATTTCTCAACGAAATACTCCACTGTCTCGCTGTTGACCAGATCGATGGCATCCTGGCGCGCATGCTTCTCAGCAATCTTAACAGCCTCAACCAGACGGTCTCCGGCAAAAGCACGAACCTCAGTATTCACGTCTGCATTAACCGCATGAAGCTTCACAGCCATCTTTTCTTTACCGGCTACTGCAACAAGCTCCTCAATGACAGCTACAATCTTGCGGATTTCTTCATGCCCGAACATAATGGCTTCCAGCATCACGTCTTCCGGCACTTCGTTTGCTTCTGCTTCAACCATCATGATAGCTTCTTTGGTTCCCGCAACCACAACGTAAATGTCACTGGCTTCCTGCTGGGCAAGATCAGGGTTAATGATGAACTCGCCATTGATGCGGCCAACAGCCACTCCGCCGATCGGTCCGTCAAACGGTACATCAGAAATGCTCAGGGCAGCAGAAGTACCGATCATCGCAGCGATGTCAGGCGCACAGTTCTGATCCACACTCATTACCATGTTCAATACTTGAACATCGTTACGGAAGCCTTCAGGGAACAGAGGGCGAATCGGACGGTCAGTCAGACGGCTGGACAGGATTGCCTTCTCGCTTGGTCTGCCTTCACGTTTGATGAAGCCGCCGGGAATTTTACCTACAGCATATAATCTTTCTTCATAGTTCACGGTAAGCGGGAAAAAATCCAGATCCTTAGGCTCACTGGAAGCAGTAACCGTACACAATACCGCAGTATCTCCGTAGCGCACCATAACAGCGGCATTTGCCTGTTTGGCCAGGCGCCCGGTTTCCAGCACAAGGCGTCTTCCGCCAAGCTGCATTTCTACACGTTGTTCCATAAATTCCCTCCTTGATTGGTAATATTTCTGTATTCATTCTACAAGCAAAAACGGCTTGTCCTCCTATAGAAGGTAAAGTAGCCGTTTTTGATAATTATATCCTTTTGACAGCTGGAAAAATCTCCGTAAATTTTCAAAAAGCAACCCGGCTGTCCCGCTGTCGATCGTAAGAAGGACATACGGTATACAACCAGGCTGCTTTAAGGTTACTCTTATGGAAATTAGCGACGCAATCCCAGTTTTTCGATCAGGGCGCTGTAACGTCTGATGTCTTTGTTCTTCAAATACGCCAGCAGTTTACGACGTTGTCCAACCATCTTCAGCAGTCCGCGACGGGAATGATGATCCTTCTTGTGCGTACGCAGGTGGTCAGTCAAATTAACGATGTTCTCCGTAAGGATAGCAACTTGCACCTCAGGGGATCCAGTATCGGATTCATGAGTTTTGTGCTCGTCAATCAATTGGTGTTTACGTTCTTGAGTTAATGCCATCCTGTTCACCTCCTTCATTATAATCGCCAGTAGCCTCGTCACCGTCGGTGAGAACGTGCAACCAAGCTAAGGTTATGATGCTGTCATTCCAGCAACGTTTATCAGTATAGCATCTTCGCAGACAAAAGTAAACGCATGTCCGGCAGAAGTTTATGAAGAATAACCCAGCAGCTCTTTGGCCGTCCCCGCATCCTTAGCAATCTGCGAGATCAGCGCATCAATCGACTCAAACTTCCGTTCCGGACGGATGAAGGCTTCGAGCTCAACCTTCAGCTCCTGCCCGTAGATGTCAGAGGCAAAATCAAACAGATGCACTTCAAAGCTCGGCGCTGCCATTCCGTCATGAAAGGTAGGCTTAACGCCGACATTCATAACTCCGTACAGAGTCTCCTCTTCATAATAGACCTTTACAGCATAGACTCCCTTAGCCGGAATCACATAACGGTCCTCAAGCTGAAGATTGGCTGTCGGAAACCCGATGGTCCGTCCGCGCTTCTCGCCATGGCCGACGACCCCGCGCAGATGATAACAACGCCCGAACCAGCTGTTCGCCAGGGCCAGATCACCGCTCTGCAGGCTTCTGCGGATTCCTGAGCTGCTAACCTTCTCCCCTTCAAGCAGGAACGGAGGTACGGTTTCCACCCCCATTATTCCCTGCCCGAGTTCGCGCAGCATATCCGCATCGCCTTCGCCCAGATAACCGAAGCGGAAATCAAATCCGACTACGGCAGTTACAATCTGCAGCGGCAATAGCATGACGGACACAAAATCCTGCGGACTTACCCGGGAAAGCTGCTCATTAAATTCTATTATATACAAAATATCGACGCCCAAACCTGCCAGGATCTCCTGCTTGTCCTTCGGCGGGGTCAAATATCCATCATAATCGCCTTTGCCCATAACATCCTTGGGATGGGGATGAAAGGTCATTACTGCAGCCGGCACACCTTGCCGCCGGGCCAGCGTTACAGCGGATGTAATGACGCTGGCATGCCCGCGGTGCAGACCGTCGAACTGTCCCAGGGCGGCTACCTGCGGCTGTGCCCACAAAGCTGCCGTCTCCGGCGGTATTGGATAGCTTAAGGTTACGGTTCTCACGCTGTTTCTCACCTACAATTCACAGATAAAATTAATAATTAGCGCTGGGCGAATACTTTGACTGGAGCGATGGCCCCTGTCTCATCCAGCTTGTATATGCCGAGGAATTCGCCTTCACTGTCGTACAGCCGAAAATCACCGCTGTCCGTAACGCTTGGAGCAACATAACGGACCGAAAGGCGCTGTCCCTGCAGGGCAGCCTTCTTCTTCTCTTCGATCACTGTATGCCGCGGCAGGTGAGCGATGGCCTCATCTGCTGCAATCAGATGTGATTCCAGTGTTCCGGCTTCCTTGTACTCCGCGATCTGTTCGAGCGTCAGGCAGTGGCTGGCAGAAATTCCGGCAGACATTGTACGTGTAAGCTCCACCATGACACCCGGAAGCCCGAGCGCACGGCCGATATCCACGCAAAGCGTACGGATATAGGTACCTTTGGAGCAAAGCACACGGAAGGTAATATCGGGATAATTAGCGTTCCAGACCATATCCTTCATTTCAATCTCATAAATTTCCACTTCACGGCTCTTGCGCTCCACCGTCTTGCCTTCTCTGGCCAGCTCATACAGACGCTTGCCGTCAACCTTAACAGCCGAGTACATTGGAGGCACCTGTGAAATAACTCCTTTGAACGATTCCAGTACAGTCAGCACTTCGGCCTCGGTAACCCGGACCTCATCCACCGCTTCTGTAATCGTTCCTGTCATATCCTCGGTATCGCTCGACAGCCCCAGACGCAGTGTAGCTACATATTCCTTGGGAAGCTCCTGTATGTACTCCACTACCCGGGTGGCCCGTCCAAGACATAGCGGCAGGACCCCGGTCACTTGGGGATCAAGTGTACCGGTGTGGCCAATCCGCTTCATACCAAGAATACGCCGTGCTTTGGCGACCACATCATGGGATGTGAAACCAGCAGGCTTTAAGACTGCAAGTACACCTGTAAGCTCACTCATAGATGTCGTCTGACCTCCTGAAGTACCAGTGCAACCGCTTCGTCCAGTGTTCCGTCGATACGCGCCCCGGCTGCCCGGGTATGTCCGCCCCCGCCGAATACCTGGGCCAGCGCAGCCACATCCACCTTACCGGCAGAACGCAGGCTTGCCTTGACCGCGTGCTCATTGATCACCTTGAACAGGATGCCTACCTCTACACCGCGGATGTTCCGGGGATAATTCACGATGCCTTCCAGATCTTCATTTGCCGCTCCGCAATCAATCATATCCTGAGGAGTAACATACAGCCAGGCAATATCCCCTTCGGGGGATAGCTGCAGGGTGTTTAGTGCGCGGTTAAGCACCTTCACCTGGGCCAGCGTCATTTCTTCCAGCAGATTTTCGGCCAGTTCAGGACCATTGACGCCCATTGCCAGCAGCTCCGAAACCGCCGCCATTACCTTCGGTGAAGTATTCGTGTAGCGGAAGCCCCCGGTATCTGTCAGCAGCCCGGTATAAATCGCTGTGGCAATATCAAGGTCCCATTCCACCTGAAACGTCTTCAGCAGGTCGAACAAAATTTCTGCAGTCGCAGCAGCATCCGGCTTAATCAGCTTAATGAAGCCGTAACCGTTATTCGTTGGATGATGATCAATATTCACGATGACCGCATCGCTGGCGAAGTGGCGCTGGGTAAGTCCCACACGCTGAAAATCTGCACAGTCGACGCAAATGATATTGCTGTACTGACGGGAAAGCTCACCTTCCGCCAGGTTTACGATTTCACCGGCATGCCATAAATATTCCATCCGCTTCGGGATCGGACCTTCATTCAGCATAGTGTATTTTTTGCCCAGACATGAGAGAAGCCAGCCCACCGCAAGGGTGGAGCTGACTGCATCTCCGTCCGGCTGAACATGCGACACTACAAGATAATCGTCGTGTTCCAGCAGAAACTCACGGGTCTGCTGGAGACTGTGTTCATAGCTCTGCATTCGCCGTCTCCTTTTATGTTTCCTAGCTCTCTTCGTGCTTAATTTCGCCCAGCAGCTTCTCGATATGACTTCCGTATGCAACGGATTCGTCAAACTTGAAGATCAGCTCCGGCGTATGGCGCAGGCGGATTGCCTTGCCAAGCTCAGAGCGGAGAAAGCCGTTGGCCTTCTCAATCGCTTTGAGCGAGGCATTCTGCTGCTCCGCATCGCCGAACACGCTCAGGTATACCTTGGCCTGCGACAGATCGTTTGTCACGTCTACGCCGGTTACTGTAACAAACCCTACACGCGGGTCTTTCAGACCGCTCTGGATGAGCTGGCTCAGCTCTTTCTTGATCTGCTCGCCAACACGTCCTGCTCTGATTTTAGACATCTATATCACCTCTTTGCTTAGCGCTCTACCTTTTCCATGATGAACGCTTCGATAACGTCCCCCTCTTGGAGGTCATTATAGCGTTCCAAAGTTATGCCGCATTCATAACCCTGCGCCACTTCTTTTGCATCATCCTTGAAGCGCTTCAAGGTATCGATCTTGCCTTCGAAGACGACAATTCCGCCGCGGACCAGGCGCATTTCGGCATTGCGGGTAATTTTGCCGTCTGTAACCATACAGCCTGCAACACTGCCCACTTTGCTGATTTTGAAGACGTTGCGCACTTCAGCGTGGCCGATAATATTTTCTTTGAAGACCGGATCAAGCATGCCCTTCATGGCACTTTCGATCTCTTCAATTACGTTATAGATGATGTTGTGCAGACGCACATCAACCTTTTCCTGCTCAGCAGCAGCTTTGGTCTGTGCATCCGGACGAACGTTGAAGCCGATTACGATGGCATTGGATGCAGCAGCCAGTGTAATATCGGATTCTGTAATGGCGCCGGCACCGCTATGAATGATTTTCACGCGCACGCCTTCAACCTCGATCTTCGCCAGGGAGCCCTTGAGCGCCTCTACCGAACCCTGTACGTCAGCCTTGATGATAACGTTCAGGTCTTTGATCTCGCCGTCCTTGATGTGCTTGAACAGATCATCCAGAGTTACACGGGTGTTCGTGTTCAGCTCAGATTGGCGCTGGGTGATGGAACGTCTGTCTGCAATCGCACGGGCTTTACGCTCGTCTTCAAAGGCCATGAACGGATCGCCCGCCTGCGGCACTTCAGTCAGACCGGTAATTTCCACCGGAGTGGAAGGTCCCGCTTCCTTGATTTTGCGTCCCTTGTCATTCACCATGGCACGGACACGTCCGAAGCAGTTACCTGCTACAAAAGCGTCTCCTACCTTCAGCGTACCGTTCTGCACGAGGATACGGGCAACCGGTCCGCGGTTCTTGTCAAGCTCAGCTTCTATAACTGTACCGCGTGCCCGTTTGTCAGGGTTCGCTTTGTACTCGTTAACTTCCGCTACGAGCAGAATCATTTCCAGCAGCTCTTCCAGGTTAATGCGCTGTTTAGCGGACAGGTTAACGAAGATTGTATCTCCGCCCCACTCTTCCGGTACCAGCTCATAGTTGGTAAGCTCCTGCTTAACACGGTCTGGGTCTGCACCCGGCTTGTCGATCTTGTTAACAGCAACAATGATCGGAAGTCCGGCAGCCTTCGCGTGGTTAATCGCTTCTACCGTCTGCGGCATTACGCCGTCATCAGCAGCTACGACGATGATGGTCATATCTGTTACTTGGGCACCGCGGGCACGCATGGCAGTAAACGCTTCGTGACCCGGAGTATCCAGGAACGTAATTTTCTTGTGATTGATTTCGACCTGATACGCACCGATGTGCTGGGTAATACCGCCAGCTTCGCCGCCGGTTACGTTGGTCGAACGGATGGCATCCAGCAATGTTGTTTTACCGTGGTCAACGTGACCCATGATCGTAACAACCGGCGGACGTGTCATCAATTCCTCGTCGGAATCGTTCTCTTCCACCGTTTCGAAGCTGTCTTCATCAACAGGAATCTTCACTTCTACTTCTACACCGAATTCACCGGCCAGCAGCAGAATGGTGTCGATATCAAGCTCCTGGTTGATGGTCGCCATAACGCCCATCAGGATCAGCTTCTTGATAACTTCAGAAGCATCCTTATGGAGCAGCTTGGCTGTTTCGCCGACAGTCATGCTGCCGCGGACAATGATCTTCTTCGGGGTGTTGTCAATCTTCTCACGGTGTACCATTGGCTGGTTCCGGCCGCCACGGTTGTTCTTGCCGTTACCGCGGCCGCGGTAATTGCCGCCTCTGCCGTCTTCAAACCGTTTTTGACCGCTGTTATTATTCGGTCTGTTACCCGTAGTGTTCTTCTTCGGGCCTCTGTCGCCGCCACGGGAGAAATCTCCTCCGCCGCCTTGTCCTTGCGGACGGCTGTCTGTACGCGGAGCACTGCTGCCCTGCCCTTGCGGACGATTGCCGCCAGTGGAGCCGCCCTGCGGACGGTTGCCGCCAGTGGAGCTGCCCTGCGGACGATTGCCGCCGGCGGAGCTGCCCTGCGGACGGTTGCCGCCGGTCGAGCCGCCCTGTGGACGGTTGCCGCCGGTGGAGCTGCCCTGCGGGCGGTTGCCGCCAGTGGAGCTGCCCTGCGGACGGTTACCGCCGGTGGAGCTGCCCTGCGGACGGTTACCGCCAGTGGAGCTGCCCTGCGGACGGTTACCGCCGGTCGAGCTGCCCTGAGGGCGGGAATTCTGGGTGGAGCCTGAGTTCGTTCTGCGGGAATCTTGTCCGCTTTGGGGCCTGGACGACGTTGTCGATTGGTTGTTGTTTTGGTTACTGTTCATACCTACCTGCTTTTCCGGTTGATTTTTGTTGGCATTCTGAGCACTCTGGGGTTCGGCGGTTACCGTACCGGTTGATACCGGACGGCTGCTGGTGCCGGTGTCCCGCTTGGCTGCAGCGTTCGATTTAATGTCCTTAAAGAATTGCTCCACTTTATTTACGGAGCCGTCCTCCATCACACTCATATGATTATTCACAGGAACATTCAAACGCTTCAGAATTGTAATAATTTCTTTACTGCTCATATTCAGAGATTTCGCGTACTCATACACGCGCAGTTTATCCTTATTGTCTTCTTTAGTCAATAACTCCACCTCCGACAGTATCTCCAAGCGTTCTGGAGATCATTTCCGCGAATCCTTTATCCGTAACGGCCAGCACAACGCGCTGGTCTTTACCAATACTTGCACCGAGTTCATCCCGGTGAAATGCGATTACTAGTGGAATATCGTAGGTTCCGCACTTATCACGGAACTTTTTTTGGGTATTATCTGAAGCGTCACCTGCCAGGACGACCAGCTTCGCCTCTGAAGACCGCACTGCTTTGAGTACAGCCTCATCTCCGGTGACAATCTTGCCTGCTCTCATCGCAAGCCCTAAATAAGAAAGGGTTTTACTCATTGTCCTCACTATCCTTTGCTGCTAGAAATTCGTCCTCTACGGATGCAAAATCCCTGGCCAGCTGGGCGTAGATTTCAGGACTCACCTGACATTTTAATGCACGGTCAAGTGCTTTGTTCTTTTGTGCCAGCTTAAAGCATTCCAGTTTGCCGCAGATGTAAGCGCCCCGGCCTGACTTCTTGCCCGTCAGATCGATCATTACTTCACCGTCCGGTGTACGAACCACACGAATCAGCTCTTTCTTAGGCATCATCTCCTGGCTTGCAACACATTTGCGCAGCGGAACCTTCTTTTGCTTCACTCTAATCAACTCCCGTCAGTCAACAGCCAAATTAATCGATGGAGACGGAATCCTGATGCATTTCATCGCTAAACGTTTTCGGTCTGCCATACTCCTGCTCCGCCTGCGTCTCGCTCTTGATGTCAATCTTCCAGCCGGTCAGCTTGGCGGCAAGACGGGCATTCTGCCCCTTGATGCCGATAGCCAGCGACAGCTGATAGTCCGGCACAATTACACGGGCCATCTTCTCAGCTTCAAACACCTGAACCTCAAGCACCTTGGACGGGCTGAGCGCATTGGCCACATATTCCTGCACCGCATCGGAGTAACGCACAATGTCGATCTTCTCGCCGCGCAACTCAGTTACGATAGTCTGCACACGTGTACCTCTTGGGCCTACGCAGGAGCCGACCGGATCTACCTCTTCGTTGCGGGAAAACACTGCAATCTTGGAACGGAAGCCTGCTTCGCGGGCAACAGAACGAATCTCAACGACACCGTCGAAAATTTCAGGAACCTCAAGCTCGAACAGACGCTTCAAAAGGCCCGGATGGCTGCGGGACAGCATAATTTGGGGACCCTTAGTCGTGTTCTCCACCTTGGTAATATACGCCTTGATCCGCTCGCTCTGCTTGAACTTCTCACCAGGCATCAGCTCGCTGAGCGGCAGCACCGCTTCGATTTTGCCGAGGTCGACGTAAATGTTGCGCATATCCTGGCGCTGCACAAGACCGGTAACAATATCATCTTCCTTATCAATAAAAGCGTTATAGATAAGTCCCCGTTCCGCTTCACGGATACGCTGGGTTACGACCTGCTTGGCGGTTTGTGCGGCAATGCGTCCGAAATCGCGCGGTGTTACTTCAAGCTCGGCGATGTCTTCCAGCTGGAAATGCGGGTTGATTTCTCTTGCGGCAGGCAAGGCAATTTCAGTTCTGGCGTCGAGAACCTCCTCGACAACCAGCTTGCGGGCAAATACTTTGATAACGCCTGTGTTGCGGTTCATATCCACACGCACGTTCTGCGCCGCATTGAAATTACGTTTATAGCTGGAGATCAGCGCAGCTTCGATGGCTTCAAACAGCACATCCTTACTGATGCCTTTCTCCCTTTCCAGTTCATTCATAGCTTCAATAAAATCCATACTCATGAAATTCCGGTCCCCCTTTCAAAACATTAAAAAATAATGGCCAATCTCGCGCTGGCGACTTTGGCATACGGCACAACATGTTCTTTTTTGCCCGCGGAGATGAGCAGTTCCTCATTCTCGAACGAGATCAAACGGCCCTCGAATTCCTTAAGGCCCTGAATCGGCTCATAAACCGTTACATATACGTCTTTACCCACGGCTTTGGCTACATCCGCCGCTTTTTTGAGCGGACGTTCAGCTCCCGGCGAGGAAACCTCCAGGAAATAAGCCTCAGGAATCGGATCATTCTCATCAAGCTTTGAGCTGAAATATTCGCTGATGACACCGCAGTCATCGATATCAATGCCGCCCTCTTTATCTACGAATATGCGCAAAAACCAATTGGAACCTTCCTTGACGTATTCAACGTCCACCAGTTCGAAGCCATTGTCCTCAAGATAGGACCCGAGCATCTGCTCTACCGTTTGTTTGATTTTGGATTTGGGTGTGCTCAAAAGAAAATTACCTCCACGAACTTGTCTTTTGCTATATACCAAAGATAAAGAGTGGGTTTCCCCACTCTTTACACAACGGACTTATCTCATTATTACCAAGAAAAATTATACCATAGTGCATCTGCACTGACAAGTGCCAGCCCTTGACTAGCTGTTTGAGCGCATCTGCTGAGCTGTTTAGAATAATGATAGCTGATTGCTCTCCGGCAGGCCGCGGAAGCAGCCCATGCCTGTCAGCAGCTCAATTACGGTCTTGCTTGCTTTGGATTTCTGCTGGAAATCCTCAATGGACAGGAACTCGCCCGCATCCTTCGCGGCAGCAATATTGATCGCCGCATTTTCGCCGATTCCGGCAAGCGCAGAGAATGGCGGAATCAGGCTTTTGCCATCCACAGTGAAGCGGTTGGCATCGGAACGGTACAGATCGATATTCATAAAGGTGAAGCCGCGGGCCGTCATCTCAAGCGCCATCTCCAGCACCGGCAGCATGGCTTTTTCTTTTGGCAGCGCCTGGAAGCCCTTGGCTTCAATCTCACTGATCTGACGGTTAATCGCTTCATAGCCCTTGCAGCAGAGCTCAATGTCAAAATCGGCTGCGCGTACCGAGAAGTATGTCGCATAATATTCAATCGGATGATACAGCTTAAAATAGGCTGTGCGCACCGCGGAAATAACATATGCGGCGGCATGCGCCTTCGGGAACATGTACTGGATCTTCAGACAAGAATCAATGTACCATTGCGGCACCTTGCACTTCTTCATTTCGTCGATCCATTCAGGAGGCAGCCCCTTACCTTTACGCACACTTTCCGTAATTTTAAAAGCAAGGCTGGCATCCATGCCCGCCTTATAGATCAGATACAGCATAATATCGTCACGGCAGCCGATTACGGTCTTGATGTTGCAGGTGTTGTTCTTGATCAGCTCCTGTGCGTTGCCCAGCCAGACGCCGGTACCGTGGGAGAGTCCGGAAATCTGCAGTAAGTCGGCGAAACTGGACGGCTTCGACTCGATCAGCATCTGACGGACGAATTTGGTACCCATTTCCGGTACCCCATAGGTAGCTACAGGGGTCCGAATCTGTTCCGGGCGGACACCAAGCGCCTCAGTTGAGTTGAACATGCTCATAACCTTCGGATCGTTCATCGGAATGGTGGTCGGGTCGACTCCGGTCAGATCCTGCAGCATGCGCATCATGGTCGGATCATCGTGGCCCAGAATATCAAGCTTCAGCAGGTTGGCATCAAAGGCATGATAGTCAAAGTGTGTTGTTTTCCACTCTGCTGTAACATCATCCGCCGGGAACTGGACTGGAGTAATATCTTCAATCTCCATATAATCCGGCAGCACGACAATCCCGCCGGGGTGCTGTCCGGTACTGCGCTTAACGCCAGTACAGCCGGCGGCCAGACGGTTGACTTCGGCGCCCCGCCAGCGCTTCTGATGATGCTCCTCATATTTCTTGGTGAATCCGAAGGCGGTCTTCTCCGCTACTGTACCGATCGTTCCTGCACGGAAGACGTTATCCGGCCCGAACATCGTTTTGGTAAAGTTATGGGCATTAGGCTGATATTCCCCCGAAAAGTTAAGGTCGATATCGGGAACCTTATCCCCTTTGAAACCCAGGAAGGTCTCAAACGGAATATCCTGCCCCTCGCCCTTCAGCCTGCCGCCGCAATCCGGACAGGTCTTGTCAGGCAGGTCAAAACCGCTCGGTATACTGCCATCCAGAAACCATTCATTGTGCTTGCATTCCGGATTCAGGCAAATGTAATGGGCCGGCAGCGGGTTAACCTCGGAGATGCCGAGGAAGGTCGCGACTACAGACGAGCCGACCGAGCCACGGGAGCCTACGAGATATCCGTCCTGGTTAGACTTTTTAACAAGCCGCTCCGAGATCAGATAGTTGGCGGAGAAGCCAAATTTGATAATAGGTGCAAGCTCTTTTTCCAGACGGGCCACTACAACCTCCGGGAGCTCCTCACCATAAATTGACTTGGCTGTGTTATAGCAGGTGCTGCGGATTTCGTCGTCCGCTCCTTCAATATTCGGTGTAAACAGCTCACTCGGGAACAAGTCGTATTCCTCAAAACGGCCGGCAAGCTCTACGGTGTTCGTGACAACAACCTCCATCGCTTTTTCCGTGCCCAGGAATTCAAACTCTGTCAGCATCTCATCCGTTGTCCGGAAATGGGCGTCCGGCTTGACCTGATCCTTCAGCGGGCTGAACCCGGTAATCCCGTGGATCGTGATATCGCGGAACAGCTTTTGGCGCGGCTCCAGATAATGCACATTGCCCGTGGCAATAACCGGCTTGTTCATCTGTTCGCCGATCTCGCAGATTTTGCGCACAACATCCCTTAAATCTTCAGCGGTTGCAACAAAACCCTTATCCACAAGATGCATATACATCGTCAGCGGCTGGATTTCCAGAACATCATAGAACTGGGCAACCTCCATCGCTTCCTCAACCGTCTTGTTAAGCACCGTCTCAAAAAACTCTCCGCGCTCACAGCCGGAAATAACGATCAGCCCGTCGCGGTACTGCTCAAGCTTCGATTTCGGGATGCACGGCACGCGCTTGAAGTACTCCGTATGGCTCATCGAGATCAGCTTGTACAGATTCTTTTTGCCGGTCGGATTAAGGGCATAGATTCCGCAGTGGAACGGCCGGACGTTGGACAAATCATTGCCGACATAGTCGTTCAAGCGCTCCAGCCGGGTCAGATTCTTCAGCTTCTCGGCATCGTTCAGGAGACCGGTCAGGATGCCCCCGAGCGCAATCGTATCATCAACCGCGCGGTGATGGCTTTCCAGCAGCACCTTATATTTATCCGCCAACGTATTCAGCCGGTGATTCTTCATGCTCGGATACAGCAGCCGCGCAAGCTCCAGCGTGTCGAGCGACGGGTTCGGCAGCTCAGGCTGGCCCAGCTTACGCAGGGATGCCTGAATAAAGCCCATATCAAACCGCGCATTATGGGCAACCAGAACAGCATCGCCTATAAATTCGACGAACTCCTTCAGCACCGGCTCCAGGTCAGGAGCATCCTTAACCATTTCATCGGTAATGTTGGTCAGCTGCTGGATGTGGTACGGGATTTTTTCATGCGGATTGACGAAGGTTGTATAACGGCCGATCTCCTTGCCCTCGCACATTTTAATGGCGGCAAGCTCAGTAATATTATTGCGTGTGATGGACAAACCGGTGGTCTCGATATCGAATACGACATAGGTTGCTGTCTTGAGATCCATCGGCTGTGCATTTTCCACAATATTAACCGCATCGTTGACGACGTTGGCTTCCACACCGTAGAGCATTTTGATTTTATGCTTATGGACTGCATGGTTGGCTTCCGGAAAACTCTGCACGTTACCGTGATCAGAGACTGCAATTGCCGGGTGGCCCCATTTGGCGGCCGTTTTGATGTACTCACCGATCGGCGTGACGGCATCCATTGTGCTCATTGTTGTGTGCAGGTGGAATTCGACCCGTTTTTGCTTGGCATTATCCTTGCGGGCCGGCGGTGCGTTTACCTCGGACAGATCCGATGGAATCATTACCAGCTCAGGAATCTGCATGAACCGGTCGTATTCAACCTTGCCGCGCGCTCTAACCCACTTGCCGTTGGCCAGCTGGCTCATAATTTTCAGGTCTTCCTTGGTTTTGGCGAACATTTTTATCTGCAGGGAATCCGTAAAATCCGTTATAAAGTAGGTGAACAGGGTATTGCCGTTGCGCAGCTCTTTGCTCTCCAGGCCAAAAATCGTACCCTGAATCGTAATTTTCTTCTCCTCATCCTGTATCTGCAGAATCGGTGTAGCCTGCTCCTTGATTTCATAGCCGACCTGAAGCTTGATTACCTCACCCGGATCGGCTTCTTCCTCCGGCTCTTCCGGTTCGCTGCTGTTCATCATCATCATTTCAACGATTTCGCGCTGCTCCTGCTGCAGCTTCTGCTGGAATTCCTCATAGGCATCCGCTTTACTGCTCTCATTCTCGGCAATCTGCAGCTTGACCTTCAGCTCCAGCCCGAAATATTTATCGTAAAATTTGATAATGGCGCCTTCGATTCCCTTTTTGCGGGCCAGCTCCAGTGACATCTTGTCATTCAGGCTAAGCACAAGCGTACTGTCCTGAAGCTCCTGCGCAGACCGGGTCAGCCAGCCGTTAACCGAAGGAATTTCCCGCTGCGCCCACTCCAGAAACAGTCCCCAGTACTCCTGTACAACCCCTTGCCTGTCAACCTTCTCCTCATCATATAAAAACAGGAAGCTAACCTTGGCAATATGCTGCAGCTTCTCACGCATTCTCAAACAAAATGTCCGGTACATCTGTGCCGGAACAAGACTATCCTTGGATATGACAATATGCCAGTCCTTATTACCCCGGCTGATCTCTACCCGCTCAATCTGTCCGTCCAAAAAATAGGGATCAATCAGCGCAGGCGGAATTTCCCCCTGCTTCATCAGGAGCTCGAACCTTTTTCTTCTCTCCGCGTTCTGTTCCATGCTTCCCCCACCTGCTTACGCAATAATAATGATAAAAAGCTTCCGGGTCGACAAAGTGTTGGGTTCTTTCGGACCGCCGACTCCTCTCGCCAGAAGCTGCATTCAGATACTGTCTATTATACTTGTTTCCTGCTTAATAGGCTTTGGCAAAAACAACCGTATGCTTGGCCGGCTTACCGCAGCAGATACAGGTGGTCTTCTGTTCTGCCGGATTAAACGGAATATTGCGGCTGCCCGCACCCGTTACTTCTTTTACCTTATCCTCGCATTCCTCGGTTCCGCACCAGCCTGCCAGGGCAAAGCCGCGCTTCTCCTCCATCGAGGCCTTCATTTCTTCAAGCGTATCCGCAGAATAGAAGTGATCCTCGCGGAATTTCAGCGCACGCTCGAACATTTCGTTATGCACCTGCTCCAGCATGGCTTGAACCTCTGCTACAAGATTGTCCTGCTGAATTACCTTCTTCTCGCCGGTCACACGGGAAACAAGCACGCAGACGCCGTTTTCCATATCACGCGGTCCCAGCTCAAGACGCACAGGCACTCCGCGCATTTCATATTCATTGAACTTCCAGCCTGGTGTCAGATCCGCGCGGTCGTCTACACGCACACGCACCCCGGCATCCTTCAGCTGCTTGAACAGCTCGTCCGTCCGGCCGATTACGGCTTCACGGGTCTTAGGCGGTCCAATCGGAATCATGATAACCTGAGTCGGAGCAACCTTAGGCGGAAGCGCAAGTCCGCGGTCATCCCCGTGAACCATGATCAGCGAGCCGATCAGGCGGGTAGTAGATCCCCACGAAGTAGTATGCACGTGCTCCAGTACATTCTCGCGGCTTAGATACTGAATTTCAAATGCTTCCGCGAACTTGGTTCCAAGATAATGGGAAGTGGCGGCCTGAACAGCCCGTCCATCCTTCATCATCGCTTCAATGGAGTAAGTGTCCACTGCACCGGCAAACCGCTCTGAAGGCGTCTTCTGGCCGGTAACAACCGGAATCGCCAGGAAGGTCTCCACGAAATCACGGTAGTTCTCCAGCATCCGCATGGTTTCTTCCCTAGCTTCGGTTTCATTCTCATGCGCCGTATGGCCTTCCTGCCACAGGAACTCTGTAGTCCGGATGAACGGCAGCGTGCGTTTTTCCCAGCGTACCACATTCGCCCACTGGTTGATCAGCACCGGCAGGTCACGATAGGACTGGATCCATTTGGAGTACATGTGCCCGAACATGGTTTCCGAGGTCGGACGGACAGCCAGACGTTCCTCCAGCACATCTCCGCCGGCCTCAGTTACCCACGGCAGCTCCGGATTGAAGCCTTCGATATGATCCTTTTCCTTCTGGAAAAAGCTCTCCGGAATGAACACAGGGAAGTAGGCGTTACGGTGTCCGGTCGCTTTGAGGCGGCGGTTCATTTCCTCCTGGATATGCTCCCAGATTTCGTAGCCCTCCGGTTTGAATACGATACAGCCGCGGACCGGCGAATAATCCATCAGATCCGCTTTTTTGATTACATCAATATACCAGCGCGAGAAATCCTCGCTTTGCGGCGTTATTTCCGTAACGAACTGCTTATCTTTAGCCATGTCATGAAATCCTCCTAAATTATCCGGCAACATGCAGCCCGGCTCCTTAGCCGTCCGGCCGTCATTTGCGGTTCCGCCATAAATCAGCCTGTAATCAGGCGCAATATATCATTATAGGTTACAACGATTACAACCAGGAACAGCAGGGCGAAGCCGACAAAATGGACCATCCCCTCACGGTTCGGATCCACCGGCTTGCCGCGCAGCGCTTCGACACCCAGGAAGACCAGACGGCTTCCGTCCAGCGCCGGAACGGGCAGCAGATTAAAGATCCCGAGGTACAGGCTGAGAATGGCCGCCCAGTAAGTGAGATATTCTATGCCCTGCTGGGCAATTCTTCCCGTCATCTGGGCCGTGCCTACAGGACCGGAAACATCATCCAGGCTGAAGTTGTTGATCAGCTGCTTAAATCCGGTAAAGATCAGTTCAGTTGTAGTAACCATGGCTGTGCCTGATTTGGTAATCGTCTCGCCAAAGCCGGCTTTGCGTGTCTCTACATCCCGTGTGACCCCTACTTTGCCCCCTTCTTGCCCTTCCATTGTCCGGGGAATCATCGTGACTTCATAGGTTTCACTCCCGCGCTGCAGCACCCAGTCCATCTCTTTGCCCTGGGAAGCCGAGGTCAGGTTAATCATTTTCATATAATCTCCGCCGATTTGCTCACCGTTAACAGAGACTACGATATCCCCCACCTGTAAACCGGCCTCTTCTGCCGGCATGCCTGCAGATATTTCACCGATTCTGACCACGGTAGGATTCTCGATTGGAATGCCTGCAAGCTGCAGATGCAGCGCAAACAGCACAAACGCCAGAATGAAGTTCATTACCGGTCCGGCTACGATAGCCAAGGCACGCTGTCCGACGGTTTTGCTGCCGAACTGACGGTCTTTAGGGGCAATTTGGGTCTGCTGTCCGCCTTTGATCATCATCGCCTGCGGATGCACGTCATAGGTAGTAACCTCGCCGTCTACATCGAGACGGATTTTGAGCTCATCCTCAAGATCGGTAAACTGCGCTTCTCCGCGGATTACATTTCTGCGGGTGTCCAGCGAATCAAGATAGATATTCTTGACCTTGTTGTCCTGCCCGAGCCTGACCGCAATCATCTGCCCCTGGCCGATTTCAACAATTTCAGGATCCTCCCCTGCCATCCGCGCATAGCCGCCAAAAGGCAGCAGCCGGAGCGTGAACTGGGTTTCACCGCGTCTATAAGAAAACAGTTTCGGGCCGAAACCGATAGCAAATTCACGTACAAGAATACCGGCGCGTCTGGCGAAGTAATAATGTCCCCATTCATGGACAGTCACCAGAACAAAAAACATAAGCACCGTTAAAAAAACGACCCTTACCATTTCCATCCGTAACATTCCCCCTTTAGGTGTAAGACCGAAGTATGTCCTCTTAATTTATCATTATTCCAAGGTCCGGCACAAGAGAATCAACAGTCTCAGCCTATTTTTACAGGGCAACGTAGAATCCCCCGCTCCGCTTAAGCTTTTACGCCTTACCGGCGTTTAGAGCTTAGCTGCAATTCCCCGGGTTACTGTATCGCAATGCTCAATCTGCTGCAGATCCGGCCTGTCCACATTCACATGCCGCTGCAGTACCTCGTCAATGATCTCTTCAATGTGTAAAAAGGAAATTTCACGGCGCAGGAAGCGGGCCACCGCCACCTCATTCGCCGCATTATACGCGGTGGTTGCCGTCCCGCCGGCCTTGCCGCATTCCATTGCCAGCTTAAGCAGCGGATACCGGACATAATCCATTTCACGGAAGGTCAGGCGGCCGATTTCGGCGAGTGACAGCCGGGAAGCCGGTGAAGGCCAGCGGTCCGGATAAGTAAGGGCATACTGAATCGGTACACGCATATCCGGGCTGCCCAGCTGGGCGATAATGCTGCTGTCACAAAATTCCACATAGGAATGTATAATACTCTCCGGATGCAGTAATACATTAATCTGCTCATACGGAAGACCGAACAGCCAGTGGGCTTCAATAACCTCAAGGCCCTTGTTGACCATGGTAGCCGAGTCAATCGTAATCTTGGCTCCCATAGTCCAGTTGGGGTGACGCAGTGCATCTTCAACAGTAACATTGTCCAGCTGGTCACGGCTGTAATCCCGGAAAGAGCCCCCGGAAGCCGTAACTGTTATGGCAGCAATATCTGCGCGGTTCTCACCGTTCAGGCACTGAAAAATAGCGGAATGCTCGCTGTCAACCGGCAGGAGCTTCACTCCCTTACGGCCGGCCAGCTCTGTTACCAGATGGCCTGCAGTCACGAGCGTTTCTTTGTTGGCCAGCCCGATGTGGCGTCCGGCTTCAATTGCAGCAAGCGTGGACTCCAGGCCGATGCTGCCCACCAGCGCAGTTACAACCGTCTGGGCATCCCCTCCGGCTGCAATTTCCACCAGACCTTCATTACCGTAGTAAAGCTCGACATCCTTAGGCAGGCTGGACCGGATGGCATCCGCATGCTGCTTCGTAGAGACCGATACACGGCGCGGGTTAAAACGGCGGACCTGCTCCAGCAGCAGGTCCGTGTTGCCGCCCGCAGCCAGGCCGTCCACTATAAACTGCTCCGGATGCATGGCAACCACATCCAGTGTCTGTGTGCCTATGGAGCCGGTGGAGCCGAGAATGCTTATTCTTTTCACAGTTGTATCTTCTCCCTGTCGTTTAATAGTAAGGCATCAGCATTACGATATGTACGAAAGGAAATACGATAATCCAGCTGTCGCAGCGGTCAAGAATGCCACCATGACCAGGCAGCAGCGAGCCTGAATCCTTAATACCGTACACCCGTTTATAGGCAGACTGCACCAGATCACCAAGCTGGCCGAAAACAGCGGCAGACAAGCCGATCAGCAGTGCCTGTCCAATTGTCAGCAGATTAGGAGCGAACACAGCAAATATTACCGAGATGATCACGGAAATCGCCACACCGCCGAGCGCACCCTCAATGGTTTTGTTGGGGCTGATTGCCGGCCACAGCTTGTTTTTCCCGAAGCTTCTGCCGACAAAGTAAGCACCTGCGTCACTGCCCCAGATACAGCACAGCAGCAGCAGCGTCCAGAACAGCCCGTGACCGTCACCTGCAGCCCGGGCGGTACCCATATAGGAAAAACCCGTTCCTATGTATACAATTCCGGTAAATAATAGCGCTGTAAGCTTAATATCAAGTTTGTTTTTACTGAATACTGTTACCAGCAGGAAAACCAGCAATAATAGCCATACTCCCTGTTCCCATGACAGCCAGGCGGCAGCATCCAGCAATCCCCAGGGGATCATGAAGCCGATAATTGAAGCGTAACCAAGCAGGGCTGTGCCGCTAAAAGGAGCGAGCCCCGTCATTTTGACAAATTCATATAACCCTACAAGCGCCATGGCAGTCAGCAGGAGGTGATAGGACCAGCCCCCGATCGCACAAAGGCCCAAGAACAGCGCCCCGGCAACAATTCCGGTAATGAGTCGTTGCTTCAAAGCTTCTCATCTCCCATCAGGCTACTTCAATCCGCCATAACGGCGTGTACGGCGCTGATATTCGGCAACAGCCTGCATTAAATGCGTCTTGTCAAACTCAGGCCAGTATGCATCCGTGAACCAGAACTCACTGTACGCGACCTGCCAGAGCATAAAATTACTCAGCCGCATTTCTCCGCTGGTGCGGATCAGCAGATCCGGATCCGGCAAGCCGCCGGATAACAGCCTGCTGTCAATCAGCTCGGAGGTGATCTCCTCCGGCAACAGCTTGCCGGCCTTAATCTCATTACCAAGCTCACGCATACAGTCCTCAAGCTCTTTACGCCCGCCGTAATTCAGCGCGAAATTCAAGACAAGTCCGGTATTGTGCTTCGTCCGCTCAATAGCCTCTTCCATCGCTTTGCGGGTATGGGAAGGCAAGGCTTCACTGTCACCCATTACACGTACCTGCACATTTTTTTCAATCAGCTCATCCAGTTCAAGTGCAAGGAATTCCACGGGCAGCTTCATCAGGAAATCGACCTCATCCTTGGGCCGCTTCCAGTTCTCCGTTGAAAAAGCATACATCGTCAGGAATTCTACTCCCAGATCATCAGCAGCGATGGTAGCCCGCTTTACAGCCTTCATTCCGTTTTGATGACCGACAATGCGCGGAAGGCCGCGCCGTTTCGCCCAGCGTCCGTTCCCGTCCATAATAATTGCTATGTGCCGGGGAATATTGTCCGGGGAGATCTCAGCAGGCTGTTCCTCCTGCCTGTCATTACGGCTAAGCCATGCTTGAATCCGTTTGATCATTTCCGTTTCCTCCAAGCTCTTATCAGAAAGAGACAAACCCCACCATATGCGGAGGGGCCTTGAGGTCTCTTGATTATCATTATACTTCCATAATCTCTTTTTCTTTGGACAAGAGCACCTTATCGACTTCAGCTATGAACTTATCCGTTGATTTCTGAATATCTTCCTGATGCCCGCGTGATTCATCTTCCGAAATGCCGTTCTTCTCCATCTTTTTGATGTCATCGTTGGCATCACGGCGGATGTTGCGGATCGCTACCTTCGCTTCTTCGCCAAACTTCTTGGTGAATTTCACCAGCTCGGTACGGCGTTCTTCGGTAAGCGGCGGAATGCTCAGACGGATAATGGTACCGTCATTAGCCGGCGTAAGACCCAGGTCGGATTTCATAATCGCCCGTTCAATATCAGCTACCGAGGATCTGTCCCACGGCTGGATCAGCAGGGTACGTGAATCCGGTGTGCTGATGTTGGCCAGCTGGTTAACCGGGGTAGGCGCACCGTAATATTCAACCTGGATGCGGTCCAGAAGCGCTGTAGATGCGCGTCCTGCACGCAGGGTTGCCAGATCACGCTTCAGGGAAGCAATCGCTTTTTCCATACGTTCTTCGGCATTTTTCTTAACCGTCTGTGGCATTAATCTACACTCCCTTTAACAATCGTTCCGATCTTCTCACCGAGAACGACACGTTTGATATTGCCTTGCTCTGTAATAGCAAACACAATGAGCGGTATATTATTATCCATGCACAGAGAGGAGGCGGTGGAATCCATTACCCCAAGATTTTTGTTCAGCACATCCATGTAGGTCAGCTGTTCAAATTTCTCGGCTGTAGGATCCTTGAACGGATCCGCAGAGTAGACACCGTCCACCTTATTCTTCGCCATCAAAATCACTTCTGCTTCAATTTCAGCTGCTCTAAGCGCTGCAGTTGTATCTGTCGAGAAGAATGGGTTGCCTGTTCCGGCTGCAAAAATAACCACACGGCCCTTCTCCAGATGGCGGATGGCCCGGCGGCGGATGTACGGTTCAGCAATCTGCTGCATGGAAATGGAGGTCTGTACCCGGGTAGGAACATCAATCTGCTCCAAAGCATCCTGCAGAGCAAGCGAGTTCATAACGGTTGCAAGCATCCCCATATAATCGGCTGTCGCACGGTCAATACCGCTTGCACTGCCGGCGATTCCGCGCCAGATGTTGCCGCCTCCGCAGACGATGGCTACTTGAACGCCAAGCTCAACTACTTCCTTTACCTGCTCGGCAATGGAATTAATCGTCTCAGCATCAATACCATATCCGTTTTGTCCTGCCAGAGATTCACCACTAACCTTAAGAACGACTCTCTTAAATACCGGCTGTTCCAATTGTATACCCTCACTTTCTTACAAAAGACGGAACACTAGGTGTACGTGTTCCGTTCTTTTGATGCTTGCCTTATTCAATTCTGAAGATGCTTCAATACAGTTTATTAATTATTGTTTAACTTGCGCCATTACTTCATCAACGAAGTTCTCAACCTTTTTCTCAAGACCTTCACCCAGCTCGTAACGAACGAAACGACGGATGGAGATGTTTTCACCGATAGTGCTGATTTTTTCGTTCAGCAGCTGAGAGATTGTCTTGTCAGGGTCTTTAACGAAAGGCTGCTCAAGCAGGCAATATTCTTCATAGAACTTGCTGATGCGACCTTCAACCATTTTTTCAACAATCTTCTCTGGTTTGCCTTCGTTCAGAGCCTGAGCCTTCAGGATTTCTTTTTCCTTCTCAACAGCATCAGCCGGCACTTCTTCGCGGCGTACATACTGCGGGCTGGCTGCAGCGATCTGCATAGCGATGTCACGCGCAAATTCTTTGAAGGAATCTGTTTTACCTACGAAGTCAGTTTCGCAGTTGATTTCTACCAGCACGCCGATACGTCCGCCAGCGTGGATGTAAGATTCTACAGTACCTTCAGTAGCGATACGTCCAGCTTTGTTAGCTGCTGCGGAAAGACCTTTTTCGCGGAGCAGTTCAGCGGCTTTGGTGATATCGCCGTTTGCTTCTTCAAGCGCCTTTTTGCAATCAAGCATACCTGCGCCTGTTCTTTCACGAAGTTCTTTTACGGATTTTGCATCTACTGCCATTGTTATTCCCTCCAGATAGTTGTCGTTTTATTCCATTCTAGGCCTTTATCCTAAAAAAAGGGCAGTGAGAGGTTATCCACCTGCCAACCACCCTTTTCATTTAAGTTCTTGTTTATGTTCCGGTTACTACTTAAGCAGTAGTTGTGTCTTCGCCCTGGTGAGCTTCAACAACAGCGTCCGCCATCTTACCAGTCAACAATTTAACGGCGCGGATAGCGTCATCGTTACCTGGAATTACGTAGTCAATTTCGTCCGGATCGCAGTTCGTATCAACGATAGCTACGATAGGGATACCCAGCTTGCGGGCTTCTGCAACAGCGATACGCTCTTTACGAGGATCGATGATGAACAGCGCGCTTGGCAGGCCCTTCATGTTCTTAATACCGCCCAGGAACTTCTCAAGACGATCTTTCTCTTTGCGGAGAAGGATAACTTCTTTCTTAGGCAGAACTTGGAAGGTACCGTCTTCTTCCCAAGCTTCCAGTTTCTTCAGGCGGTCAATACGCTTCTGAATAGTCTGGAAGTTAGTCAGGGTACCACCCAGCCAACGCTGGTTGATGAAGAACATACCCGAACGCTCAGCTTCTTCCTTAACGGAATCCTGAGCTTGCTTCTTGGTTCCTACGAAGAGGATTGTGCCGTTGTCAGCAGCTACACTTTTAACAAAGTTGTAAGCTTCCTCTACCTTTTTAACCGTTTTTTGCAGGTCAATAATGTAAATTCCGTTTCTTTCAGTGAAGATATAACGATCCATCTTAGGGTTCCAGCGACGAGTCTGGTGACCGAAGTGTACCCCAGCTTCGAGAAGCTGTTTCATGGAGATTACTGCCATCTTCACACACCTCCTAGATTTGGTTTATTGTGTGTCTCCTCCGCCATGCGTCATTTTCCTACAAGACTTTCTTCAGAAGAAAGCACCCCTTGTCGAAATCAACCGGCGTGTGTTTTAACACCGTCAATTACTATACCATATTAAAATACGGGATGCAACGATTAACAAAAAGTTTTGTGAATTACTGGCGTATTACGCCTCATTTCACGGTAATCAGCTTTTCAATAATAGAGTTCACACTCTCACCTTTGATGAAATTGTAACTGCCGGATTGTATTTTTGTGTTGATTTTCCGGTCAATAGCTGTCTCCAGAAATCCTGCCTGATCGCTAATAATCCCGGCTTTTGCAAGCAGCTGCGCTGTTTGTGTAAGCGTACTGCCGGAGGGGATGCGCACGGCAATCACGCCGGCTGCAGCAGTCTGCGGGCTGGCCGGGACAGCCGGAGCTACAGCGTTCCCGCTGCTTGAGGACGGCTGGGACGGCTGGGCGGGCGTACTAGGCTTGGCAGCCGAACTCGGCTGGACCGCAGCGTCTGGTGTAGACGTAGGCGCTGGTGTAGCTGCAGGAGCAGCAGTAGCAGCGCCCGGCGCCGCGCCGGTCTGACCCTCAGGCGCAGAATCCGCTCCGTCCGGCTCCACTGTAGCCAGCGGCCCGGCAGCCGGGTCTGTAACAGTCAGGTTAAGCTGCTCAGCCTGCCTGACAAGCTCCTCCCGGGTGAGCGGCGCTGCGCCTCCGGAAATCATCAGCTGCAGGAGCAGCGCTCCTGCTATCAGTCCCGTGCCCAGACCCAGCATGAATGAACGGTTCTTCATCATACCGACTCCTCCTGCTTGGCCAGCTGCAGAATAAGCTGAACCTCGCCCCGCTGAAGGCCGGCCGTTTTGGCGATAGAGTCAATGGATTTGCCCTGCTCATGCAGCTCAAATAGCCGCGGATAGCGCAGCTTGATCGAGCTCACGGGTTTTGCTTTTGGAGCCGGAGCAGCTTCCTGATTTGCTGAACCCCCCTCAGCGGGCCGTCTGGCAGCACTATCTTTGGTCAAGGCAGTAAGCTGAAGCAGCCCCTTTTCCTCCGCCGTCAGCCGGGCATCCAGCAGCGCAGTGCTCTTGTGCAGAACGGCAACCTGTTCACGCAGTTCGCTGATCTCTTCCTGCAAAGCTGCCTTGGTACTCTGCGACTGCTGCTTGATGCTGCTGACGAGCTCAAGCATTTCACTGTTTTCCCGCTCCAAATCCGCCATATAAAGCTCCAGTGCCGCTTCTGTATCTTTTAGGCTCTGCTTCTCGGACCCATCTTCCTTGCGGCGTGCCGGCAGGATAAGCGCGTAGACAATAGCAACAGCGCCTACCAGCACAATGTATATCCATGGTTGCAAATGCGTGTTCTCCTTTACGGTTTCATTTGGACGCTTAGAGGCTCAGGTCAAACCGCCGCCCTTTATAAGGGTGCTCTGCATCATGGGGAGCCTCGCCTTTGCGCTGTCCTTGTCCTGATGGATGGTTGCCCTGCCCGTTTCCGCGTTCCCCGTCATTTCTTAGCTTCGAATCCGGAGATTCCTCAATTTCATTCGTTCGCCGGGCGAGCTCAGCAGCATGCTTTACGTTCTGTCCCGCCAGCTGCTGCTGGTCGAGTACAGGACGGTGAAGCAGTTCGTTCTGGACTTTGCCTGCATCCGTTGTCCGGGGCAGTGCAATTTGCAGTTCGACTGGTTTCAGGCTCACAGTGTTCCCCTCCCCATAAACCAAATGTATTGTTCCGGCAGACAGGAATGGCCGGCCGCCTGCGCTGCCCGCCTGTTAGATATACGGCGCAAGGGAAATATCGCCGTCGGAATAACGAAAAACAACCCGTTCCGTCGGATCCTTGACGAACCTGGTGTATCTGCCGATCACGATTTTGGAGCCGCCATAGATTGTTTTTACAACCTCAACCCTTGCTTTTGCTGTATCCTCCAGCATTTTTTCAATTTCTAGCACCCGTTCTTTAATCCGTCTTTCATCACGCATATGGGCCTGCTTGGTTGCATTCAGCTTCACACGCAGCGCCACCTTGTCTGAAGACAGCTGCCCGTTATTAGCCAGCTGATTCAACAAATACAGCGCCTTGTTAGTCTTGTCATCGTTCTCCAGCAGCTGACGGAGCTCCTGGCGGAGCTCGTTGATTTCATTGCGAAGCTCGGGAACCACACCTACTTCAATTGCCGTAGCAGTTGACATTGTGTTCCCGATTGTCCGGGCTACCACTCGCTCACCGGCCTGGACAATTCCGCCAACAATCAGCCCCTTGGTACCGTTGCACAAAACATCCCGTCCTGCCCGGATATTGGAGTGCATAATGCTCTGGGATACGATTACATCTTCAGCCGCAAGCACATTGCCGTCCTGGATAAAGCTGACCTTAACATTTTTGCCGGCGCTGATCAGTCCTTTATTATAGCCGATTATCCCCCCTGTGATCTCCACAGAGCCCCCGGCAGTCAGCTCCGCTCCCTCAACTCCGCCGACAACACGGATATCGCCTGCGGATTTCACTGAAAAGCCTGTCAGCACATTGCCGCGGATAACCACAGTCCCGACAAAATCAATATTACCGGTGCTGTAATCCACATCGCCATTGACCTCGTAGACAGGAAACACATTGATTTTACCCTTATCAGTGAGCGTGACCAAGCCGTCAATTGCCGCATACATGGCTGTCTCAGTCTGGTCAAGCAGCACATTTTTACCGATTTTAAAACGGGCATCTTTTCCGGGTCTGCACGGGATTTCATCACCTGTAACAGCCCTGCCCTTCTGACCGGGCACCGGCGGAACAGCCTGGCAGATTAACTGCCCTTTAAACACATTGTTAAGCCGCACCAGATCCTTGTAGTCTACCTTGCCGTCTTCTTTTTCAAGCGGCTTGCGGTCTTCATCCAGATCCATGGCCATGACAACATACCCGTCAACACCATGGACCGGCTCATTGCCGATGGCAACCGGCACTCTGCTGAAAAAGTATTCTTCCGGATTGCTGCTGATCCGTTTCACGATGTCGTGCTGGATACCGTAACGAACTTCATGACTGTAAAGGAAGCTTTCCAAATCTTCGGCGGAACAGGAAAAATTCTCATCCTTCTTGGAGAATTCAAGATAAGCAATCCCTTTATCCTCCGAAAACGTAATACTCACGTATTGGTTCAAAGCATACTGACCGATCAATTACTGCTCCCCCTTGTCACCGTCGCCCGGTTAATCATTTTGCATAAGCAGGTCACGGTTCTTCTCAAGTGTTCCACGCAGACGCAAAATTGCCTTTGAATGAAGCTGTGAAATCCGCGAAGGCGATAAAGACATCACCTCGGCAATTTCACTTAAGGATAAATCCTCATAATATAAAAGGGACACTACGGTCCGTTCTTTCACCGTTAATTTTTCGATGCCTTTGGTGAGTGTTTCGCGCAGATAAAACTCATTTACTTTACGGTCCGGATTTTTGGCTTTATCGTCCACCAGTATGGACATCCGTGTTTCGGATTCTTCTTCGCGGATCGGGTCTTCCAGAGAGCAGAGTGACATGACAGCCACATCCTGCAGCATATTTTGAAACTCCGTCTCCGAAATGTTCAGATGCTGGCTCATTTCCTCATCACTGACTGATCTTAAGTATTTCTGTTCCAGCTGCTGATAGGCATCCTCGATTTTTTTCGCTTTTTCCCGAACGGACCTGGGAACCCAGTCGCTCTGGCGTAAAGAGTCCAGAATAGCACCGCGTACACGCCAGGATGCGTAAGTCTGGAACTGCAGGCCGCGTTTGTAGTCGAACTTTTCTATGGCATCTATAAGCCCCATTACACCGTTGCTGGCCAGATCGTCTTTGGACACATTTTTGGGTAATCCGACTGCCAGACGGCTGGACACATAATCAACAATATGGAGGTAATTCTCAATCAGCCTTTTTTTGGCCTCTGGGTTACCGTGCTCTTTCCACTGCTCCCACAGCCCGTCTGTGACTGCTTGAGAAGCTTTTTGCTCGTTCAATGGCTTTCACCCTTCCCAAAGTTTAGTCAGCGGACATCCTGCAGGCTGGAAAACCGTCAAGACGCAAGGACTCCGCTTATTCTTCTTTCAGGTGACGAACGGCCTTGGCCAATTCTTCAGGATCTTTCATGGATACCAGCTTAGGCGGCTGCAGGGGGGTAAAGCCTTCACTGCCCCCGTTATCCTCTGCCGGCTTCTGCTTAAGCAGATTGATTAATTCCTCATCTTCATCAGGTGTGCTCAGATCAAGATTGCCCCCCAGTGCTTCATCGTCCCCGGCAAGCTCACTGCTCCTGCCTGAAGCGGATTGCTTCACAATAAAACCCAATACCCATCTCAGGAAGAAAGCAAGCACAAACCAAAGAATAAATCCATAAATCCCCCGAATCAGACTCGTCCCAAGTAAATTATGCCCGTAATTAGTCAGAAAGGTAAATAAAAAACCAATTAACCCGGACAAAAAGCTGATTAACATTTTCCCCATGGCTATATTTCCTTTGTGCCTTTTTGGACGCTGCGGATATGAAGCATCCCTGTGCTGCAGGCAATTTCAATCGTGCGGCCGAAATTTCCGCCCGTGTCCTCGGCAATCAGGGGAATGCGGAGCGACTCAAGGGCAAGCTTACAGGATTCGACGTTACGAGGCCCGATCCTCATGGTGTCATTTCCTCCGGCAAAAGCAAACATTTGCGAGCCTCCGGCCATTTTGGCTACGATCCGGCTGCGGACCGCACCAAGTGCCAGCAGGCGGGACAGCAGCTCAGGAACCGCCGTGTCCGCAAACTTGGCTATGTTTAGCTGGCCTTCCCGGGCAATGTCTGAGGAAGGCAGCATGACATGAGCCATCCCCGCCAATTTTTTACCCGGATCAAACAAGGTAAGGCCCACGCAGGAGCCAAGACCGGTCGTACGGATCAGACTGTCCTGGCTGCCAACATTAAGATCTGCCATTCCTACTTTAATAATGCTTTGCTCCTCAATCATTATCAAACGGAACTCCTAATGCTTTGAAAATTTTCGGGAATGATTCGGGATCCGGAATAAGGAAAAATTGGCCTTCAATTTCATTCTGCCCTTCCAGGAAGGTGGTATCAATGAGCAGCGCATCGTCACCCATCTGGCCGAATTGCAGCAGCCCGTAGCCCAGAATGGCCCCGGCCATATCCATAGCCAGTGCAGGCACAGTCGGATACATGGACAGGGAGGTGAAATCTGCAAGCGATGAAAGATAAGAGCCTGCCAGAATGTTGCCGATCTCACTGAGCGCGGAGAATTCCATCTCTCCCAGCTCCTGATCCGGAAGAATTTCAATTCCGGCAATCCGGTTCAGCAGGCTGATCGCTGCATCTGGAGTAAGAATAAAGAAGAGATTACCTGGTGCTTCCCCTTCAACGCGCAGAAACACGGCATAGACCAGTTCCTCTGCTCCGCCTACCTTGTCGGTAATTTCTTCAAAGCTCAGCAGCTGAACCTTGGGCACTGCCATATCGATCGGCTTATTCAAAAGCTGGGACAACGCGGTGGCGGCGTTACCGGCTCCAATGTTGCCGACTTCCTTCAAAACATCCATTTTGAAATCCTTAAAATTCTTGAACAGCTCCATGGACTATCCCTCTAGGCTTTCCAGTTGCACGATTTCACTCTTATTTAATACTTCAGACAGGTTAAGCATAATCAGAAGACGGTCTTCTCCGATTTTAGCCACCCCGTCCAGATATTTCGCCTTGATTCCCCCTACAACCTCAGGCGGTGTGTCGATAGAATCACGGTTCAAATCAATGACATCATTAGCCGAATCCACAATGAAGCCGACTTCCATCTCATTGACATTGACGATAATTACCCGGGTCTGGTCGGTATGGTCGGCCTCTTCAATTCCAAAGCGGCCGCGCAGATTAATTACCGGAATAACTACACCGCGCAGATTGATAACGCCTTTGATGAAGGAATAGGTCTTCGGAACACGTGTAATCGGCATCATGCGCTCAATAGTCTGTACTTTGTCCACTTCAATGCCGTATTCTTCTGATCCAAGCTTAAACACAATTACTTTGATATCCTCAGCCATGGAATGAACCTCCCTGTTCTATCCTGATTATTTTATAAATGCATTAGGATCAATAATAAGAGCAACCTGCCCGTCACCCAGAATGGTCGCACCGGAGATGCCTTGAACCTCCGGCAGATACTTGCCGAGATTCTTGATAACAATTTCATTTTGCCCGATGAAATCCTGAACAGCTAGAGCCGCCATTCGTTCGCCTTTACGGATAACGATAATCTCTGTTTCCTCTTCTGTGCTTTCATCAAAATCAGGAATGGAGTAGAACCTGCTGAGCGAGAGCAGCGGAATATGGCTGTTGCGGAACTCGATCATCTTGGAGCCGTGAATGGTGCGGATCTGGGTTTGCTTCACGATCCCGGTTTCCACAATGGAAGAGAGCGGGATTGCATATTTCTCTGGTCCGATCTTTACAAGCATGGCCGCAATGATGGACAGGGTGAGCGGAAGCTGTACTGAGAAGTTTGTACCCTTGCCCGGTGTGGAATATACAACCACGTTACCGCCCAGTGATGTGATCTTCGATTTGACGACATCCAGACCGACCCCGCGACCCGATACATCGGAGATTACCTCGGCAGTACTGAAGCCCGGAGCGAACAGCAGCTGAATCGCTTCATCATCTGAGTAGCCTGAAGCCTGCTCCTGCGTAATAATTCCTTTTTTGATTGCAGATTGAAGGATCTTCTCAGGCTTAATGCCTGCACCATCATCTTCAATTTCAATAAATACATGATTGCCGCTGTGGAAGGCACGAAGGTTTACTGTACCCGTCTCCGGTTTGCCGGTGGCAACCCGGTCCTGAATGGACTCAACGCCGTGGTCAACCGCATTGCGCAGGAGATGCACCAGGGGATCGCCGATCTCATCGATAACGGTGCGGTCCAGCTCGGTCTCAGCCCCGGTAACAATAAGATCAATTTTTTTATCCAGCGATTTGGCCAAGTCACGGACCATACGCGGGAACCGGTTGAACACGGTATCTACGGGCACCATCCGCAGCTTCATGACAATGTTCTGCAGATCGCCGCTGACACGGCCCATATGCTCAACTGTCTCTGTAAGGTCACTGTTCTGCACCTCTGAAGCAAGCTGCTCCAGGCGTACACGGTCAATCAGCAGCTCACTGAATAGGTTCATCAGCACATCCAGGCGCTCGATGTCGACGCGGATTGTCCGGGATGGAGCCGACCCTGTGCGGGTTGGTGCTGCCTTGGCGGCACTTTCTTCTCTGGCTGCAGGAGCGGCTGGAGAAGTCTCCGGAGCAGCTGCGGGAGCCGTCTGCACAGGAGCGGGCGCCTCAGCGGTTGCTGCGGCCTCCAGCGCCATCTGGGCGAGTGACTCCTGATCAAGCGCTACAGCCGTTACATTGTCGATTTCAGATACATTCATGATCATCGACTTCATTTCATCGGCACCCTTTTGGGTTATGTAATAGAGCGAGAAGCCGTAATCGAACTTCTCCTGCTCTATATCCTGAACCGAAGGGAAGGATTTGACCACTTCTCCTGAACGCTCCAGGAGATCAAAGACCATGTACGCCCGCACCGCCTTGAGCTGGCAGTCCTTGCGGATAGCTACGTCAATATACAGTACCTGATGCCCTTCCTGAAGGGACTGCTCCAGTACAGAATACTGAAATTCATCCAGGGTGATCTGGAGATCACTGGAGGCTTCAGCAGCCGGCGCTGCCGCAGCAGCTCCTCCTGCAGCCGGAATTTCACCGCGGACAATAGCCTGCAGTGCAGAGACTATCGCTGCTACATCGGCTTTGCCTTCGCCTCCAGCCGTAATATCCTGCACCATGGATTCAAGGGCATCCAGGCTTTTGAACAGTGTGTCAAAAATAAAATCCTGCATCCGCAGTTTATTGTTGCGCACCAGGTCAAGCACATTCTCCATCTGATGGGTGAGGGAAGCCAAATCCTCGAATCCCATTGTAGCCGCCATACCCTTTAGGGTGTGCGCGGAGCGGAAAATCACCTGTACGATACTTATATCTTCAGGATTTGCTTCCAGCCCCATCATGCTCTCATTCAATGACTGCAGATGATCATTTGACTCATCAATAAACATGGATAAATATTGATTCATGTCCACTAACGAGCACCTCCCCTTCGAGTTCGCATTTTCCTTTATTTAACAGCCTGTACCAGCCGGGGTGCAATTTCCTGCAGCGGCAGCACATATTTAACACAATGCAATTCAACCGCGGAACGCGGCATTCCATACACGACACAGGTCTCTTCATTCTCGGCGAATGTCGAGGTTACCCCTGAATCGTACAAAGCTTTCATCATTCTTGCACCGTCACTGCCCATGCCGGTCATAATGACCGCATGGCGCTCCAGCCCGGTGAGCGGCAGCAGGGATTCATACAGCGTATCGACTGAAGGGCGGTGCCCGTTGCGGGCATCTTCTGTAGTAAGCTCAATAGCGTACTGCCCTCCAGCGGCAGGAACGACCTTCACATGATATCCCCCTGGAGCAATGTAGGCAGCACCCTGGCGAAGAATCATGCCGTGCTCAGCCTCAGACACTTCAAGCGGACTAAAGGTATTCAGGCGCTGGGCCAGTGACTTCGTGAAATTGGGCGGCATATGCTGTACGATCACTATCGGTGCCGGGAAATTCGCCGGGATGTTTTCTAGGAACGTTTTAAGCGCCCGCGGGCCTCCTGTAGAGCAGCCGACTGCAACCAGCTTACGCAGCCCCTTTCCTCCCTGCTTCCGGTCACCGGCTGCAGCAGGTGGCTCAGGCTGTTGAGGTGCAGTAAGCTCTGGCACCGCTTTAACCTCAGGTGCCGCAGGAGGAGCTGCCTCAAGCTGTCTGCGGCTCTTAAGCCGCTCGGGAGCTGCCGGTTTGGGAGGAGCTGCCGGAGGCTTAGGCAGCTTCCGGGCCCACTCCGTACCGGATCTGGCAGAGTCAGGCCGCTTTACACCCAGCTCCGTGTCTGCCGACTTAGGCTTGTCTGCCGCAGGTTTGGCCGGAGACTCGTTAGTCTTAGGCGGCCCGGGCAGCCGCACCGGCAGCTCAGGAACAACAGGCTTTGCAGCCTGGGGACGGACAGGTTCTGGGAGTACAGCCTCAGGCTCCTTCAGGGAAGAGATTCGCGCTTCACGCTGCTCCCGGGCAAGCATGGCCCCCTTCATCTGTTCAATCAACGATACGCCAACGGCCATTATATCCTGGGAATTGGTTATCGAGGGCTTGCGGATAAAATCAAAGGCTCCCGATTCGAGCGCCATAATGGTTTCCCTCATGCCCTCCTCGTTAATGCCCGAGAGCATAATAACCGGCAACGGGTGATTGGCCATAATCACCTTCAATGCCTCCAAGCCGTTCATTTCCGGCATTTCCACATCCATGGTCACCAGATCAGGCTGAAGCTCGTTCACCTTCGTTATCGCTTCACGGCCAGTAGCCGCCGTATCAGTCACCTTGAAATCAGGATCACTTTCAATTAAATCGGATATGATCTTGCGCATAAATGCAGAATCATCCACAACCAAAACTTTATATGGCCTCATAGCACTTCCACCTCTGTCCATCTAATTCTGAACAATTACTGTTTTCGCTTCAACCACTTGTTGATAAATCCCTTGATGCCCTGTACCTTTGTCGTTTCCACCGGTTCGGCGGAGAGGTAATTCAGGGCAAGCCGTTGCACGTCTTTGGCTGCTGCACTGTTCGGAAAGGCCACTGAGAATGGAACTTGTTTCTTGACTGCCTGAACCACATGCGCATCACTGCTGATGAATCCGAGAAAAGGGATGTCCAGCTGCAGGAACCGGCTTGCCGCCATGCGGATTTTATCGCCTGTGTTCCTTGCCTCCTTTTCATCCCCCGCCTGGTTGACAATCAGCTTGAAGGATACGTCAGGATGGGAATTGTGTACAACCTTCATAAGTGCATATGCATCCGTTATTGCGGTTGGCTCCGGTGTAGTAACTACCAGACAATCATCAGCCGAGGTTATAAATTTTAGCGTTTCCTTCGACAGACCGGCACCTGTATCAAACAGGATGAAGTCCATAGTATCAGCAATCTGGGCAATCTGTGCCGTGAAGTAATTCAGGTCGCTCTCAGACAGCGAGAATAGCTCATCCATCCCTGAGCCTCCTGCAATAAACGGCAGATCACCGGGCCCGTTCTGGATAATCTGAGCGATATCCGCTTCTCTTTTCAACAGATGGTACAGATTGTATTTAGCCGTTACTCCCATAAGCACGTCGATGTTGGCCATCCCGATATCGGCATCGAACAAAAGCACCCGTCTGCCCATCGCCTTCAGCGCCAAAGCGAAATTCAGCGTGAAGTTAGATTTGCCGACACCGCCCTTCCCGCTGCACACGGTAATGATCCGGGCAGTAGGCCCGGATCCGGGCTCGCGTTTGGGATCCCGGCTGGATACCAGCTGCCGTAAAGATTGAGCCTGATCCATCAAGAGCCTCCTGTTCCCAGCAGCATTTCACTGAGCAATTCTTTGGAGGCCATCAGCAGATCATCCGGAACATTCTGGCCGTTCGTCAGATAAGACAGCTTGAGCGGAAAATCGTTCAACACGTTGAACAGCGGCCCGTAGCTGCCTGTCTCATCCAGCTTGGTAAAAATAACCTTGTCGAGCTGATAGCGGCCGAAATGCTCGGCAATTAATTTCATATCCCGGCTCTTGGAGGTCATGCTCAGCACAAGAAAGGTTTCGCTCTTCAATTCCTTGGCCAGCAGGCTCTGGAGCTCGGCAACAAACATTTCATTACGGTAATTGCGCCCGGCTGTATCCATTAATACCAGGTCACAGCTCTCGAGGCGGAACATCGCTCTTTGCAGATCACCTGGTGACTGAACAACCTCCAGCGGTATATTTAAAATAGCCGCGTATGTTCGCAGCTGCTCCACTGCAGAAATCCGGTACGTATCCGAAGTAATAAGTCCTACCTTCCGGCCGTGCTTAAAAAGCTGCTCCGCAGCCAGCTTGGCGATGGAGGTTGTCTTGCCGACACCGGTCGGTCCGGCGATATAGACTATGCTGGTATCAGCAGCAATCCCGCCGGCAATTCTTCCGGCCAGAAACGTGTTAATCTGCTCCTGCAGCATCTCCGTAAACCGGTCAGCAGTCCAGGTCCGGCCTTCCTCATTCCAGCGGTCATAAATAGTACCGATCCATTCCTCTACGAGCACTGCATCCGTATCCTGGTCAATCAGCAGGCGTTTCAGCTCATCCAGCATCTGCGGCAGCTCGATGCCGCTTGAGGAATACCGGGCAATCCGTTCCATCCATTGCTTCATATCCCTGATTTCACGGAGCACATCGCTTTCAAGCGCCGTCGAAATGGCAGGCTCCAGCTCTGCATCCATGCTTTCGTAAAGGGCCGACAACGAACGCTGCTTTTCTTCTTTGGCGGGAGTTGCCGGCTCCGGGGCAACAGGTCTCCGCTCAGTCTGCCGGGGATACTCCTCCTCCGTAACGGCCTGCAGCACCGCCACACCGCCGCCGGCCTCCTTGCCCTCAGACAGCGCCGCTGCTATTTCGGCGGCAAACGTCTCGGCTGCCGGCCGTTTCTCCTTAGGCGGACCCTGGGTGGCTGTAACAGCCTTCTGGTATGCCTGCGGCACAGCGCTGCGCGGTATGCTCGGCGGTGCAGGCGGTGCGCTTACGGCAGCAGCCGGCTTACGCGCCTCCTCCACTGCAGCTACAACCTCTATCTTTTTTTTCTGGAACAATCCCATAAATCCGCCGACCTTAACTTCCTTGGTGCTGAGGATGACGGCATCACTGCCAAGCTCGCTTCGGATGGATTGCATCGCGTCAGGCATTGTGTCTACCACATAACGCTTCACTCTCATAAGTTCACCACCCCAACGCTTTGAATTTCAATATTAGGCTCCAGCTCGCTGTAGGATAATACCGGAATATCCTGCATCGTCCGTTCAATCACCTGGCGCAAATACATCCGGATGGTCGGGGATGTCAGCACAATCGGCTGCTGGCCGGATTGCAGGAGACGGTTAATCTGTTCAGTGAGTCTCTGATACACAGTTTGGGTTGAAACCGGATCTAGCGCCAGATAGCTGCCCTGCTCGGTCTGCTGGACGCTTTCGGAAATTTTCTTTTCCAGATTAGGCCCGACAGTAATGACCCGCAGGGTCTCTCCGGTCTGGGAGAACTGCTGGGTAATCTGTCTCGAAAGCGACTGCCGGACATATTCCGTCAGAATATCCGGATCTTTGGTATAAGTTCCGTAATCAGCAAGCGTCTCAAAAATGGTAACCAGATCGCGGATCGAGATTTTTTCTCTCAGCAGCTTGCCCAGTACCTTCTGGACATCACCGATAGCCAGCACTGAAGGAATAAGTTCATCAACCAGCACAGGATAGTTCTCGCGAAGATTGTCGACGAGCTGTTTTGTTTCCTGGCGTCCGAGCAGCTCGTGCCCGTGACGCTTGATCAGCTCCGTCAGATGTGTTGCTACAACAGAAGGCGGATCTACAACGGTATAGCCGGACAGCTCAGCCCGCTCTTTAACCGTCTCATCGATCCAGAGGGCCGGAAGGCCAAAGGACGGTTCGACAGTTTCTATGCCGTTAATCGACTCATCATCATACCCGGGACTCATGGCGAGATAGTGATTAAGTAGTAATTCACCGCCGCCGACGGTATTCCCTTTAATTTTTATGACATATTCATTCGGTTTTAGTTGAATATTGTCGCGGATCCGTATAACCGGAACAACAAGTCCCATTTCAAGTGCGCATTGCCGCCTGATCATAATAATCCGGTCAAGCAAATCTCCGCCCTGTCCGGTATCAGCCAGCGGAATCAGCCCATAGCCGAACTCGAACTCAATCGGATCAACCGTAAGCAGGTTAATGACACTTTCCGGGCTCCGCACTTCTTCGATTTGCTTTTCTTCAACCAGCTGCTCTTCGGCAATCAGTTGTTTGTTAGCCTTTTGACCCATACTGTAGGCCGCATATGCCATAAGTCCTGCCAGCGGTAATGTGGACATTACCGTAATAGGAGTGAAGAATCCTAGAAAAGCGATCGTTACAGCTACAATATACAATAGCTTCGGATAAGACAGTAGCTGTCCAGTGAGATCCTCAGCCAGATTACCTTCAGATGCGGCGCGTGTAACAATCAGACCGGATGCTGTTGAAATGAGCAGTGCCGGAATCTGGCTGACCAGACCGTCCCCGATAGTCAGAACGGAATAGGTTGCAAGCGCCTCCTGAAACGAATCCCCGTGAACCGTCATCCCGATAATAAACCCCCCGATGAGGTTAATAAAGAGGATGATGATACTGGCGATTGCGTCACCTTTTACGAATTTACTGGCACCGTCCATCGCCCCGAAGAAATCGGCTTCCCGCTCTACATTACGGCGGCGTTCCCGGGCCTGCTGCTCATTAATCATTCCGGCATTCAAATCGGCATCGATACTCATCTGTTTACCGGGCATCGCATCCAGTGTAAACCGGGCGCCTACCTCGGCAACGCGTTCGGAGCCTTTGGTAATTACAATAAACTGGACGACAACCAGAATCAGAAACACGATAAAACCGATCGCGATCTGTCCCCTGGCAATCCAGGCACCGAATGTTGCTACAACCTCACCCGCATGACCTTCGGAAAGAATCAGCTTGGTGGTTGAGATATTCAGCGCAAGCCGGAACAAAGTCGTAATCAGTAATAATGAGGGGAAAATTGAGAATTGCAACGGATCCCTTGTATTCATTGCTACCAGAATTATTGTGAGTGCTATTGATATATTAACAATCAGTAATATATCCAGAAGCCATTCCGGGATGGGCAGAATCATCATAAGCACTATGCCGATAACGCCCAGCAGAACTGTTAGATCTTTACCTTTCACTGCCCTCTTCCTCCCCCGGCTTATCTCCTCTTGCCTTTAAGCTTATATACATAGGCCAGCACTTCGGCAACCGCCTGGAACAGGTCCTGGGGAACAACATCCCCGATCTCTGCCCTTTGGAATAATGCCCGTGCCAGCGGCTTATTCTCGATAGTCATGACGCCGTGCTCCTTGGCCATTTCCCTGATGCGGAGCGCTACATAATCCTGACCCTTGGCGACAATCTCAGGCGCTTCCATCTTGGAGCCGTCATATTTCAGGGCAACCGCAAAATGCGTAGGATTTGTAATAATAACATCCGCTTTCGGTACTTCCTGCATCATCCGCTGCATGGCCATCCGGCGCTGGCGTTCCCTTATCTTACCTTTTATAATAGGATCGCCTTCCATTTTTTTGTATTCGTCCTTGATGTCCTGCTTGGACATCCGTAAGCTTTTTTCATGCTCATATTTCTGGTACATATAGTCGAAGACAGCCATTATGAACAGAGCAACTCCAATTTTGATGCCTAAATTCATAGTCAGTTTCGCGGCAAAATTAAAAGTCCCTTCCGCATCAATACGTGACAGGGAGGCAAAGCTCTCCTTTTCACCCCATAGCGTGCTGTACACCAGGTAGGTAATAATCACAAGTTTAAAGATCGATTTAAGGAACTCTACAAAAGAACGCATAGAGAAGATATTTTTGAAGCCTTTGATCGGGTTGATTTTGCTGAATTTCGGGGTTATTCCTTCGCCTGTCGCCATAAATCCAACCTGGGCATAATTAGCAATTAATGCAAGCACAAAGGTAATACCAAGCAAAGGAGCAAGCAGAATTAAAATCTGCAGCCCATATTCGTTGAACATGCGTGCTACATTTTCCGCGGTTACATCCATTTCCATCCGGTTTTGAAAAACATCCAGAAACAGCGTAAGCACATGTTTTTTCATAAACCCGCCGAATATAGTCAGGCTGAGCACTGCAGCCAACAGCACAACCGCACCTGAGACCTCAGGGCTCTTGGCTATTTGTCCCTTTTTACGGGCATCCTGACGTTTCTTAGGGGTTGCCTTTTCCGTCTTGTCGCCCCCGAAAAGCTGAAGATCAAGCTTATAGCGCTTGATGTCTGGCATATTCCTGTCACTCCCAACAATCAGCTAAGGACTATTGCCCAGAAGCTTTAGAAGGTTTTGCATTGACTCAAACATGATGTCGTAAAGGTTCTGAAACAAGAATGCGAGGCTTGGCATTAGAATCAGGAACAATGCTAGACCTACAATAATTTTAAGCGGAACTCCAATTACAAACACATTATATTGCGGGGCGGTTCGTGCCAGGAAAGCCAAGCCGACATCTGTAAGAAACAATGCTGTGACTAACGGCGCAGACATTTGAAAAGCCAGCATAAACGATTGTGCAAAGCTTCGCACCAGAAAATCCGACAGGCTACCGTCTAACATTTTGACAAACAGGTTGTTATCGATAGGCACCCAGTTATAGCTGTAAATGATGGCATCAAGCAAATAGTGGTGACCATTCATAATGACAAACATGGTCAACGCTATCATAAATTTGAAGTTACCAAAAATCGGGGCTGAGGAACCTGTCATCGGATCTATTACGTTAGCGATACCGAAGCCGATTTGAATATCAATAAATGAACCGGCCGCCTGAATCGTCATAAACATCAGATAACCGAGAAATCCCAGCAGCAGTCCGATTAACACTTCTCTGATAATAAGGATGATATAAGTCAGATCCTGTGGAACCGTGATACTAGTCCCGCCTGAGCTAAATACCACCATGGCAACAAAAAAAGACAATCCGATTTTGAACTGCATTGGCACGCTCCGTGAAGAAAACACCGGAACTACAACAAAAAAGGAGGTAATTCGACAAAAAATCAGCAGAAAGACAGGAAAACTTTGCAGCAGTGTCTCCATATCCATAACCCTAACCGATATACATATAAAGACTGCCCAAAATTTGACGGGTAAAATCTACGAGCTTAGTAATAATCCAAGGCCCGAAAATCAGCAAGGCCATTAGTACAGCAACAATTTTTGGAACAAAGGCCAAGGTCTGCTCCTGAATCTGCGTTGTTGCCTGAAAGATACTGACGATCAGTCCCACCACCAGACCAAGAATCAGCATGGGAGCACTTGTCTCAAGAATCAAATATACGGCTTGGCCTGCCAGACCGATGATAAACTCCGCATTCATCCCATACGCCTCCTCTTATTGTCAGGTGTTGAAACTAAGCAGCAGTGACTGAACGACCAGATACCAGCCGTCGACCAGTACGAAGAGCATTATTTTGAAGGGTAATGAGATCATGACCGGCGGAAGCATCATCATCCCCATAGCCATCAGAGTACTTGAAACTACAATATCAATAATCAAAAACGGGATAAAAATCATGAACCCCATCATAAATGCCTTTTTCATTTCACCGATGGCAAACGCAGGCACCATAACGGTAAGCGGAATATCGCTGTAGGTTTCAGGCTTAACCGTAGCGTTGCTGCCCGTATAATTCATAAACAGCAGCAAATCCTTAGTGTTCGTCTGCTTAAACATAAATTCCTTCATCGGATCGGCAGCTTTGTCGAGCGCCTCGGATTGGGTAAGGGTCCCGTTCATATATGGCTGTAACGCCTGCTCATTCACCTGTGAAAGCGTAGGTGACATTATAAACAGGGTAAGAAACAGCGCCAACCCCACCAGTACCTGGTTCGGAGGCATCTGCTGTGTCCCAAGAGAGGTTCTGACGAAGCCCAGCACAATAACTATTCTTGTAAAGCTGGTCATAAGGACTAAAAAAGCCGGGGCGACACTCAAAACGGTCACAAGGAGCAAAATTGAGAGGGAACTGGTTCCCCCGCCGGCTGTACCGTCACCGTCTCCGACCTGAATGTTAATATTCGGAATAGGATCTGCGTGAATCGGATGTAAGAGCAGCATACTGAAAATACCGAGCAACAGAAAAGAAAGAATCAGCTTTTTGTTCATAAGTTCCTCGACTCATCCTTAAGACTATCATCCCGGAGAAGCTCTTCCATTTTCTCTTTACGCTCAGGCGCCTGCGCAAGCTTGGATTGCAAGGTCTCATAAAAAGTGGATGTTTCATTTAGTTCGATTTCCTGTGAAGGTACTTCTCCGCGCATCTTCGCCTTCACCTTGGACAGGAGCGGCATGAGAAAATTGTTTTGCCCTGCCGCCTGATCCTCAAATCTTGATACTATAAGTGCTACTTCGGCGGGATCCGTGATTTTATCCAGAATGGTTATATTCTCACCGACCCCGATTAAGTAGAGACTGCCGCCGATCTCCAGTATCTGCACCGACTTGTTAGGGCCCATGCCGGCCGCTCCAAGCGTCCGGATGGATTGCCCGCTCATTAAAGTCTGGTTGCGGCGACCGAGAAACCGGATCAGCAGCACAATAATTACAACAATGATGGCAAGCACAAAAATAACCTTAATTAAACTCAGCAGGGGATTGCTGTCTCCGAGCATTCCGGAATTGGCTAGCATGCCCTATTCCAGCCTATACGCCCAGCGTTTTGTTGATTGCTTCAACAACACGGTCTGCCTGGAAAGGCTTCACAATAAAGTCCTTCGCTCCGGCTTGAATGGCATCAATAACCATAGCCTGCTGACCCATGGCTGAGCACATGATGACTTTGGCGTTGGCATCCACTTTTTTAATTTCCTTCAGGGCGGCAATTCCGTCCATTTCAGGCATTGTAATGTCCATTGTAATCAGGTCAGGGCGCAGCTCTTTAAACTTCTCGATTGCCTGCGAACCGTCCTGCGCTTCTCCTACTACCTCAAATCCGTTTTTCGACAAAATGTCACGGATCATCATTCTCATAAATGCTGCATCGTCCACGATTAGAATTCGGTTAGCCATTTTAAAAAAATCCTCCCTAAGTATGTTTATTGTAATTTTTGGATTCGGTCCCACTGGCTGACGATATCCGTAACGCGAACCCCGAAGTTTTCGTCGATAACTACGACTTCCCCTTTGGCGATCAGCTTGTTGTTAACCAGAATGTCCACAGGCTCACCAGCCAGCTTGTCCAGCTCGATAATCGAACCTTGTGACATTTCCAGAATATCTTTGATCTGCTTTTGGGTCCTTCCTAATTCTACGGTTACTCTCAGTGGTATGTCCATCAATAAATTTAAATTATTTTCATCCACATTGCCAAAAGCCCCTGTGTTCAGGTTAGCAAACTGTACAGGCTGCACATTTACGTTACGGTTTGGCGGCGGTGTCTGCGGAGGAGCCTGATCATATGGCATTCCCTGCGGCGGCATACCGTATTGCGGCATGCCATAAGGAGGCATGCCCGGCATACCGTAAGCGGGCATCCCTGCCGGAGGATAATAGTATCCTCCCTCCATACCCGGGTAAGGCGGCATTCCCTGCGGCGGATATTGTGGCGGGATTCCTCCCTGCGGAGGCGGAGCCTGCTGAGCCGGAGGTGCTTGCGGTGCCGGCTCAGCAGCAGGAGGTGCAGAGGCGGCTGGCGCCGGCGGCGCTTCCGTCCGCGCTGCTGCAGTCTCCTGCTCCGGCTGGCCGACATCGCCGAGCAGCATGGTTACCATATCCTTGGCAAACTGCACAGGCAGGAGCTGCATAATCGTTGAATCAATCAGCTCTCCAATCTTTAGGCGGAAGGAGATTTGAATCAAGGTTTCATCATCGGGCAGACTGCCGACGCCTTCACCACTCGACATATTGAGAATATCAATACCCGGAGGGGAAATATTAACAAACCTGTTGAAAATGGTTGACATGGAGGTTGCAGAGGAACCCATCATCTGGTTCATAGCTTCCTGCACGGCGCTGATATGAATTTCGTTCAGCTCTTCATCCTTGGGTTCACCTTCTCCGCCAAGCATGAGGTCGGCGATAACCTGGGCGTCCCTGATTTTGATAACCAGTGAGTTGATTCCCTGGAACCCGTCCACATACTGAACATGTACGGCTACATGCGGTTTCGGGAAAGCCTCTTCAAACTCGCTGCGCGTAATAATCGATACCTTTGGAGTAGTGATATCAACCTTTTTGCCGAGCAGGGTAGAAAGCGCAGTTGCCGCACTGCCGAATGTAATATTACCGATTTCCCCTAAGGCATCCTGCTCAAACGGGGTCAGAAAATCATCTACTGTCTTGATCTGGGGTGCCAGAGAGCCTTCCGCAGATTGTCTGAGAAGAGCATCGATTTCTTCCTGGGATAAATAATCTTTACTCGTCAAACTCTTCAACTCCTTCACTGACAATCTCGTCTATTTGTACAGCCACACGATCCTTTATCATCCCGGGGCTTCCGATAAATTTCAGCCTGTCCCCTACTTTAATGGACAAGCCTGCGTCCACCGTTTTGTTCAGAGAGATAACGTCGCCGACACTAAGCCCGAGAAATTCAGCAATGGATAACCTCGATTCGCCTAGCTCTGCTACAATTGGCAGCTGTGCCATGTTAACTCTCGACCTTATCGCCTCTAATTCAACTTCATCCCTGACCTTCTTCTCTGATACAAACCATTGATGGACAGAAAGCCTTGACATGATCGGCTCCAGAACAACGTGCGGGATACAGAGGTTGATCATCCCGGTGGTATCCCCGATTTTGGTGCTCAGGGATATCAGGGCGATCGTTTCATTCGGCGACACGATCTGCATAAATTGCGGATTGGTCTCGAGCCCCTCCATCCTTGGACTAATGTCAAGGACCGTTTTCCAGGCCTCCTGCAGACTCTCAAAGCATCTGCTGAAGATTCTTTCCATAATGGTTGTTTCGATTTCGGTCAATGCAGTAATTTTGGTAGGAGCTGTGCCGAACCCGCCAAGCATTCTGTCCAGCATTGCAAACGCAATATTCGGATGCACTTCCATAACCATGCGGCCTTCCAGCGGCTCCGCCTCGAAAATGTTCAGAATCGTCATCTTGGGTATGGAGCGGATAAACTCATCATAAGGGAGCTGCTCTACTTGAACGACATTGATCTGTACGAAGGTGCGTAATTGGGCCGAAAAATAGGTTGTAAGATAGCGGGCGAAATTGTCATGGATACGTGTAAGGCTGCGGATATGATCCTTCGAAAAGCGTACAGCCCGTTTGAAATCGTAAGAGCGGATTCTTTTCTGGGTTTCTTCTTTTTTGAGCTCGTCAGCATCCATTTCACCGGAAGATAGTGCGGCAAGCAGAGCATCAATTTCGTTTTGTGATAGTACATCAACCAATTTATTCACCCCCCTATCAAGGAATTATCCTGTCAGCAGCTAAATGGAAGTCATGATGAAGTTGGTCACTTCAACCTGGGTCAGCTTGCCTTCAGTTAAGGTCTTGTTAATCAGATTTACCAGTTTGCTGCTCAGCTGATCCTTGCCGTTCGCCCCGTTCAGCTCCTCGGGCTTCGTATCGGCAAGCGTTTTGATCAGCAGCGGTTTGATCTTGAGGTCCTTGATCTTTTCAAAGTCTTCCTTGGCCTTAACGGTATTCAGCTGAAATGCAAAATTTATTAGAACGATATAATCGGGGTCGGCAAGATTGGTTTTGATGTCTGTAATTTCAGTTGACAGCTCAACGATTTCGTCAGCGCTCAATCTCTCAACCTCCATATTCTGAACGGCTGCATTTACATCATTGACATCACTCGGAAATATCCTATCCATCAATAAAAATGCGGCAACCACAATAAGCGTAATCGCCAGTAAAATCGTAATGAGCCATGGCAGCATCTTTTTCATGAAAGCTCCTCCATTGATTGGACTTTAATGGTGGCAGCATATGTGCCTATGTCCCTGTTATAATCCCTAATCTTCGTTATTACCTCTTCTGCCTTCTCAAGCACAATCAATCTTTTGCCTGTTACAAGTGTGATATACGTATCAGGGCTTTCTTCTACCATTTCCACGAGCAGCGCATTAAGCCACATAGGCGCCCCGTTCAATCTTGTTACCGAAATCATAACAGGCCTCCTAACAAAAAATAGGGGGAGGATTTCTCCCCCACGACGGTTTAATAACAGTTACGCCAGAAGGCGAAACGTTACTATTATACAGCAAGTTTACGAGGAAGGCTAAAAGAATTATCGTTTCAGATTTACAACTTCCTGAAGAACTTCATCGGAGGTAGTAATGATCCGGGAATTTGCCTGGAACCCGCGCTGGGTAACGATCATCTCTGTAAATTCACCGGTCAGATCGACATTGGACATTTCCAGTTGGCCTGCAACGATTGAACCTGTTCCAACCTCGGCGTCATTGGCGGTGGTCGGAACAAGCTCGCCTTCCGCATTAGCGTTAAGTGTCATCCGAAACAGGTTACCGCCGATTTTTTCCAGACCTTGCGGGTTGCTTACTTTTGCTACACCAATCTGCACACCGGCTTCCGTCGTACCGTCAGCCATTGTCTGCACAATGGTGCCGTCACTTGATATTGAGAAGGCCGTTACATCCTCACCAAGCTGAATTGCTTCACTGTCAGAACTCAGGACGTGCATACCGTCAGAGGTAATCAGGTTACGGTTAGCATCTACATGGAAGTCACCGGCACGGGTCAGAAACGGAGTTTCCTGATCATCGGATAGCCGGACCAGGAAGAAGCCGTCCCCGTCGATCCGCAGATCGGTAGGATTGTTAGTAGTCATCGCACTGCCTGCCAGATGTAGAGTATCAACAGAGCCAATACTTACACCAAGTCCGATCTGTTTGGCATTCACTCCGCCTTGGCCGCCATCTACCGGCGCTGAAACACCGGAGATGGTCTGGCTCATAATATCCTTGAACATAACCCGTCCCGATTTAAAGCCGATTGTATTCACGTTGGCAATGTTGTTACCGATAACATCCAGCTTTGTCTGAAATCCGCGCATACCCGAAACACCTGAATACATAGATCTTAACATTGATTATTGTCCCCCTAGATTGAGAGTCAGCTGACTCTTTATAAATGTTGTATAGATACATTCTGACATGGCCGCGTCAGTCGGTCGGCGGCCATTCCGGCTCTCCGGTTAGGACCGGCCGGTTAAGAAATGATTACTGCACTATCAATTTGCGTAAATACATTGTCCTTCATTGAACTGCCATCCATTGCTGTTACCACTGTACGGTTCGGTACACTTACAATAAGTGCCATATCCTTCATAAGAATCAGAGATTCCTTGCTGCCCTTAGCTGCTGCCTTCTCTACAGCATTTGAAATCTGGTCCAGCTGGCGGCTGCCAAGCTCAATTCCCCGCTGCTCAAGCCGTTTGGCGGCATGATTGCTGAACTTAAGCATGTTATTCTGCAATACACTTTCAAAGCTTGCCTCACTGCCTGTACCGCTTTTAGCCGTTGGTGACCGTCTGAGCGCCTGCGGATGAACCGTACCTGGATACAGCTGGCCTATAGTCAGCCGTTCGTTCATATGATCGCCCCGCTCTCCCCGCTGTTTACTTCTGCCTCATTGCCGCTCACAGTTTCCACTTTTAGAGCTGCGTTCTGAATCTGTGTAATGTTTGTGAGAGCAATACGTTCACTGCCTACAACTGCATATTGTATCCCGCCGCTGACCACGATAGATTCTACATTGCCTGACTTCGGCAGCTCTGTAGAAGCATCATTCCAGGTAATGTCCTTGCCGATCAGACCAGAGACAGAGCCGAGGGACTGATTCATGGCGGTGAGCTGTGTTGATATATTCATTAATTGCTCTACTGACGAGAACTGGGCCATCTGGGCAATAAATTCCTTATCCTCCATCGGCTGCATCGGGTCCTGATTCTGCAGCTGGGTAATCAGTATTTTCAGGAACTGGTCTTTACCCAGTGTGGAGTTGCCTGTTGTTTTGGCCGTATCAGAATTGTTTGCCACGTAATTCCACTGGTTATTATTTGATACTGGAGTTGTTGATGCCATTAAAAATTCACCTCACTTTTCATAAAGCTATGCCTTGGCCGAAAAGCTGCCATCCTGGTTGCGAATTTCCTGCCGGTTATTCACCGCCCATTCCTTGAACTCTCCGTTCAGCTCAGCAGCGAGCACTGCATCCCCGATATCTTCACGCCGGTCTCTGGAGCTGCCGTTTTGCTGGCCGCCTGAATTTTGCTGGCGTCCCTGTTGTCCATTGAACTGGGAGAAAAGCGGTGTGCTTTGTGTTACTTCAAGCTTTTCTACCTGAATCCCCTGAGATTGTAAAGCAGCCCGAAGCTGGCTCATCTGCTGCTCCAGCATTTCTTTGGCCCCGGAATGAACTGTTGCAAACTGGGCAATCAAATTCCCGTTCTGCATTGTAATCTTCACATCAACCTGCCCCAGATTTTCAGGGAACAAGGTAATAATCGCCTCGGCTATTCCGCCTTTACGTACTATTTCAAGTTTGCCGCTGATAAACGTATCCATCTGCTGGGCAAATTGACTGACGGGTACCTTTGGTGATTCAGCCTTTAGCGGTGCTGCGAGGCCTTCTCTAATTAATAATTGGCCTGCGGTCACTACATCATTACTGTCAGCAGTTGCTCTCACTTCTGGCACAGACTCTTCTGCTTTAGCGGAATTGCCACTTTCTGCAGCAAGAGGTGTTTTGGTCAATACGGAAATGCTGTTCTCTTCTGTTGCATTTGCTGCATTAGCTACAGGTGCCAGAGGATTTACATCAGACCGTTCACCAGTACCTGCCGGAATTGCAGGGGGTGTAATGGTTGCAGCAGTTGTAGCTGCCGATGAATTAACAAGAACCGGAACCACTTTTTCAGATGGCTGCGATTTGCCTCCGTTGTCTGCTGCGACATTGTTTTTGACAGGCACAAGAGCTGCGGAATCTGTGTGATTCGAACCTTTGCTCTTGGCTTTGTTCTCAGTAGCAGCCGCTTCAGTCATGATAGCGGAAAACTGTTTCAATAGTTCAGCACCCGAACCTGTTAGTGCCTGATCCCCTTCCACATTTGCCTGCTGCAGCATAGTAACCAAACTGTTAAGCTCATCCTGAACCGCGAAACGGATTGTTTCAGGATTCTGGGCGAGCGGCGAAAGCACGGCATTTCCGTTACCTTCATTAGCACCCTCTTGATCTGGTGCTCCCTTTCCTGATAGCAGCTGGGTCACCTGCAGAAGCCAGCCCTGAAGTGCTGCCAGCAGTGCCGGATCGGCAGCGAGGCTTTCATCAAGCTGTTCCATATCCTCTGTCAAATTTTGCAGCAAGTCAATGTGACTGGCACTATCTGCCTCTTCTCCGCCGGACTGCACAGCAGCCAGCAGACCTTGAAGCAATGAAGCTATCCCTCCGGACTGGGGTGCTGCTCCAGCCTGGGTGTTTGCTCCGTTCATTGTCTGAACGAGCTGCTGGGCAAATGGCTGTGCTGCTGCGCCTCCTGCAGCCGCAGCCGTCCCGGAAGCTGAAACTGTTCCGCCTGCTCCGGCACCTCCGCCAGCCTGAAGCATATTGCCTGCGGAAAATGATGATACAACTAAACTCATATTTGTTTTCACCTCCTTTCAAGCAAATTATTTACCGCCCATCAGACGGTTCAGAATTTTTGCGGATAGGGCACTGTCCTTCTTGGTCATTTCCGCCAAAATGGAGGATCTTACAGTATCACCAACCGTATTCAGCACCGTGATTACTTTGTCCGGGCTCACAGTGTACATTGAACTAAGCAGTGCAGCCGCTTCTGCAGCCGGCATTGACGTAAAGGTCTGGCTCAGCTTTTCCTGATCCAGATTGCCGGATGCCGCAGGAGCAGCAGCCGTGTCAGCCTGGTTCTGTTTGAGCCTTGATTGAAGGGCTGCAATAGCCATATCGGTAGAATTAGTGGATTCCTTTAGCTTTATTGACACTTCCGCCGCCATTTCCGGGTCCATTTTTTCAAGAATGGCCGTTTTGCTGGCGTTGTTCATCGCGCTCAAAATCTGCACCTGCTCTTCTGCAGTCAGATTCTCCATAATCGGCGCTGCCTTGGAAGCCTTCATGCCTGAATACAGCTTAGCAAGCTCAGTCACCTTGTCCTGATAGGGATCCTCTTCCTCCACAGCAGCCTTCGCCGCTGCAGCCTCTGCCGTCATCGTGTCAATCTGCTTTTGCAGCGCTTCAACCTGTGTTGCCTGCTCTGTCTTCTCGTTGTTAATCTGTTGCAGCTGCGCATCTTTTTCGGCAAGCTGGGCTTTGAGCTCCTTGATCGTTGATTCTGAGCTTTCCGCCTGCTCCTTGCCTCCTTCTTCTTCTGCCGCTTCACCTCCCGGCTCGGCAGGGGGATCAGGAATCCATTGACTGACAAAAGGGAGCTTATTCCCCACTTCCAGCGCTTTGTTGCGGATATCCATATTAAAAAGAGTCAGCAGCACTCCAAGCAGCACGAGCGTAAAAATAATCGGTATCATCAAGAACAAAAATCGCTCAAATTTGCTTGCCGACTCTTCATTTTCAAGTTCCATATCATTATTAGCCACTGGCGGAAACCTCCCGGGTTAGAGGGATTTCATCGCGAAGCGGACGGTAGCCATCTCATCCAGTTCGTTTTGTTCCCGTAAAATCATATCCTGCTGAAAAATATTCTGTGCCTTGTCTCTGGCCTTCAGCCAGACCTTCTCATCCAGTACCTTTGTGCTAAGGTGATCCTGCTTGTGCTGAACCTCCTGGTGGGCACGTCTGATGTCTGTATGCTTGCGGGCAATACAGGAATCCAGGTACTGCACATAATGCTGCATTTCAATAATTTTAGCCATCGGCGTTTTTTGTTCAGCTGCGTTCTGCAGCGACAGCATCAGTGAACTGCGCTGGGCCATTAATTCATCAAGGCTTTTTTCCTGTGCCTGCAGTTCTCCGAGTGCAGTTGAGAGCATCCACTCTGCCTGTGTTTTCTCGTTGCCCTTCAAGTCCACAACTTTTTGAAAAGTATAATGGAACCTCATTGCCTATCAACTCCTTGAGAACTGTGAAATTAGAGACTGTTGAACCTCGGACAAAGTAACCTTCTCATTCACCTTCTGTTTGGTGAATTCCCAGATGCTGTCGATATAGTGCATGGACTCGTCAATCTGGGCGTTGGAGCCCCGCTGGTAGGCCCCGATATTGATTAAGTCTTCAGAATCCTTATACACAGCCATCAGCCGCTTTACATTCTCAGCCGCGGCAATTTGCTCCTCAGGTGCGATATCCTTCATCACCCGGCTGATGCTTGACAGAACGTCGATAGCCGGAAAATGTCCTTTATTGGCGATACTTCGGTTAAGGACAATGTGCCCGTCCAGAATTCCCCGCACGGCATCAGCGATCGGCTCATTCATATCATCACCGTCGACGAGCACGGTGTAAAAGGCTGTTATAGAGCCCGTAGGGCCGGTCCCTGCCCGCTCCAGCAGTTTAGGAAGACTAGCGAATACAGAAGGCGTATAGCCTCTCATAGCCGGCGGTTCGCCGACCGCAAGTCCGACCTCCCGCTGGGCCATCGCGTAACGCGTAACCGAGTCCATCATTAGCATAACGTTGAGGCCGCGGTCCCGGAAATATTCAGCAATGGTGGTAGCAATCAGCGCTCCCTTAATCCGGATCAGGGCGGGCTGGTCAGATGTGGCGACCACTACAACCGACCGCTGCAGCCCTTCAGGACCCAGATCACGCTCAATAAAGTCAAGGACTTCTCTTCCGCGTTCCCCGACCAATGCAATGACATTGACATCAGCTGCGGTATTCCGGGCAATCATCCCCATCAGCGTACTCTTTCCTACCCCTGAGCCGGCAAAAATACCTACCCGCTGGCCTTTGCCAATAGTCAGCAAGCCATCGATTGCTCTGACGCCGATGCTGATCGGTTCATGCACACGCGGACGCGTTAGCGGATTGGATGGAATATTGAAGGTGGAGCTATGCGGCATCCGTGCCGGAATCAGCGAGCCGTCAAGCGGCTGGCCAAGCCCGTCAAGCACCTTGCCCAGCAGCTCAGAGCCTACCTGGACGCTCAACGGTTTACCGGTGCCAACCACATCGCAGCCCGGCCCGATGGCCTGCAGCTCGCCAAGCGGCATCAGCAGCACCTTATTGTCCCGAAAACCCACCACCTCTGCCTGAAGGGGTTTGTTGCCTTTGGCAGGGTAGATATAACACACATCACCGATGCTGGCATCCGGACCCTCCGACTCCACCATCAGTCCGATAACCTGGGTGACCTTCCCGTTGATTCTGACCGGATCAAAATTCCGCAAATGTTCTTTATACCGCCCACTGTCAAGCATCGGCTTCCCCATTTCTGTGCTCCTCAGTGTCCAGTGCGATTCTCACGAGCGATTTTTTGATTTCTCCAAGCTGGGTGTCAATCCGTGCATCAATGCTGCCGAAGGAGGAACGGATGACACACCCCATATCCTTCACTGTGGAATCAGGCAGTATCTGAAGCTCGGCTTGTGAATCTACAGCAAGCGCAAGCTCTTCCCGGGCCGCATTGACAAAGGCAAACTGAGAAGGAGAGACACACAGGGAGATCAGTCCCTGCTCCCGTTTGCGCGCCAGATTTTTGCGGATCAGATCCATGGCGAATTGCGGCTCTACCGTCAGCTGCTTGTCTACTATCTTCTCGGCAATAGAGCAGCTTAGCTCCACCAGGAAAGGCTCTGCTTCCTGAATAATGACGTCGCGCGCCTTGTATGCCTCCTGCAGCACCATACGCGCCTCTTCCATCATCTCATTCATTCGTATGGCCATATCATGCTCTGCCTGTGTAAGACCTTCCTGATAGCCTTGCTGAAACGCTTCGGATTTGACTCCTTCTATCAAATGCTCGTCCTGTTCCCGGCGCTGGCGCCACCATTCTTCCGCTTCTGTCCGTGCCGATTCCACAATATTTTCAGCTTCCAGCGATGCACTGCGCACCTGTTCTTCAGCAAAATCCTGAGCGTCCTTCAGCATCTGCCTGCGGCTCTGCTCTGCCTCTTCACGGGCCGGGTCGTGATAATGAACCACGCTTGCCGGCTCCTCCACAACTGAGGCCTCGGCAATTCCAGCATTCTGTCTGGCCTGTTCCAGCCGTTTAAGCACATCTACCGGAACATATTGGGAGTGTTTGATCAGCTTAGACAATTATGTCATCTCCTCCGCCACGGGCGATGATAATTTCACCGGATTCTTCCAGTCTGCGGATCGTGCCTACAATGCGTGTCTGGGCTTCCTCAACATCACGCAGCCGCACTGGACCCATATATTCCATTTCCTCGCGGAAGGTTTCGGCCATCCGTTTGGACATATTGCGGAAAATAACATCCCGCACCTCTTCGCTTGCCACCTTGAGTGCCAGCTGCAGATCGGCGTTTTCGATATCCTTGATGATACGCTGGATCGAACGGTTGTCGACGTTGACGATATCTTCGAATACGAACATCCGCTTTTTGATCTCTTCGGCCAGCTCCGGATCCTGAATTTCCAGTGAATCGAGAATGGTCCGCTCTGTTCCCCGGTCCACGCCGTTCAGAATCTGTACGATAGATTCGATACCGCCGGCATTCGTGTAATCCTGAGTCACAGTTGCCGACAGCTTTTGTTCCAGTACCCGCTCGATTTGGGTAACAACCTCCGGCGAGGTACTGTCCATAATCGCAATTCTTCTCGCCACCTCTGCCTGCTTCTCCTGAGGCAATGAGGACAGAATGGTGGCTGCCTGTTCAAATTGAAGATAGGACAAGACCAGGGCGATCGTCTGAACATTCTCATTTTGAATGAAATTCAGAATTTGGTTAGGATCAGCCTTACGTGCAAAGTCAAAGGGTCTGACCTGCAAAGTCGCCGTCAGGCGGTTGATGACCTCAAGCGCCTTGGCTGAACCAAGCGCCTTTTCAAGAATTTCCTTAGCGTAGTTGATACCGCCCTGGGAGATATATTCCTGTGCGAGACAGATTTGATGAAACTCGGACATAATCGACTCTTTTTCCATGCTGTCCACCTTGCGGACATTGGCTATTTCCAGAGTGAGCTGTTCAATTTCTTCGTCTCGTAGATGTTTGAATATTTGCGCCGATACCTCGGGCCCTAGTGTGATAAGCAGGATCGCCGCCTTTTGGCGGCCGCTGAGACCCTGCTGGCTAGCTTTTGCCATTAGTTCACCTCTGTTCGTCTGCAAGCCATGTACGCAGCAGGTTTACGAATTCATCCGGCTTCTTCTTCGCCAGGCTTTCCAGTTGCTTGCGAACCTGACTTTCATTCGTCACGCTCTCCAAGTTAATGGACGGGAATTCAGTAGGAACCTGTAGCGGAATGTCTTCTTCCACTTCTTCCTCTTGCTTATTCTTGCGGCTCCGGTAGATCAAGAAGCCTCCGCCGGCACCGACTAGCAGCGCCGCTGCTCCAATTGCCCAGATCATCCATGTCGGCAGCCCGCCCGCGCTTGCTGCAGCCGTACTACTTCCAAATTGCTGCGAGTAAACAAAGACTTTATTGTCCAATTCCTCGTCAGTATAAGCAACTCCTGAATCTGCAAGTGACGCGCCCACAATATTAACCAGAATATTCTGAATTGCGTCCGAGGTAGCCTCATCCAAAGTTTCTTGTCCGGCAGGTGGTTCAACCGCGACATTAATGGTTAAATCTTTAACAGTATATGGGCTTGCAATAATATCCTTAGTAATACGGTTCACTTCAAAGTTTCTGGTCTCCGAAGATTCCTCAGAAGTAGTGGTGCCTGTATCCGCCCCCGAAGGATAACCTGCGACATCTTCCGACCCTGTACCTGCAACTCCACCAGTGCCGTTACTCTCACCCGAATAGGTATTGCTGATAATCTGTGAGCTTATCTCGATTCCCCGGATATTTTCCGTATCCACAGGCGTGACTAGGTTTTCCGTACGGTTTTCCTTGTCAAAGTTGAGTTTGGAGAATACCAGAACATCCACTTTATCAGGGCCTGTCAGCGTACTGAGAAATTGTTTTACATTCTTTTTGACTTCGTCTTCAAATTTCTTTTGAAGGGCAAAGTTCTCTTCCACCTGGCTGGATATTCCGGCTTGTCCGCCTCTGGCTGAAGGCATTAATTCAGTCTCGTTACTGGTGATCGTGATGTTATCAACAGGTAAATTCGGGACACCGGTCTTAACTAAATTAAAGTATCCATCGATATTATCCTGTGTCGGCCTGAAACCCGGATCAAAAGAAAGCACAATGGACGCATAAGCCTGCTCTTGGCCTTCCTGGGCCGCAAAAACAGTTTCTTTCGGGAGAGTAATTAATACTTTAACATCCTTAATTCCCTGCATCCGTCTCATCAGCTGCTCAATCTCACCGTTCAGCGCGTTATTGTATTTAACATCAAACTCGCTGTCTGTTGTACCAATCATAGATGAGGATTCATCAAAAACCTTGTATCCGATTGAGCCCTCCTGAACAATCCCCTGAGATCCGATATCCACCTTAATACGGTTAGCCTGGGTGCTTGGAACTGAAATGCTTCTGCCATCCGGACTCAGCTGGTAAGGAATTCCCGCAGAATCCAGGTAGGCCATAACTCCGGCGGAGTCAGTACTGTCCAAATCCCGAAATGCCACTTCATATTCCGTCTTCGAAAGCTGCACCGTCAAAACTACGATTATTACGATAATGATAGAGAGAGTAGAGAAAAATAATATTTTTTGTTTACCGCTAAATCTGTTCCAATACTCGTTTACTTTCTCTTTGTATTGGGCAAATCTTTCATTCACAGTGTCACCCCATCCGAAACTAAGCTAGGATTATTTAGATCTGAGTTCTCATAATTTCCTGATAGGCTTCAATCACTTTGTTCCGGACTTGTGTAGTCAGCTGCAAACTCAGTAATGCCTGTTGTGAAGAAATCATCGCTTCATCGATATTGACTTCTCCCAGAATAAATTTGTTATTCATGTCCTTTGCCTGCTGCTCCTGGGCAGCCACCTGATTCAAAGCGTCTTCCAGAAATGTTCCAAAGCTTTGACCGGAACCGGCCGCTTCACCCGTCTGTGCTGTTGCGGATTTCATGGCAAGGGGCTGGACAGTCTGTGTTCCAATCATAAGGTTCTGTATCAATGATTACCCTCCTAAAAATTCTTTTAAGCCTACTTCCCTATCTCGAGCGCTTTGCTTACCATAGCCTTGGATGCATTAAGCATCGTTACATTAGCTTCATAAGAACGGGAGGCAGACAGCATGTCTACCATCTCTTTAGTCAGATCGACGTTAGGCATAAAGACATATCCTTCTGCATCCGCATCCGGATGGCTCGGATTATAGACGGGCTTCAAAGGCGAAGCATCCTCAATAATAGACTGCACCTTCACACCCTCGGTCCCGCTGCCGCCATTCATCTTGGAATTCAGAATATTGGAAAAGCTGTTGTTCTGCTCGGTTCCAAGCACGACAAGCTTGCGCTTATACGGAACAGCCTTACCGTCAACTACCGAAGCCCTGGTCGTTTCAGCGTTTGCAATGTTAGAGGAAATCACGTCCATCCGAAGCCGCTGCGCAGTCAAGGCAGAGGCACTGATTCCAAAGCTGCTACCAAAGTTCACTATATATTACCCTCCCTGCACAACTGTACGCATCATAGTAATCTGACTGTTTAACTGTTCGATATACGAGTTGTATCTTAGCTGGTTCTCGGCGCTGAGCGCCATCTCGCGGTCCATATCCACATTATTGTCGTTGTTATTCATCGATATTGATGCATCTGTACTCACGACAGCAGATGGTACAGCGGAAACGTACCCGAATTGGAAGTGGCGAGAATCAGTTATCTTCGCACCAAGTGTCGGCTTCAATCCATTCTCCTGCCCGGCAAGTAAACTTTCAAATGAAACATCTGAGCGTTTAAATCCCGGTGTGTCCGCATTAGCGATGTTGTTGGCCAGGACACTTTGTCGTTTAGTGGCGGCAGCAAGGCCTCCCTGTAATCTCTGAAAACTGACACTGTTCAGCAAACCCATGGAAATCCCCCTTCCAAAGCTATCATAATGAAAAGAATTCCACAACTTCTCGCGAATCCCTGCTTGTTTCGACAAAAAAAGCTAAATTTCTTACTATTTTTATCCTCCAAGCAGTCGAAAGCTGTCGATGGAAAGTTCTATAAGCAATCTCATCTACATTGATTCTCGTAGAATTTGTATATTATTACAATAAGAAATAAGCCCTATCTTTTCAGAAAAGAGAGGGCTTAAAGCATGCTTTTTCAATTATTTGCCATTTTTATGCCATGAAATGCCTTCATTTGTCAATATATTGCACGTTTTAACTCTTTTTCTCGACTTTTATGCAAGTCACTAATTCAATATACCTAAATTTAAAGTAAAAGCAATTATTAACTTCTTTATAGAATATATTGACTCAAATCGCGGTCCTGCGCGATTCCTGCCAGTTTTTCGCGAACATACTCCGGTGTAATCACCATAGTCTCCAGTGTCAGCTCAGGCGCTTCAAAAGAAAGGTCCTCCAGCAGCTTTTCCAGGATTGTATGCAGACGCCGCGCACCGATGTTCTCCATGTTCTGGTTAACAGAAGCAGCAATTCTGGCAATCTCCTGAATCGCCTCATCCTTGAACTGGATTTCAATATTCTCTGTCTTAAGCAGATTAACATATTGCTTGGTAAGTGCATTCTGCGGCTCGGTCAGGATGGATACAAAATCATCGAGTGTAAGACTGCTCAGCTCCACACGGATCGGAAAGCGGCCCTGCAGCTCCGGAATGAGGTCAGAGGGCTTGGCGATATGAAATGCCCCGGCTGCAATGAACAGCACGTAGTCTGTCTTCACAGGACCGTATTTGGTCATTACTGTAGAGCCCTCGACGATAGGCAGTATATCCCTTTGCACGCCTTCACGGGAGACATCAGGTCCTGATCCCTTACCCTGGCTGGCTACCTTATCAATTTCATCGATAAAAATAATACCGGACTGCTCTGCCCGGGCAACCGATTCCTGGATCACATCATCCATGTCAATCAGCTTGGCAGCCTCATCCTGAATCAGCACCTTGCGTGCTTCCTTAATTGGCAGCTTGCGTTTTTTCGTACGCTTAGGCAGCAGATTACCAAACATCTCCTGCATATTCATGCCCATCTGGTCATTTCCCTGGCCGGCAAACATATCGAGCATCGTTGGTGAGGTATCCTCCACATCTATCTCAATAATGTCCTCCTCCAGCTGGCCTGCAAGCAGCTTAAACTTGATCCCGCGGCGGCGTTCGCTCAGGCTTCCGTCCTCCGGCTCATCCTTTGTGTCTTCCGGTCCCGCGTTATTCCCGCCGAAGATCATTTCGAACGGGTTGCGCTGGGATTTGTTCTTCGAGGATGAAGGAGCCAGAATCGAGACGATCCGTTCGTTAGCCAGCTCTTCGGCACGGTCCTTCACCTTCTCCGTCCGTTCAAGCTTGACCATCCGGATGGAGGTTTCAACCAGATCCCGGACCATAGATTCCACGTCGCGGCCCACATAACCTACCTCGGTGAACTTAGTAGCCTCTACCTTAATGAACGGGGCATTGACCAGCTTGGCCAGCCGGCGGGCAATCTCGGTTTTGCCGACACCGGTAGGTCCGATCATCAGGATGTTTTTAGGAACAATTTCATCGCGCAGCTCATCACTCAGCTTGCTGCGGCGGTAACGGTTGCGCAGGGCAACAGCCACCGATTTCTTAGCCTGCTTCTGGCCTACGATATATTTATCAAGTTCAGCGACGATCTGGCGTGGTGTGAGCGATTGATTCACCATTACGACTTCCTCCCTCTTTCTGTGGCACCGTGCCTACAATTGTTCAACGATAATATTGGAATTGGTATATACACAAATCTCGGATGCGATCTGAAGCGCTTCCCTCGCAATCTCAGCTGCACTCAGATTTGGTGCATGGCGCTTAAGCGCCCGTCCTGATGCCAGGGCAAAGTTCCCCCCTGAACCGATGGCGAGCACATCATCATCCGGCTCAATAATCTCTCCGTTACCGGAAATAAGCAGCATGCCTTCCTTGTCCATGACGATCATAAGCGCCTCCAGCTTGCGCAGAATGCGGTCCTGCCGCCAATCCTTTGCGAGCTCAACCGCTGAACGCTGCAGGTTGCCATGATGCTCCTCCAGCTTGCCCTCAAACTTCTCAAACAGGGTAATGGCATCGGCTACGGAACCCGCAAAGCCGGCGATAACTTGTCCTCTGTACAGCCGGCGCACCTTTTTGGCAGTCGTCTTCATAATTACACTTTCACCGAAAGTGACCTGGCCGTCGCCTGCGATCGCGGCATGGCCGTTATGTCTCACGGCACAGATGGTAGTTGCATGAAAGCTGGGTAACATAATTTGGCAACCTCCTTGAATAAACTCACTTCTAAACGCAAATGAACTTAAGAATGAAGGTCCTGGCATCCTTAAGTTCATCCTCTATAAATCATAAGCTTATGCTGCGCAAACTTCAAATTATGACTGGTCCTGCTCCACTGTCACGGTTTCTTTATATTCCAGGCCTGTCCGGCTTGCAAAGTCAGCCAGGCTATCCAGTGCCCGGTGGGCAAGTAGCTCATTTTTTTCTTTTTTGTTGCGGATTTTATTCGGCAGCTTCGGCAGCAGCCCGAAGTTGGCATTCATCGGCTGGAAGTGCTTCGGATCAGCAGAAGTGATATAGGCTGGCATGCTGCCCAGCACACTATCCTCAGGAAAGACTAGTCCCTCTTGACCCTGAGCGGCTCTGGCTGCATTAATTCCGGCAATCATACCGGATGCGGCGGATTCCACATAGCCTTCAACGCCCGTCATCTGTCCCGCGAAGAACAGCCTTTCGTGACCCTTCATCTGGTAGGTAGGATGAAGCAGCTTAGGAGAATTAATAAAGGTGTTGCGGTGCATTACGCCGTAACGGACATATTCAGCATTCTCCAGGCCCGGAATCATTGAGAATACGCGTTTTTGCTCGCCCCATTTCAGATGGGTCTGGAAGCCTACCAGATTGTACAGTGTGCCTGCGGCATTATCCTGGCGCAGCTGAACAACTGCATAAGGCAGCTTGCCTGTATGGGGGTTAACGAGTCCAACCGGTTTCATCGGTCCGAACAGCGCTGTCTGTTTGCCGCGCTTCATCATGATTTCAATCGGCATGCAGCCTTCGAAATAAATTTCCTTCTCAAAATCCTTTAATGCTGCAGTTTCAGCTGTAATAAGCGCATCATAAAACCGTTCAAACTCCTCTTCATTCATCGGACAGTTTAAATAGGCTGCTTCTCCCTTATCGTACCGGGAAGCCAGATATACCTTACTCATATCAATGCTGTCCTTCTCAACAATTGGAGCTGCCGCATCATAGAAGTAGAAGTACTCTTCCCCAAGCAGTGCCTTGATCTCGGAAGAAAGAGCCGGGGAGGTCAAGGGACCGGTGGCAATTACGACAATCCCTTCCTCAGGCAGCTGCGTCAGCTCTTCATTTATAACCTCCACGAGCGGATGGTCGTGCAGCGTACGGGTGATCTCTCCCGAGAACCCGTCACGGTCAACTGCCAGCGCACCGCCGGCCGGGACCGCATGACGGTCGGCTGCTCCGAGTACCAGCGAGTTAAGACGCCGCATTTCCTCCTTCAGTACACCTACTGCATTGCCAAGCCCGTTCGCCCGCAGCGAATTGCTGCATACCAGCTCGGCAAACTGGTCGGTATGGTGCGCCGGTGTTTTAACCACCGGTCTCATTTCATATAGTCTGACCGGAACCCCGCTTGAGGCAATCTGCCAGGCAGCCTCACTGCCGGCAAGGCCCGCGCCGATTACTGTTACTTTTGCTGTGTCTTTCAAGTTCTGTTCCTCCTGCTAACGGTCTGTTATTCTGCTAATTCATCGCTTTCAAGCACTGCTTCCGTGTGATCACAGGAAGTGCATTGCAGCTTGGTTCCTTGCTTGTTGCGCTTTTCCACCATCCACGATCCGCAAGCAGGACATGGTTTAATGGACGGACGGTCCCAGGAAACAAAATCACAGCCAGGGTACTGGTCACACCCATAGAACACCCGTCCTTTTTTACTGCGGCGCTCCACGACCTTGCCTTCGTTACACTTAGGACAGGTAACCCCAATGTCCTTTACAATCGGCTTGGTATTACGGCAGTCCGGGAAGCCGGAGCAGGCCAGGAACTTGCCGAACCGGCCAAGCTTATACACCATAGGTTTGCCGCATTTCTCGCAGAGCTCATCCGATACTTCATCTTCAATTTCAATTTCCTTCATTTCTTCCTCGGCAAACTCCAGCCGCTTCTCAAAGGATTCGTAGAATCCGGCCAACACTCTGACCCAATCCTCTGCCCCTTCCTCGACGTGGTCAAGGTCCCCCTCCATGTGAGCAGTGAACTCCACATCAAGGATTTCCGGGAAGAATTGCTCCATTTGCTCTATAATCAGCTCGCCCAGCTCTGTCGGCATGAATTTTTTCTCTTCGATCGCCACATAGCCGCGTTTCTGGATTGTTTCCAGTGTAGGGGCATACGTACTCGGACGGCCTATGCCCAGCTCTTCCATCGTTTTGACCAGGCGTGCTTCCGTGTAACGCGGCGGCGGCTGGGTAAAGTGCTGCTTAGGTTCAATGGCCTGCTTGTCGAGCTCGTCGCCAGCCTTCAGCGGCGGAAGGAATTTCTCCTCATCCGTCGTTCCGTCATCGTTGCCTTCCACATAAACCTTCATAAAGCCGGGGAAGGATACCTTGGAGCCTACAGCCCGGAATATGGCTGTTCCCGCAGTAATATCTACCGAGAGGGTATCGAGAAGGGCCGAGGACATCTGACTGGAGACGAAGCGCTCCCAAATCAGCTTATACAGGCGGAATTGATCCCGGCTCATGTATTCCTTGACGAGTTCAGGCTCCCGCAGTGCAGAGGTCGGGCGGATCGCTTCATGCGCATCCTGCGCCCCTGCTGCTTTTTTGGAATACTGGCGGGGCGTTTCGGGAATGAATTTTTCACCATACTTACCCAGAATCAGTTCTTTCGCCTCATCCTGGGCCGTTGTGGAAATACGTGTTGAGTCAGTACGCATGTAGGTGATCAGACCGACTGTACCCTCTTTGCCTAGCTCAACGCCTTCATACAATTGCTGGGCCACGGACATCGTTTTGGCAGCGCGGAAGCCAAGCTTACGGGCAGCCTCCTGCTGAAGCGAGCTTGTTGTAAACGGTGCGGAAGGATGACGCTGTCTTTCCTTTTCCTTTACCTCGGCTACTCTGAAGTCCGCATTCTTGATAACCTCCAGAACCTCCTGGACGTCACTTTCCTTACCCAGCTCTTTTTTCGCGCCGTTCAGCTTATGAAACTTCGCTTCAAAATCAGTGCCCTTGATACCCAGCTTCGCAGTGATGCTCCAGTATTCAGTCGGGACAAATGCCGAAATTTCATTCTCACGGTCCATTATGATTTTAACCGCAACCGATTGCACCCGGCCGGCTGACAGGCCCTTTTTGACTTTCTTCCATAATAAAGGGCTGATCTTATAGCCTACCAGCCGGTCCAGAATACGCCGGGCCTGCTGCGCATTAACCAGATCCATATTGATTTTGCGCGGAGTCTTGAAGGCATCCTTGACCGCCTGCTTCGTAATTTCGTTAAAAACAACCCGGCACTCCTCGGTGTTATCCAGATCCAGCGCATGCGCCAGATGCCAGGCAATTGCTTCCCCTTCGCGGTCCGGGTCAGCCGCCAGATAAACTTTTTTCACTTTTTTTCTGGCGTCTTTAAGTTCCTTCAGAATTGAACCCTTACCGCGGATCGTGATGTACTTGGGACTGAAGTCATTCTCCACCTCTACGCCAATCTGACTCTTCGGCAAATCTCTGATATGCCCCATAGACGCCTTTACAATATATTTACTGCCTAAATATTTGCCGATTGTCTTCGCTTTGGCAGGCGATTCGACAATGACTAATGTATCCGCCATAGATTGATCCTCCTAAAAGTGATGTGAGCATTGCCGCCAATCCGTCTTAAAGTACTGATAGACTATGCTCAAATTCTGTTCCTTCTATATTAAATTACCTTATAAATTGCACCCGGCAATTGTGTTACCGCTTTTTTTATGATTAAAGATAACAGAACTGAATGCAAATGTCCAAAATCCCAGCTTGTTCTGGAGAGCAGCTCATCCAGTGTAAACGGGCCTTGATGCAGTATATGGTATAGGTGAGACTCCTCACTTGTCAATTTCTTTTCGGTGAGCCTGTCATCAGAACAGGTATCCTGGCATCTGTTTTCTCCCGCTTTTTCTGTATTTGCCGGTAAAAAAGCTATGTATTCCTCAATAATATCTTCAGCACAGGTTACTAGCTTTGCCCCTTGCTTGATCAGATCCAGCGCGCCTCTGCTCTTCGGGGAGGTAACCGGTCCGGGAACGGCAAACACGTCCCTTCCGGCCTCAAGGGCTGCATCGGCGGTTATGAGCGAGCCGCTGCGGGAATCCGCCTCGACAACCACCGTCCCGAGCGTCAGTCCGGCAATAATCCGGTTTCGCTGCGGAAACAGTCCCGGATGGCTTTTGGTGCCCAGCGGATATTCGCTCAGGACAAGACCTTTGCGTGAAATTTCCCGCTCCAGCTCACGGTTCTCAGGCGGATAGACAGTGTCGAGCCCTGTAGCAACCACTGCAATCGTTCTCCCGCCGCTGGCCAGAGCAGCCTCATGGCAGACGCTGTCGATGCCGCGGGCCAGTCCGCTGACCACAGCAAAGCCGGCACGGCAGAGCTGCTCCGCAAGTATTTCCCCGATTTTACGCCCATAGGCTGTCGGCACCCGTGTCCCCACCATGGCGACCGCAGGCTGTGACGCAAGCTTCAGAGAACCGCGGTAATACAGCACCCATGGCGGCTCAGCCGCTTCTTTCAGCATAGGAGGATATTCCTCATCTAGAATGGTAACCATCGCCGCGCCGCTTTCTTCCATTAAAAGACGGCGCCTTTCGACCCATCCGGCGTCAAATTCTTCGGTTAGCCGCTGTGACATTTTCGCGCTTAATCCGACCTGCTGCCACTCTTCCGCATGGCAACCAAACGCACGATCCGACAAAAGTCCCGCCCGGCGGATTTTGTCGATGCTTTTCCAGCCAATCCCCTCCACTTCATTCAGCCCGAATAACAAATCACGTGTGTCCATATGTACGCTCTCCCTTTGACGGGAAGGGCCAGCCTTCCCTATTTTGTGATAATGCGGATAAAAATGCAAGCGCGGTCACAGCAACAGCTGAATTGAACGCAAAAAAGCAACCCTTTACCCTGCGCACAGGAATAAAAGGTTGCTTACCTTTAACAAATCATACTACTTGATGAATAGCAGCACAATGATTTTTTGGACAAAGCTTCACCGTATCAGAATTAATGCGTGGTAAAAGCGTTCAAAATACCGCGCTCCTCCAGCACACTCACCAGCGTTGATCCCATTTCGGCCGGAGTTGGCGCGACCCTGATTCCGCAGGACTCAAGCACAGCGATTTTTTCGCTGGCAGTGCCCTTGCCCCCGGAAATAATCGCTCCGGCATGGCCCATCCGTTTGCCCGGAGGTGCCGTAACCCCGCCGATAAATCCGACCACAGGCTTCGTCATGTTCTCTTTGATCCACAGCGCAGCCTCTTCCTCTGCCGTTCCGCCGATCTCGCCGATCATAATGACTGCCTTTGTGCCGGGATCTTCATTAAACAGCTTCAGAATATCAATAAACTCCGAGCCTTTAACCGGATCGCCGCCGATTCCGACAGCCGAGGACTGCCCGATCCCGCGTTCAGTCAGCTGGTGCACCGCTTCATAGGTAAGGGTTCCACTGCGGGAGACTACGCCTACATACCCGGGGGTATGGATATAGCCCGGCATGATGCCGATTTTACACTCTCCCGGAGTAATAACCCCCGGACAGTTAGGTCCGATAAGCACGGTGGACTTTCCTTCCATATAACGCGATACCTTGACCATATCCAGCACCGGAATGCCTTCGGTAATGCAGATAACGAGCTCCAGCCCGGCATCAACCGCTTCCATGATGGAATCCGCAGCAAAAGCCGGCGGCACATAAATCACACTGGCTGTCGCACCGGTTGCAGCCTTGGCCTGGACAACAGTATCGAATACCGGCAGGCTTACCTCGCTCCCGTTTTCCAGAGTAATAGTAACAGAGGTTCCGCCTTTGCCCGGAGTTACTCCTCCTACCATCTGGGTCCCGTAATCCAGTGCACCTTTGGTATGGAACAGGCCTGTCGAGCCGGTGATTCCCTGTGTGATCACTTTCGTATTTTTATCTACAAGAATGCTCATGATTTAGGTCACATCCCTACTTAGTTTGTCGAATACGAGTACGGGGTTACACAAGAGACACAATTTTACGGGCGCCGTCCGCCATGGAATCTGCTGCCACGATATTGAGTCCGGAGCCGGCCAGAATCTGCTTGCCGAGTGCCACATTGGTGCCTTCAAGCCGGACAACGAGCGGTTTGGTCAGACCCAGCTGCCGGGCCGCTTCCACCACACCCTCAGCAATAACATCACAGCGCATAATGCCGCCGAATATATTGACAAAGATGCCGTTCACCTTATCGTCAGACAAAATGATTTTGAACGCTTCGGTAACCTTCTCAGTCGTCGCACCGCCCCCTACATCCAGGAAATTGGCCGGCTCGCCGCCGTAATATTTAATGATATCCATTGTCGCCATGGCCAGCCCCGCACCATTGACCATACAGCCGATATTGCCGTCCAGGGCGATATAGCTGAGATCAAATTTGGAGGCTTCGATCTCTTTCTCGTCTTCTTCATCAAGGTCACGAAGCTCTTGAATATCCTTATGGCGGAACAAAGCATTGGAGTCAAAATTCAGTTTGGCATCAAGTGCCATTACATTTCCGTCAGCAGTCACAACCAGCGGATTAATCTCGGCAATCGAGCAATCTTTATCCACAAAAGCCAAATAGAGCGCTTGCATGAACTTGACCGCTTTATTGACCAGCTCATTCGGGATAGCGATGCTGTAAGCCAGTTTGCGTGCCTGGAAGGTCTGCAGTCCTACAGCCGGATCAATGATTTCCTTAAAAATTTTCTCCGGATGGGATGCTGCCACCTCTTCAATTTCCGTTCCGCCTTCTTCGGAGGCCATCATAACTACCCGGCCGGAGCTGCGGTCTACGACAATTCCAATATAGTATTCCTTGGCAATCTGGCAGCCCTCTTCAATAAGCAGCCGCTTCACTTCCTTGCCCTCCGGTCCGGTCTGATGGGTTACCAGTGTCTTTCCGAGAATTTCGCCCGCATAGGTGCGGACCTCATCCAGGGACTTGGCAACCTTGACCCCTCCGGCCTTTCCTCTTCCGCCTGCATGAATCTGAGCCTTCACTACCACCACCGGTGTACCGAGTGATGCCGCAGCTTCTACTGCTTCCTCCACTGTATAAGCTACTTTTCCGTTCGGTACGGCAACGCCGTACTTCTTAAGTACTTCTTTTCCCTGATACTCGTGGATATTCATACCGGAAGCCTCCTAAAGTGTTGCGGCGGCTTATGCAGGCAGCCTGCAGCCATGCCGCATTCCGTTTTGATCAGCGGGGTACAGATTTGCACCTACCTATAGTATATAAAGTGAAACCCAGAATATTGTAACATGATTCAATTCCGCTTTCCTCAAAAACTTTCACTATTTATACATATATTTTCGCTTGATTTCATGCCGGAATGCGAACGGTTGCATTGACACAGGCTTGTACTACTATTTAGATGCTTTGTTATTTGCTTCATGAACCCTTCCCAGCAGGTCCTTGAACTGGCCCAGAAGATGGACAAATTCCTCAGCGGAGAGCATCGCGCCTTCTGCCATTTTGGCCGGAATACATACAGCTTCGTTCTTCAGCTCCCAGCCTTTTTCGGTCAGCGAGATGAGCACCTTCCGTTCATCCTGCAGGGAACGTTCACGAAGAATAAGGCCTGCGGCCTGCAGCCGCTTCAGCAGCGGAGTCAGCGTGCCTGAATCCAGGAACAGGGCTTCGCCAAGCTCCTTAACCGTACACTGCTGCTTCTCCCACAGCACAATCATAACCAGATATTGCGAATATGTTAGTCCGATTTTGTCTAGATGAGGCTGATACAGCTTCGTAAATTCACGCGAGCATGCGTAGATCGTAAAGCACAGCTGATTATCAAGCATCAGTTCAGGGGTAGTTGTTGGTTCTTGCATTTTTTCTTCACCTGCCTTTATGTCGTTATTTTATCACAATTCACTTGCAATATCATGTTAATAGCAAAAAATTTATTGACTATATTATATTTTGTGTTAAATTAAATTGTGTACAATGTTTATTAAATACAAAACAGGAGTGATTAATTATGATGACTATTCAACAAAAAATGTATGAAACAACAGTAAAAGCGGTAGGCGGAAGAAACGGTTATATTGAATCTGAAAGCCCTAAGCTGAACCTGACCATCAGCACACCCCGCGAAATGGGCGGAGCCGGCGGAGAAGGCACTAATCCCGAGCAGCTGTTTGCAGCCGGATATTCCGCCTGCTTTGACAGCGCACTGAATATGGTAGCCCGGCTCGGTAAAATAAAAATTGAAGGCAGCGAGGTTACCGCTACTGTAAGCTTTGGAAAGGTTGAGGACGGCGGCTTCGGCATCGCTGTGAAGCTTGACGTGCTGGTAAAGGGTGTTGACCACGAAACTGCCAAGCAGCTTGTAGAAGCCGCACATGGCGCCTGCCCTTATTCCCGCGCTACCCGCGGCAACATTGCTGTTGAGCTTAATGTGCTTTAAGCTTTTCATTTGCCGGTGAATTATCCCGGTATGAAACAAGCCGTCCGGAACAGATCCGGGCGGCTTGTTTATGCTGCAGACTGCTAATACGCAGCTTCGCTAAGGGATTAAAGCTGTAAACGGACATATATAATGAAGGAAAAGATTCAGAACAGCTCCTCTGTTACGACCTGCCGGTCCAGATTCCGGTATTGCACAGCTTCCGCCAGGTGGGCAGAGCTGATCGCTGCCGCACCCTCAAGGTCGGCAATGGTCCGGGCGAGCTTAATAATCCGGTCATGCGCCCGCATGCTCAGACCCAGGCTCTCCAATATTCCTTGCAGCAGTATGCTGCTCTCTTTATTTAGGGCAGCATACCGGCGGAGAGCCGCTCCCGATAGCTCACTGTTCCAGGAAATAGGGAGCTTGCTGTAGCGCTCTGCCTGAAACTGCTGGGCTCTCAGTACGTCTTTGCGCATTTCTGCAGACGATAGGGCCGGGCTCTGCCCGTTCCAGTCTGAAGGACGGGGAACATCCACCTGCATATCAATCCGGTCCAGCAGCGGGCCGGAGATTTTGGCCCGGTACTGGGCAATCTTCGCCGGGCTGCAGGTGCACCGCTGCTGGGCTCCGGCATTCCCCAAATACCCGCAGCTGCACGGATTCATCGAGCAGGCCAGCAAAAAACGGGCTGGAAAGGTGAACGCAGCACGGGCGCGGCTTATTGTAACCTCGCTATCCTCCAGCGGCTGCCGCAGCACCTCAAGCACATTGCGCGAGAATTCAGGCAGCTCATCCAGAAAAAGCACCCCACGGTGAGCCAGGCTGACCTCACCCGGCTTAGGTATACCCCCTCCGCCGATCAGACCGGCTGCTGAAATGGTATGATGCGGGGCACGGAAAGGCCTGCTGCGCAAAAGCCCGTTGCGGGTATCCGTCAGCTTGCCGGCCGCGCTGAATATTTTGGTGACCTCCAGTGATTCACTGTCATTTAGCTCCTGAAGGATACCAGGCAGCCTCTTGATCATCATGGTTTTGCCGGTTCCGGGCGGGCCTACCAGTACAATATTGTGCATACCGGCGGCTGCAATTGTCAAAGCCCGCTTCACATGGCTCTGCCCAAGCACATCTGCATAATCCTCCTTTAACAATCCTTCTGACGGACTAAAGGCGCTGCTTGCATAGGCTTCCGGAATATACCGTAAGTGCTCAAGATCAAGTGCCATGACCGGCTGGCAGCTGCGGCCGGAATCATTCTTATGCTCCATTACAGTAACCGGAAACGGGAGCAGCGGCTCACTTTCCGGATGTACTGCAGAAGCTGCTGCAGCTTCCGGATTAACCGACTTCTCAACGGGTCCTTCAGCCTGACCGGCAGCCGACACCGTTATTTTGTCAGCAGGCTGAGGAAGCTCACGCAGATGACCGGCTGCATAGACAGCCATGCCGCTGATTAACGCAGCCTCAGCCGCATTGCCGTGCGGCACCAGCACTCTCTGAAGGCCGGAGCGCCGGGCAGCTTCAACCATCGGCAGGACACCTGTCACCGGTCTGAGGCTCCCGTCAAGAGCCAGCTCGCCGATCAGCAGCATTTCTGCAGCCGCCGGCATCAGCAATTGCCCGCTGGTTGTAAGAATACCCAGTGCAATCGCCAGATCGAAGGCTGAGCCCTCCTTGCGCAAATCTGCAGGAGCGAGATTGACTGTAACCCGCTGCTGGGGATAGCGGTATCCGCAGTTTTTGACCGCTGCGCGTACTCTTTCCACCGCTTCGCGGATAGCTGAATCAGGTAAGCCGATAATACTGGTCTGGGGCAAGCCGTTGGACAGATCAATCTCAACACCGATCATCACACCTTCGATGCCATACAGGCAGGCACTGTGCATTTTTCCGTACATAACAAAAAACACCTCTTCTCCTGAAATACGCCCGCGCAGGGCGTCATCACTCAAGAAAAAGGGTGCTTCCTCATTTTCCGCAGTCTTGCTATTTAATAACAGTATACAGTTACAGGCATGTCTGATCAAGCAATGCATAGCTGCCCGGAACGGCAGCACTTGTGCATATTTATGAAAATGTCTAACCTTCCTCACTGACGGTAACCGCGTCTCTAATCGCTTCAAATGACAGCGGCTTATACCCGGTATGCTCTACGCAAATATTATAATGATGCTTCCCTTCATATTTCTGCCCATGAATATGACCGTGCACATTTACGTAAGGCATATGCTTATTCATATACATCGGCTCATGGGAAAGGAAGAAAAAATCCTTATAGATTAGCGGGTATTCACTGACCTCGTCAAAGCCCGCCTCCAGCCACCAGCTCCGACCGCGGCCGCGGTCGTGATTGCCCAGGATCAGTATTTTGTAGCCCTGCAGGCGGCTGATAATGTCACGCGTCGCTTCGAGTCCGAGGAACGAAAAATCCCCCAGATGAAAAACAGTATCTCCCGCTCCCACCACAGCATTCCAGCTCTCAATCATCGCCTGATCCATATCCTGCACATTTGCGAAGGGCCGTGACTCAAAATCTATTATCAGCTTATGTCCAAAATGATGGTCCGATGTAAAAAAGACACCCGGCATTCTATAACCCTCCCGTTATGTAAAGAATGATGTCCCCGCATAAAGAATGGACTTGGTAGGAACGAACCCCACATAGTGGGGCTTAAGCTTCCAAAACCTTCATTAAAACAGCTTACCATCGGGCTGTTCTTTCAGAACGGCATCCGGGATCAGCGTAAGCCTAAGTCCAGCCTTTTTTGGTTTATCCTTTAGGCCAGTCCCGCTTGCTCGAACGCTGGTTGGAGTCTAAATGAATCAATTCCGCCAATGAAGGGATCTCTTCATGCTCCACCAGCCATTTGCGCATTTCCTTAATCGCCTCAACCTGACCATTCCCCCGGTCGCGCCAGGTCAGCAGCTCGATCACCCGGATGACGAGTGACATAAGACTGCTGTGGCTGCTCAAGCTTTTTTCAGCTCTGATCTTCTGGATCAGCGCCTCATTCTCCCAGTCGATCAGGATTTCCTCCGCAATAGCGGGACGCATAATGGTAAAGCTCTTGCTGCACTTGCTGCAGCAGATCACCGCTGAAGGCCGCTCTCCCATATCCACTTCTATCTTGTGATCACAATATTGGCAAGCAAAGCTCACCTGTATATTAACCGGTTGGTTATTCACGGGAACAGCCTCCTCATGGTAGCATTAAAAGTCACAATAATGTTTACCCATTTCCTTGGAGGAATGACCCAATCAGCACATCCGCACCAGGACTGGCCTCAAATTCAGACTCCATTCGGAAAGGAACGAGCCGCTCCTTGTTCAAAAAGCCTCCCGGATATGCCGGAGTGCAGCGACGCTTAAATCCGGATTCAGCTGCACACTAATTACATCAAATGAAACGGCGCACTCCTCTTGATTCCTCATGTGCAAATAGACCTTGGCTGTGCTGCGCACCTTACGGATTTTGCGGGCATCCACCGACTCCTCCGGCGTACCCGGCAGCGGGCTTCCGCTGCGGCTGCGCACCTCGATGAAAACCAGTACGCCCTGATATTCCGCAATGAGGTCGAGCTCACCGCTGCGGCAGCGCCAATTCCTCTCTAGCACAGTATAGCCCCGTGAGGCCAGATAGAGTGCTGCTGCTGCTTCAGCCGCAGCCCCTTTTAGCTTACGGTTATACCTTCCGCTTACCGGGAGTCCGCTCATTGACGGTTCCGCTTTCCGGCCTGCCGGTCACTCTGATATACAAAGCTCAGAATCTCTGCCACCAGGTTGTATAGCTCGGGCGGTATTTGCTGATCCAGATCCAGCTTGGATAGAACCTCAACGAGGGCAGCATCCTCCTGCACAGCCACCCCGTTCTCTTTGGCTTTCTGCAGGATAGCCTCGGCAATTACCCCCTGGCCTTTGGCCACAACCACCGGGGCATCGCTCTGTCCGGGAGTATATTTAAGGGCAACCGCCTTTTTCATCCGTTGTGACATTCCCTGCTTCTCGTGCTCACTCATATCCGGAAATCGACTCCTTTATAGGAATCGGGAGTAAATTCTGCCAGCTTTGCCGCCGCCGCTGCTCCGGAGGCAGCAGTCTTCAGCTCCGGCAGCGGCTCGGTACGCAGGCTGGAGAGCTGATAGCCTATGGATTCTACCGCAGCCGCTATATCCTCCCGTCTGCCCTCAAGCAGCTCCAGCATCCACGGGTCGTTATTATGCAGCTTCAGGCTGACAATCCGGTCCACAACCTGCACATCCACCAGGGTCTGGCCCAGCTGCTTCATGTCCAGGTCAAACCAGAGGCGGCAATTCGCCGCGTCCAGCTCACCTTTGCGGCCACGCCTTGACTGGATATGCACTGACGCCGTCTCCTGGCCGTCAGGCCCGTGCAGCGGCAGGAACAGCGTCACCTGCGCGAACGGCGCGGTGCGGTCCGTATTCAGCAGCAGCTGCTGGCCTGTCAGCTGCGCCACAAGCTGGCCCGCGGCATCCTTGACCGCGGGCGGGGCCTCGCTGCTGCCCATAACCTGCAGCAGCACGCCCTTCAGCGTATCGGCGGCGGCATCCGCCCCGCCGGCCGCTGCCTGCAGCGCCGCCGGCGGCAGCGCTGCTTCGCGCCCTCCCGCGGCTGCCGTGCCGCCGCGGATTGCCTGCTGCTCGTGCTCCGCACCGAGCAGCTTCAGCACCCGCCCGACCCAAGACGATGCGTCTTGGGCAGGAGCGGGTGCCTGGCCCGGCTGCTGCGCAGCAGCCGGGCTGTCCCCGCGCGGCGGTGCAGCCGCGCGGGCAGGGTCTTGCCCCGCCGCCGCAGGCGGGGCGTCCGCTTCAGGCTGGGCGGCAGCGCCAGCCTGGTCTGTGAGCTGCGGCAGCGTGCCGCGCAGCTCGGTGAGCACGCCCTGCAGCTTCGCGAGCAGGGCGCCTGCATTCCTCGCTGCAGAGGCGGAGCCTGCACCTTCCCCATCTCCTGCACTTCCTGTGCCTCTCGCACTTCCTGCACCTTCAGCACTTCCTGCACCTTCAGCATTTCCTGTGCCTCTCACATTCCCTGCGCCTTCAGCACCTCCGGCGCCTTTCGCATTTCCTGAACCTTCAACACTTCCGGCACCTTTCACACTTCCCGCACCTTCAGCACCTCCGGCGCCTTTCGCACTTCCAGTACCTTCAGCACTTCCGGCACCTTTCACACTTCCTGTACCTTCAGCACTTCCCGCACCTCTTGCACTTCCTGTACCTTCAGCACTTCCGGCACCTCTTGCACTTCCTTCACCTTCAGCACTTCCGGCACCTCTTGCACTTCCGGCGCCTTCTGCATTTCCGTTGCCTTTCGCACTTCCAGCACCATCAGCACTTCCGGTATTTTCTGCCTGCATAGCGCCTTTCGCATTCTCTGCAGTCCCGCCTGTCTTCACTGCGTTACTGCCCGGCCCCGCAGCTTCCTTTGCAGCAGCAGTCTCACCCGCTCCATTCTCCGCCAGCGCTGTCAGCGACCCGGCTTGAGGACTGGCAGGCTGTGTCCCCGCCTTAGTCTCCGCGGCAGCCTCCCCTGCCGCTGTACGCCCTCCAGCAGCTGCATTAGCTGGAGTCTCCGTGCCTGTGCGGGTAGCTGAAGCCCCAGGCTTGCCTTTGCCGGCTTCCTGCTGCGCCCACAAGCTAAGCTCCGTCTCAAGCTTAGCCAGCAGCTCATGCAGCTTCGGCCCAAAAACCGCCTGCTGCAGTCCCCTCACGCTCTCGGCTGTAACCGGCAGCCCCCGTTTTACCGACAGAACAGCCGATTCCAGCCACTCCGAGGTAGAGACCCCTTGCGGCTTGGCGCTCATAACCGCCTCCAGCTTGGCTGCGGTCTCCTTGGTCAGCGGAAGTCCTCCGGACTGCATTGCCTGAACAATCTCCTTGCCGGCCTTCGATTCCTTAAGCCCCAGCATTTCCAGCGTTTCGCCCATATTCTGCGGCGAAGCCAGTGCGGCATCGCCCGCCGGCACCGGCTTCAGCACCGGCAATCCGCCTTCTCCGGGAGGCGCAACCTGCAGCGTCATTGACTGCCCCGGCTGCAGCGGAGTCTCAAGCTCAGCACGGACCGGGGTTCCCTGAATCTGGACTACCGCCTCTTTACCGGATTCCGACACACTCAGAACCACACCGCGGACAACCTGTCCTTCCTTCAGCTCCAGCGTTTTGGCTTCACCCGGTTTGCTGTCGCCCAGCAGACCGCGGAACAAAGATCCGATATTCATGCCGCACTCCCTCCTCTCTAAAGCTCTTATTTTCTATTATATCGGCATTTGCCGCCCTTTTTATAAAAGCTCCCGGCTCAAAATAAAGTCTGCTGCTCCGCCAGAATTTTCCCGATAAAGCTGCGCCGGTGCATTGGGGTCGGACCAAGAGCGGCAATTTGCTCACGGTGCAGCTTGGTTGCATAGCCTTTATGTATTTTGATGCCATAGTCCGGATATAATTCCTCCCACAGCCCCTCACACAGCCGGTCCCGGGTCACTTTGGCGACAATGGATGCTGCAGCGATAGACTGGCTGTTGGCATCCCCCTTGATAATCGCCTGCTGGGGCAGCGCCAGATCCACCTTCTCCGCATCAATCAGCAGATAGTCGGCCGCCTCGCTTAAGCCCTCCACTGCTTTTTTCATCGCCAGCCGGGAGGCCTGCTTGATATTGATCTCATCAATAATGGAAGACTCCACATGCCCGACACAGACAGCCAGCGCCTGCTCCATAATAATCTCGTACAGGGCATCCCGTTTTTTTGCCGTCAGCTTCTTTGAGTCATCCACACCGTCTATAATCAGGCCCTCCGGCAAAATAACCGCAGCAGCCACCACATCACCGAACAGACAGCCTCTGCCCACTTCATCCACACCGGCAATCCGGCGGTACGACTGCTCCCAGCCCGCTTTCTCAAAACTCAGCATATCTATACTGCTCATATTCACTCCACCGCCATGTCCATTTATCTTACTTTATCCTACTCAGCTTATCATACGAAGACTTCCGGGGTCATCCTTCCATATCCTCATAATCAGTCCGTCCAGCCCTTTACGTCAACAAAAAAAAGAGCCACCGGTAATCCGGATGGCCCTCATCTCTAACTAAGCTTTACGGTGTCTCCAGCGTAAAAGTACCCAGCTTGCCGGCGCGCAGCTCGTGCAGCAGCGTCCGGGAAGCCTTCTCCAGATCGACGCGGCCGCCGCTGATCAGACAGCCGCGCTTGCGCCCGACTGCTTCCATAACGGCCACGATTTCGTCCGGATTTTCCGTATCCTCAGGAAGCTTGTCAATGCCAAAGCGCTCCTTGAACCGGGAACCGTAATCCTTGATCAGATATTTTACCGCATAATAGGCAATGTCCTCAACGTTAAGAACCTCTTCTTTGATTGCACCCGTGATAGCCAGGCGGTAACCCACCTCCTGGTCCTCGAACTTGGGCCATAGAATCCCGGGGGTATCGAGCAGCTCCAGGGTACCGTCCGTCTTGATCCATTGCTGGCCCTTGGTCACACCCGGACGGTCGCCTGTCAACGCAATACTCCGTCCGGCCATCTTGTTGATCAGCGTCGATTTACCGACATTCGGAATGCCGACAATGAGTGCACGGTTCGCGCGCGGGTTCATGCCCTTGGCAATCTGACGGTCAATCTTCTCCTTGAGCAGCAGCTTGACCTGTTCCGGGATTTCCTTAATGCCTGTTCCTGTGGAAGCATCCACCGGATGAGCCACATGCCCTTCAGCCCTGAAATAGGCCAGCCATTGGCGTGTTGCTGCAGGATCAGCGAGATCACTCTTATTAAGAATAATCAATCTGGGCTTATCGCGTAAAATATCATCAATCATCGGATTGCGGCTTGAAAGCGGCAGACGGGAATCGAGCAGCTCTATTGCAACGTCAATCAGCTTCAGCTTGTCCTCGATTTGCCGTCTAGCCCTCGTCATATGACCGGGAAACCATTGAATGGCCATTGCCGTCACCTCCTCTGACTTACTGTCAGCTTTATTTAGTGGTTAATAATCGAAATGTCCTGAATCGGCCAGAAGATCAGATCTGCACGGCCAACAATATCTTCAAGCGGCACGTAGCCGATCATTCGGCTGTCCGTACTGTCAGAACGGTTATCCCCCATTACGAATATATGCCCTTCAGGTACAGTACCGTCAGGAACCTCTTCGTTAGGGAAGTCTTTGTTATTATAGAGGGAATTATTGGCATGTCTTGCATCAATGGCTTCCTGGATATACGTTTCGTCCACAGGCTCGCCGTTAACTGTAACAACATCCCCTTCAACCTTTACCGTATCTCCGGCCACCGCAATAACCCGTTTAATAAAATCTCTGCCTTCGGAAGGCACATGGAACACAATAACCTCACCGCGCTGCGGGGAGCGGATATCGTAGAGGATTTCATTTACAATAACCCGTTCACCTGTATGGAAGTTCGGCTGCATGGAAGGTCCGTCCACGATAAACGGCTTGAACAAAAGCCATCTGATCAGAATTACCAGAACCAATGCAATTGCAATCGCCTTGATCCATTCCAGTACTTCATTTTTCTGTTTCTGGGGGGGCTGTTCACTCTGGTCCAGAGCATCCCCTTGTCCCTGCTGCAAATCCTGCTGCATAGTTCACCGTCCTCTCTTTATGCTGCTCTCACTATACATCCACTATACAACAAAAAAACTCCTGCCAAAAACCCCTCCACGAATACTCCTTCAGGAGGCCTTTTCGGAAGAAGCTGATCCTAAGGCATATATGTTCAAGTCTGGCTTGTATAAAAGGACCGGAGGTACTGGTAAGAATAAAGAAAGGGGCTTGAACTCAAGCCCCTTTCTTTGCCGCTAATTCTAGCGACGAATTTCTTTAATTCTTGCTGCTTTACCGCGAAGTTCACGCAGATAGTACAGTTTCGCACGGCGAACTTTACCACGACGGGCAACTTCAAGTTTCTCGATCTTAGGCGAGTTGATTGGGAAAGTTCTTTCCACACCAACACCGTAAGAGATTTTACGAACTGTAAAAGTCTCACTGATTCCACCGCCGCGGCGTTTGATTACAACGCCTTCGAACAACTGGATCCGTTCACGAGTTCCTTCGATAACTTTTACGTGCACCTTCAAAGTATCACCTGGACGAAAACTAGGGATATCTTTACGAAGTTGCTCTTGAGTAATAGCTTGTAGGATATTCATTTAGGACTTCCTCCTTCCGTACAGGTGTTCTTGCCTCTTCCGGAGAGTCTCATTGCTCTCCCTCATTATCCGCAGAGGACCACCGTATTCCACACAACAGAAATAATAATATCACAAAACATGGGCAAGTGCAATATAAATATTGTTAGTTTAGAGCGGCAGCATATCCCGCTTCTTGGCCTTCATTTTGCAGTCCTTGCACAGTCCCACTACACTTCCATTATCCTGGGCATAAAAAATCAGCTTGCCGTTCTTTTTCTTACAAGAAGAGCAAGGCTGCTCTACCGCGCTTTGCTTCGCTTTGCGGTGTCTGTCCATGGATATGACATTGCTGGCCGCCCCCTCCTTCGGGGCCTCCGGCTTGCTGCTGTGGCTCCGGGACCTTAAAGAAACAGCAACAATAACAAGCAACACTACAAATAAGGCTGCATATAGCATTCGCTCATCCGCTCCCTTAACCTTTGCTGATTGCGTAACCGGCGATCTTCCTGCCGGCAAGCTCCGCTGCACTTGACAGATTTTCTTTAAAATATTTTATCATAAAAAAAGTTTAAATTACAGCAGGTTTCCCGGCCCCCGACTTTAGTCCAGTGAACAACCCGCCTCCGGCCCGTTCTTCAATTATTTACCATAATATATACTATTGATTATACATAAGCAAATTAGAAATCTTTACTTGGAGGGTTAACCATTGAGAAAAAAACATAACACAGCAATTGTTGCGGCTGTTGCCGTATTCTCACTCATTCTGCTTGCTGGCTGCGGAGATCTTCCGGGCAAGGAAGCCGCTGACCGGCAGCTTGAAGAAAGCTTGACCGGAAGCAACGGCTCCGGCTTTATCGAGTCAATCAGTCTGGATATAGGCGAGGCTGCAGAGGATATCAGCAAAGGGATAACAGAAGCAACAGAGGTCGTGCAGGAAGCCGTCAAGGAGACTGCTGGCCAGGTAGCAGATCAAATAGAAGAGAACAGTCTGCAGCAGGAGCTTACAACCTCTCTTCCGGCAGAAGGCTCGACCAAAATCTATCTCGATAACGCAGTGGGCCGGGTCGAGCTTTTCTCCGGACAGGGAGACGATCTTAATGTATCTGCAACGATAATTGCCCATAATCCGCTTACCGTTAATACCGACCGGAAGATCATCGAAAACGCCGAGGTTTCCATTGAGAAGGAGGGCAGCAGGCTGACTGTCTCCACCCACTCCAAGGAAAACCAGGAGAAAGACCTATGGACATGGGCTCAAAAGAAATACGGGCATTCTGATTTCAGCATCAATTATGTAATTGAGATTCCTGCCGGAATCACAGCCTATGACATTACCAGCAACGTCGGCTCTATAGAGTTAAACGGCCTTGAAGGCAGCTTCGATGTAACCAGTGATGTCGGTACCATTACACTGAAGGAAGCAGTGATCACCGGTAAATCGAAGCTTCAGACCGATACAGGAAGCATTGAGCTCGGGCTTGAAGGAATGGAGACTGGCAGCAGCCTGAAGGCCAGCAGCGCAATTGGTGCTATTAAAGCCCATCTCGCTAGCAGTCTTAATTGCACAGTAAAAGCCTCCAGTGAGCTGGGCGGCATTAGCGGAGTAGCAGACGGCAAACAGGATTACAACGAAGGCGGACCGCTGCTTTCGCTTTCCACCGAGATCGGCGCCATATCAGTCATACAATAGTCATCTAACGAATAAAAAACGGACTGCCCGGAGATATCCGGACAGTCCGTTTTTGCTGTCAGATCAGGGCAATAGCCAGCAGTGTGAACAGACTTAACGTTAAAATTTCACTGCCGTAGCCGTAATATCCGCCATATACGCTGCCGGGATAAAAAGCCGATGTTTTCATCCGTCCGTTGCCCTTGGTTTTCAAATATACATTATTCCGGTCGACGTCGACAATAATCCCTTCATGCTTCTTTCCATCGCTGGTCATTATCCGTACCCTTTTGTTTTTGCAATGCAGACAGTTGTAATAAGCTTCCACCAGATACCCCTCCTCATTCGTTTGCTGTAGTTTATGAGGGGCGTGATATCGCGGCAACGGCAGGGGTACAGGTATACGTCTGCGGCTGCATTATTTTTTTATTTCAACGACATTGTGAATTTATTGTGAAATAAAGTACTTGTGAACAAAGTGTGTCTTTTTCGCCAGGAAAGGTTTATAATGGTTATAAATAGTAAAACGCTTTCGGACTCGTACATCTACTATTACAACTACTATGAGGAGGCAGGAATCATGAGCGCAGCAAGCAGAAAATTTATGAATGAAGGGGTCCTCCGGATCGCCATTTTCATCATGTTCGCGTCCCTCACCTATAGCGTGCGCAATTACACCTGGGCTATCGTAGCCCTGCTGGCAGTTGGAACCTATTCACTGGTTACCGGAATTGTTCAGCTGAAACGCAGCCGGAGTACTATAGAGTAGCCGGACATTTAACACAGCAAAAACCGCTTCCTCAGGAGTAGTCCTCCTGCAGAAAGCGGTTTTTTTATCGGAGTAACAGGATTTGAACCTGCGGCCTCACCCACCCCAAGGGTGCGCGCTACCAGGCTGCGCTATACCCCGGCAACAAAGTATTTCTTATATATATGTATACTTTAGTAAAAGCTTTCATTCTAGGAAAAACAGCACACTCAAAAAAAAAATTTCACTTCTGCCCTGCATCATTCCAAACTCTTTTTACCAGCATTTTATTTAAAACTATTCTTTAATTTTTATAGATTTTCCTAAACTGCTATGCTATACTCTTGTCACAAGGAAAGGAGGTGCGTTCACATCAATCATGATATGCTGAACGTATCCCTTACCCGGACCAACGGCTGATAGTGTTAGCCTTGGTGGCGCGGGATACGGATCACAGCTTTACAAAGCGCCTCGGGTAGAGAGACCGTCTTCGGACGGTCTTTTTTATGTTATCTGGATCCTGAAGCTGGCGGCATGACCTCACAAAAAAGCTTTAAAGCTACACCCGGCAGGGAACAGCTTTAAAGCTTTTGTGCTAATCACTGACTTATTGAATCCGTTACCGGATCATTCATATGGAGAATTTGGATTTACGGTTTGTGTAGAACTCAATAATATCATTAACGGTACGGAGCGGCTCCGCTTCTTTGTGGACAGTGTCCACGTCTGGCTTGAGTGGTTCATGCGTATTCGTAGTCACTTGTGTTCATTCCTTTCGATAGTTAAGCTGCTTCTAATAGAGTAATATTATTTCGGCACCTTTATTCATTACCCTAAAATAAGGATACTAACGCACATTTGCTCGTATTTCTTTGTGAAGCTTCTGTGTCTCTTGTGTCTGCTCTCGCAGCGCCTGTATTTGATCCGCTGAGATTTATATAACCATTTGGACATAACAAAAAACGCCTCCTCAACGTAATATACGCTGAACAGACGTTAAATATGACTACTATTACTAAAAATATACTTAAGCCTGCTCCTGCCGTTGCCGTTTCAGTTCCTCCAGCGCCTTCATATCCTTCGCCGTTAGCTCAGCCGTCTCCAGCAGATCAGGTCTGCGTTCCAGGGTGCGCTGCAGAGCCTGCTCGCGCCGCCACAGCTCGATATTCGCATGATGGCCGCTCAGCAGCATATCGGGCACCTTCCAGCCGCGGAATTCCGCAGGGCGCGTGTAATGCGGGTATTCCAGAAGACCCGTGCTGAAGGAATCGGTTATGGCTGAGGTCTCATTGCCAAGCGCACCCGGCTGCAGACGCACTACAGAATCAATCACCGTCAGGGCCGGCAATTCTCCGCCTGTCAGTACATAATCCCCAATCGACAGCTCATCGGTCACCAGATGCTCTCTGATACGCTCGTCATAACCCTCATAATGTCCGCAGATAAAGATCAGATGCTGCTCCCTGGCCAGTTCTTCAGCTATTTTCTGATTATACGTCTTGCCTTGCGGGCACATAAGGATAATCCGCGGCTTCACTGCAAGATCTGCTTCTGCAGCAGATCTATCCCCGTGTACGGACTCAGCCGTAACCGGAGGAATCCCCAGCACATGCTCTACCGCTGCAAAGATCGGATCCGGCTTCAGCACCATGCCTCCGCCTCCGCCATAGGGCGTATCATCCACTGTGTTATGCTTATTGCCGGAAAAGTCACGGAAATTGACTGCATTCAGCGATACGATTCCTTTGTCACGGGCCTTGCCCAAGATGCTTGTGCTGAATACCCCTTCACACATTTCCGGAAAAAGCGTCAGCACATCAATCCGCATCATGGCAGCAGCCCTTCCATCAGATGCACAGTGATTTTTTTGGCTGCGGTATCCACATCCAGCACTACATCATCAATGACCGGAATCAGAATGTCCTGCCCTTTGGCAGGCTTTACAACCCAGACATCATTAGCCCCCGGCTGCAGAATATCCGTGATAATGCCCAGCGGCTTGTCCAGATCCTGATCGGTATAAACTTCGCAGCCTACGATGTGATGGAAATAGTACTCGTTCTCCGGAAGCTCGACCAGATCATCCCCGGGAACCTTGAGCATGCTGCCTTTATACTTTTCAATCTGGTTGATGTTGGTATAGCCCTTAAGCTTGGCGATATACATCCCCTTATGCTCTCTTGCCGACTCCACAGTAACCTCGAATCTAGGACTGCCGTCTGCAGGAATAACCGTCATTTTTTTGCCGGGCGCAAACCTTACTTCCGGAAAATCCGTATGGGACAAAATCTTAATTTCCCCGCGGATGCCATGCGTGTTAACCAGCCTGCCTACCGTTAATTCTTCTGCCATTATATCCACTCCTTTAATGTCATTTATCTATATTTGAACAAAAAAGAGCCGGGATATACTATCCCTAGCCCCTTCTTGTGCGTATCAGTTAAGATAAAATATCTACGGTTACGCGTTTATCGCTCTTGACTGCTGCCGATGTAACTACTGTACGGAGCGCTTTGGCGATCCGACCCTGCTTGCCGATAACCTTACCGACATCATCAGGATGTACGGAGAGCTCATATACAATCAGGTGATCCTTCTCCACAGTCCGTACCGCTACATCCTCCGGATGATCCACTAAAGCCTTAGCAATTACTCCAACTAATTCTTCCATAGAGGACCCTCGCAATCAGTCATTATTTCTGTTGCTTCAGCTCATGGAACTTCTTCATCACACCTGCTTTGGAAAGCAAGTTGCGAACGGTATCAGATGCTTGTGCACCTGTCTGAAGCCATTTAAGAGCTTTTTCCTCATCGATCTTAACTACTGCCGGTTGTTCAATCGGATTATAGTAACCGATTTCCTCGATAAAACGACCGTCACGAGGGGACCGGGAATCGGAAACCACTACACGGTAGAAAGGCGCTTTATGTGCACCCATTCTTTTCAAACGAATACGTACTGCCACGAAATTCACCTCCTTAAAAAAGTATCAAAAAGTATGGGAAGAGTTTAGTGATAAACCCCTTTTCGAACCCTCCCAAACCCTCCCTTCCAAGGGAGGGCCCCAAGGGCTCTGCCCTCTGGACACCCGCTAAGTGCAACTGGCGCGGGCGTTCAGACTGGCGGGATCTTGGGATGGGGAGCAAGGATCGCTTTCCGTCCCTGGCGGGACCCGCTTAACTGATGCGGTACCGGGCGACGGGTTTAACACAAACTACTGCTTAAAAGATTAGGGTCAAAAGATTAAGAGCGAAAACCTCTTGATCATCTGATGTTGTACTATGTCTGATCTGGTAAGATCAAAACCTTAAAGATGAAACCTTAAAGATCAAAACTTTTAGATCAACGGAAAGGGAATTTCATCCCGGCCTTGCCGCCAAGACTCTTGAGCTGCTTCATGGCGTTTTTCTTACCGCCCTTGCCGCTCATTCCGCCCATCATACCGGAGAACTGCTTCATCATCTTGCGCATTTCATCGAATTGCTTGATGAGGCGGTTAACCTCGGCCACATTCGTTCCGCTGCCTGCGGCAATCCGCTTGCGGCGGTTATGGTTGATGATTTCAGGCTGGGCTTTCTCGGCTTTGGTCATGGAATGAACAATCGCCTCGACACGGCCCATCTGCTTGTCATCTACCTTCAGGTCCTTCATGCCCTTGGCCTTGTTCATGCCAGGCAGCATATCGAGAATCTGGTCGATCGGGCCAAGCTTCTTGACCTGGTCCATCTGCTCCAGGAAATCGTCGAACGTAAATTCCGCATTACGCATCTTACGTTCCATTTCCTTCGCTTTCTCGGTGTCAATATTGGCCTGAGCCTTCTCGATCAGGGAGAGCATGTCACCCATACCAAGGATACGGGAGGCCATACGCTCCGGATGGAACGGCTCCAGCGCGTCGATCTTTTCGCCGAGAGCGGCGAATTTGATCGGGCAGCCGGTTACAGCCTTGACGGACAGCGCGGCACCACCACGGGTGTCACCGTCGAGCTTGGTCAGCACAACGCCGGTAAGCTCAAGCTGCTTGTTAAAGCTCTCTGCTACGTTTACGGCATCCTGACCGGTCATAGCATCGACTACAAGCAATACTTCATCAGGATTCACTGTACTGTGGATCTGCTTCAGCTCATCCATCAGCGCTTCATCAATATGCAGACGGCCTGCGGTATCGATGATCACATAATCCAGATTATTATCCTTCGCATGCTGGATAGCCTGTCTGGCAATCTCTACCGGACTGACCTGGTCGCCGAGTGCGAATACCGGAACTTTAATCTGTTCACCCAGGATTTGCAGCTGCTTGATCGCTGCCGGGCGGTAAATATCGCCTGCTACGAGCAGCGGGCGGTGATTGCCCTTCTGCAGCAGCTTGGCCAGCTTGCCTGAGGTTGTCGTCTTACCGGCCCCCTGCAGACCTGCCATCATAATTACAGTCGGCGGCTTGTTAGCCTTAGCGAGCTTCGCCTGGCTTCCGCCCATCAGCTCGGTCAGTTCCTTGTTAACGATGTCGATGATAACCATGCCGGGAGTAAAGCTGTCCATCACTTCCTTGCCGACTGACTTCTCCTTCACCTTGGACACGAAGTCCTTGACGACCTTGAAGTTAACATCGGCTTCGAGAAGCGCCAGACGCACTTCGCGCATGGCTTCGTTTACGTCATCCTCGGATACCTTCCCTTTGCCGCGCAGCTTGCTGAACACATTCTGCAATCTTCCGGTTAACCCTTCAAATGCCATAGGCGGCTTGCTCCCTTCATGCTACTCTAACCTCTGCAAACGATCCACAAGCTCTGTGAACCGCTGTTTATATTGCTCAGGCAGCATCCCATTATCAGGCAGTCTGCGCAGTTCTTCTAAATAACGGTTGCGGTCGTCATGCTTAGCCAGCAGGCCAAGCTTCTCTTCATAATTCTCCAGCACCTGCTCGGCACGCTTGATATGCTCGTACACGGCCTGGCGGCTGATTTCAAATTCCGCAGCAATCTCTCCCAGGGAGAAATCATCGTGGAAATAATATTTCAGAAACGTTTGCTGTTTATCAGTAAGCAGCCGTTCATAGAATGCGAATAACAGGTTAATCCGGTTCGTCTTCTCGAGCCTATTCTCCTGACTCATCAAGGGCACTCCCTTCGTCAAGGAAAAACACTTTACAGCTTCACAACGTCCCTTATGATACCGAAAACAAAGAAAGATGTCAAGCTTTTTTGCTTGTCATCTTTTTTTGTATGCAAAATGCATCAGTTGCCTGTTATTTTACAGCTTTTAACGGATCGGCAGCAGGTAGATCAGAACGGCGAAGAAGTGTGTCACGCTGCCGGCCAGCACGAAAATATGCCAGACCGCATGGTGGAACGGAAACCCTCTCCATACATAAAAGATCGTTCCCAGCGTGTACAGGATACCGCCAGTCATCAGCAGTGCCATTCCGCCGCCGGCAACAGCCGCTGACAGCGGGTTCCAGGCGATTACGATCAGCCAGCCCATGGCGATGTAGAAGATCGTCGACATGAACAGGAACTTTTTGACGAAAAAGGCCTTGAAGGCTACACCGAACAACGCTACGCCCCAGACGATACCGAACAGGCTCCAGCCCAGCGGTCCGCGGATCGCAACTAGCAGGAACGGCGTATAGGTTCCGGCAATGAACAGATAGATGGAGGAATGATCGAAGAACTCAAACAGGTCCTTCGCTTTGCCCTCCCGCAGACTATGCACCAGAGTTGAGTTGAGGTACAGCAGCAGCATCGTTGTTCCATAGATCGAGAAGCTGACCACATGCCAGGCCGTTCCTTCCAGGCTGGCATAAACAACGAGCAGAACAAGCGCAGCTACACTCAGCACCGTACCGATACCGTGCGTAATTGCATTTGCTATCTCTTCTCTGCGGCTGTACGTATAAGTATTTGCCATAACAAAATCCTTCCGTGTGCGGTTTTCTTCTATTATATCCTGTTAAGGGCTCTCATTCCAGCCTGCCGGGCACACCCGGCAGCTGAAACACTACAGATTATAGAGCTCTTTATATTTCGTTTCCAGGTAATCAGCCAGATAATCCGGGTTCAGCGGCTCACCGGTTACCTGCTCAATAATTTGCGACGGGGTCAGGCTTTTGCCGAAGCGGTAGATTTTATCGGTCAGCCATTCCTTGATTGGAATCAGATTGCCTTCAGCGATCAGGCTGTCGAATTCAGGCAGCTCTTTGCGGAGCGTATTCAGCATTTGGGCGGCGTACATATTTCCCAGTGAGTATGAGGCAAAATAGCCAAAATCCCCTCCGGACCAGTGCACATCCTGCAGTACACCCAGCGCATCGGACGGCGGAGTAATGCCCAGATATTCCTGATACTTGGCGTTCCAGGTCTTAGGCAGATCTTTAACCTCCAGCCCTTCATTAAAAATCAGCTTCTCGATCTCATAGCGGATGATGATATGCAGATTATAGGTCAGCTCGTCCGCTTCAATCCGGATAAAGGAGTTCGCAACGCTGTTGACCGCACGGTAGAAGTGCTCCACTTCAATATCAGTGAGCTGTTCCGGGAAATGCTGCTGCAGATCGCCGTAATAACGCTGCCAGAAGGCGCGGCTGCGCCCGATCATATTTTCCCAAAGTCTGGACTGGGATTCATGGATACCCATGGAGGTGCCCCCGGACAGCGGTGTTCCCACCAGATCCTTGCTGATATTCTGCTCATAGAGGGCGTGTCCGCCTTCATGCAGGGAGCTGAAAATCGCACTGGTCACGTTATCCAGCAGATAATTGGTCGTAATGCGCACATCCCCAGGGTTGAGCCCGGTAGCGAACGGATGCACACTCTCGTCAAGCCGCCCTGCATCAAAGTCATAGCCCATCTGCTCCAGAATGAACAGGCCGAACTTCTCCTGCTGCTCTTTTGCAAAAATCTGGCTGAGGAACTCCTTATCCGGCTTATCAGGGGAAGCACTGATGGCCTCCACCAGCGGAACAAGGCGGCTGCGCAGACGGTCGAACAGCTCGTCCACTTTGGCAACGGTCAGATCCGGCTCATACATATCCAGCAGCGTATCATACCGGGTATCCTTCACACCCCAGTAATCAATGAACTCCTGCTTAAAGGCGACGATCTTGCTTAAGAAGGGCTCAAAGGAGGCAAAATCATCATTAGCTTTGGCTTCCTCCCAGATGCTTTGGGAACGGGCGGCCAGCGCGGCGTATTCCTCAAAGGTTTTGGACGGAATGCTCTTGCTGCGCTCGTACTCCTTGCGGCAATCCTTGACGATTTTATTCTGGACATCGCTCAGTTGTGAGGCTACATCCGGAGTGCTGAAGAAGGCTGTAAACCCGCCCATCTCCTCAGACGTCTCCAGCCGGAAAAGCTCGCCTGTGAGCATCCCGATCGTTCCGGAGCGGACCTCAATCCCTTTGCGGGGCGCACCTGTCTGCAAATCCCAATGAAGGAGTCCAATCGCTTCACTATAGCTGCTGATTTTAGATAACAATTCCTGAAATGATTCCCATTTGTCCTGAACGGCCTGTTCCATTACCATCCACCTGCTTTCTCTGTTTTCCTTATTCTTCTTGATGATACTTTTTATATCCGCCGGAATCAACTTGCTTACAGGTTATTGACTCCGAGGAATTATAGTCCTTATAATCAGTTCAGAGTATTCCGTCTTAAATTTAAAATAGTTCTTTATTTACAGAATAAAGAATGCGCAGGCTTGAATTGAATAAACCTTGCGTACATACGCAAAGCCTACATTACACAAAACTATTTTTAGGAGGAAGCATGGTCATGACACAAATATCGGAGATTTTGAATTTTAACAAGAAGTTTGTTGAGGAGAAAGAATACGAAGCCTATCTGACCAGCCGCTTTCCGGATAAAAAGATGCTGATTATTACCTGTATGGACACACGGCTGGTTGAGCTTTTGCCAAAAGCGATGAACTTCAAAAACGGTGATGTCAAAATCATCAAAAATGCCGGTGCCGTTATCTCCCAGCCCTTCGGGTCGGTTATGCGAAGCGTTATGGTCGCTCTGTATGAGCTGGATGCGGACGAGGTTATCGTAGTTGGACACTATGAATGCGGCATGGCTTCCCTGAACGCGGACAAAATGATCAACTCCATCAAGGAACGCGGTGTATCCGATGAAGTCCTGTCTACGCTTGAAAATTCGGGGATTAAGCTGACCAAATGGCTGCGCGGGTTTGACAATGTGCAGGACGGGGTAATTCAGACTGTGGAGCTGATTAAGCGCCATCCTTTACTCCCCCCAAACGTGCCTATTCACGGCATGATCATCGATCCGGCAACCGGAGCGCTTGAGCTTGTCTCGGAAGGCTACGTGGAGAACAAGGCAACTCTCTGACAAATGTTTTTGACGTGGACTGCTGTCCACGTCACTTTTTTTATGTCCGGATATCTGCCGGAAAGAAAATCAAAAATATTTTATTTAAAATTGAAACCTCCGAGGACATACTACGTATTACCGGGCAGAACTACAAATTTTAAGACAACCTTAGGAGGGTACTCGTACTAAATGAAATCAATGAAACGTGTAATGATGATTGTAATGGCCTTTACCCTGTTCTTTGCTGTAACCGCTCCCGATTTTGCGGATGCGCGGCGCGGCGGAGGGTTTAAATCCGGCAGCCGCGGCTTTACCACGACTCCGAAGAAATCAACTACGGATAATGTTAGAAAAAGCGATAGCACTACTGGTACTACAGCCGGAACTGCAGCCAATACAAACCGCGGATTCTTTAGCGGCGGCGGGCTGATGAAGGGCATGATGATCGGCGGACTGGCCGGCTTCCTGTTCGGCAGCATGTTTGCCGGCATGGGCGCTTTCGGTAATATTCTCGGCTTCCTCGTTAACATGCTTGCGATCTATCTTGTGGTGGTGCTTGTAATGTCCTTCTTCCGCCGCAGAAGAGAAAGACGCAGACTTGAAGAAAGAGACGGCCGCTACTAATGTCAACGACTGTTCTCAGTATGGATGAAATCATTAACGCGATCTGCCTCCACATGGCTGAACGCAAGGCTGTCCGTGTCCAGGACGTTCAGGTTGAGCTCAGCTGGGACGAAGACACCGGCTATACTGCTGAGGTCTGGATTCAGGGACGCAGCCAGTATCTGGTGGAATCCAATATGATCGAAGCGATCCTCCGCTATCTGCACAGCGAGTACGGCATCCGCGCTTACCGCGAGAATGTACGGCTCGATCTGGATGAGGAAATTACCGCAATTGTGAATATGTAATTGAGGTGTGAAGAGGCAGCCCGCCGGGCTGCCTCTTTTTCGCGTATGTGCGTATATGCTGCTTTTATACTACTCATAGAAATATTGTTTAACTGTTCCCCGGCCGCCCGCGACCTCCACCTCGGCATATGCACCGTTAACCAGCGTCATTTGCGGCGGTACATGCCCGAAATCAAGATCGTAAAGAACCGGCAGCTGCAGGTCCTCCGCCAAATCACGGTATACGTCTTCTGCAGTGTAGCCGAGCAGCGGCTGGTTACCTCCGCTCCGTCCGAACAGTATCCCCGAGCAATTCTCAAACCAGCCGGCGTACTTCATGTGAACAAGCGATCTGCGGAGATCTGCCGTATTCAGATCACAGTTCTCCAGATACCAGACAATCGGCTCTCCGCCTGCAAACCGGCTGTTGAATCGCTGCACATCGCCATAAGGCGTTCCAATGATATGCCGGATGACATCAATGCAGCCGCCGAGCAGGCGGCCTTTTAGCGAAACGTCCTGACCGGATACCGACTTCCACACCGTCAGCGTATTCTGGCCGAACGGGGATGTTAAGGCCTCAGCTGACGCCTCCTCCGGCCCCTCATGCTTTGGTGAGGATTGCTGGACAATGCTGCCGCCGGACGGTGTTGAGAGCACCTTTTGCCACATGGCCGTTGTCTCATCAGTCTGCTGCCCGCGCAAATCCCCGAGGCTTGGCCCGTGAGCCGTGGCAATCCCAGTCCGCAAGGTGATGGCAAGCAGCAGCAGGCTGATGTCGGAGAAGCCCAGCACCCATTTGGGTCTGATCTCGTCAAAATCAATAAACTCCAGCATTTCGATCAGCAGCTCGCCGCCCCATGGCGGAATGATCAGGCCTATTTCCCCATCCTGCATCATCTGATTAAATTCGCTCCCCCGTTCCCTGCCCGGAGCAGACCTTGCTTTGTCATATTTGTATACTGTCTCAGCAAGGGCTACCCCGTAGCCTCTTTGCCTCATACGTTCGACAGCCTCGTCAAAAATATCCCGGTGCCCTTCATCCGCACCAAGCGACGAAGCAGTCACTCCCAGGACCGCCCCCGGTTGTAAAATCGGATATGTAATCATTACGTTTCCTCCTTGGCTGGCAGTGCTTGCCCGCAAAACAGCTCAGACAAAGCAGCTTTAGTATGTAAACTACCTTCTATTGCCATTTTATCACCTATTCATCTTAAATTGGTAGAATATGTTTCGTTAATGGAACAGCAAAAAGACATGACCGGATATGCTGCACCGCCGCAGCAAAAACGGATCATGCCTTTTTATGATGTGGAAGGCTGCAGTTAGATCAATGAGATGGCAAGCAGCTCGAACAGCACCAGCGGCAGGATAACATTGTTGTTCACAGGTCCCGGATAAGGGTATCCCGGCCCCGGATACGGCTTGTAGTAAGGATTATAGAATCCGCGCGGCGACTCCACAGTGACTGTGATCATCAGATAAATATTTTTGCTGTCCATTCCGGCAATGATGCCTTCATGTGTCATTCCGTCAAGCGTCTGCACCTTTACCTTGTGGTTTAAGTATGGCTTGCAGGACTGGTGCAGTGACTCACGGACTCCGTGTAAATGCTGCACCACCGCCGGATCTGCCTGATAAATGACCGCAGCCGTCTGGCTGGTATTATATGTCGACATAGCGTTTGACCTCCGTTAATGGATTTGCTCCATTCTATGCAGATGCCTATACGATGGTGCCTTTCAGGGATCCGGTCTGCCCACGCCAAAAAACCGTACAGCGGCTGACGGCCGGGTACGGTTCTGCTGGTAATACATGATGCAGGTAGGGCTGCACGCAGCTTTAAAAAGCGACTCCAATCCCGCCTTCACCGGCATAAGTGCCCATAACGGGACCCATGCTGGAGAAAACAACCTCTTTGAAGGGGTGCTTTTCAAGTATACGCGCCTTAATCTCCAGCGCCAGCTTCTCACAGTTGCTGTGAACGATGGCGATCGCCGCTTTTTCGTAATCATATTGCTTCTCGTCCAGCTTGCTCAGCAGCAGATTCAGCGCTTTAGGCAGGCCGCGGGTTTTCTCCACTACCTCAACCTTGCCCTCATCCTCGCTAATCTTCAGCAATAGCTTAATATTCAGCACAGATGCTACTGCGCCAGACAGACGGTTCAAGCGGCCGCCTTTAATCACATTTTCTAACGTATCCAGGGTGAAATAGGCTGTTGTTTGCTGGATTTGTCTAAGTACCTTTTCCTTTAGCTCTGCCAGGCTGCAGGTCAGCGATAATCTCGCCGCCGTTGCCACGATAAGCGACAGGCCTCCGGAGAATCTTTTTGTATCTATAATTTCAATTGCATTCGGATGTCCTTCTTCCTCATACATCTCCTTGGCAATCGTAGCTGTCTGATAAGTGCTGCTGATGTTGGAGGACATACACAGGACCATGATATCTGTACCCGGTTCCACCTCCTTGAATGCTTCCAGGAAGCTTTGCGGACTTGGACTTGCCGTTGTAGGCAGCTCCTTAGATTCTCGCATCATTTCATAAAAGACCTTGGTCTCCGTGTGCTCAGGCATCAGATCATGCCCGAAATGAACCGGCAGATGAACAATCGTCACATTATACTTCTCAACATACTCAATGGGCAGGTCGGAACCGCTGTCCGTAATTATCTTGATGGCCATCAGTGTGCGCTCCTTTCAAATTCTATATCATTATAGTCAGGAGTGTAGAATATCAATAGTACATTTTGTAACTTGTCAAAATAACGTTTTTATGCTTAGGGACATTAACAAGCAATCATTCTCTTTATTACCCTATATGGAAACGGAAATACACAGCGTTTTTTGCTGCAGCAGGTGCTTTCTAACCTTCTCCCGATGTGATATGGTGTATAAATCAGCTGAAAGAAGGAGTGTAACGAGTGCGAAAGAACAATGCATGGAACCGGGGCAAGCATAACGGCGGAGGTCTGCCAAAACGGCAGCATCCGGAAGCAATAGCGGCAAGGAATCAGACAACAGATACAAACGCCGAGGAACCGGTTAATCTGCGGATTGATGCCGTCAAGCCGATGAACCGCAGCAACTGGGTCAGCCGGCCGGCGCGGGTGGTTCCGAAGAATAATGGGCCTAAGGAACAATAATAAAGCACAGGAAGTGGGCAGCCTGCTTGAATATAGCTAATTTGCCAACCGGCAAACATGATTTCACAAGTATTGAACGGCGGGGCTATTTAGTTGGATTTTTGATACTTAATTCCAGCTTTTCTCATCATTCACAGCGATTAGTTGGAAAAAGGTCATCTATCTCGCGCTATATACCGGTTTCAGCACCATTCTCACAGAATTAGGTGACACTTTTCCAATTAAACTTAAGAAAATGAGATTCTTTTGAGAATTAGATGACATTTTTCCACTTATATAGATTGAACTAATAAAATTGCTGTTTTGGGATTGCATGTGACTCCAGAGAATGTTTGGACTTCCAGCCGCTGTTGTCTGCAGATTTCTTGATTTATACCGTTTTTAACGGTTGAAATCCGCAGACAGCTTATGCTTCCGATGCTAGCTTTCCTACGGAAAGCTTTCAGGCGGTCGCTACCGCTCCTCCAGTTCCAAAATTCTCCTCCGCCACTCTTCCCTTAACATAAATTCTTAAGTTCAATCTAAATAGATGGATTCAATGATGCTTTCTCATCAAAAAGATGATTCCGGGGTACGGAATCATCTTTTTTTGCGGTATTCCTGTTCACTCAGCCTCTATCCTGCATATCCGGCTGCGTTACAGGCTTACGCTTCTCATCCCCTGCTCCGGGTAACGCGTTCCGGCCGCGCTTCCCTTGGGTGCAGCCTCATTTATGCGTTCCAGCTCGTCATCACTCAGCCGGATCGCTAATGCGCCCGCATTCTCCTCCAGATACTTGATTCGCTTGGTACCGGGGATTGGCACAATATCTTCGCCCTGGGCAAGCAGCCAGGCCAAGGCGAGCTGAGACGGCTGAACCTCTTGCTCTGCAGCAATTTCTTTGATCCGCTCCACAAGCTCCAGGTTCTTGTTGAAGTTCTCCCCCTGAAAGCGCGGGGAATTGCGGCGGTAATCATCCTCAGCGAGATCCTCGAAGGCACGGATCTGCCCGGTCAGAAACCCTCTGCCAAGCGGGCTGTACGGGACGAAGCCAATGCCGAGCTCACGGCAGACCGGCAGAATCTCATCCTCAACATCCCGGCTCCAGAGCGAATATTCCGTCTGCAGTGCAGATATCGGATGGACCTGATGTGCCCGGCGGATTGTGCCTGCTCCAGCCTCAGACAGGCCGAGGAAACGTACCTTGCCTGCCTGAACCAGGTCAGCCATAGCGCCAACGGTTTCCTCAATTGGCGTATTCGGGTCTACCCGGTGCTGGTAGTACAGGTCGATATGATCGACGCCCAGCCGGAGCAGGCTGGCATCACAGGCTGCTTTTACATATTCCGGCCGGCCGTTGATGCCAAGCATCCTTCCGTCGCTGCTGCGCACATTGCCGAACTTGGTAGCGATAATGATATCGTTGCGGCGGCCTTTGACCGCCCGGCCTACCAGCTCCTCATTCCGGCCGACTCCATACATATCTGCCGTATCCAGAAAGGAAACGCCCAAATCAAAAGCACGGTAAAGGGTCCGGATGGACTCCTGATCATCCCGGCCGCTGTAAAAATCAGACATCCCCATACAGCCGAGTCCAAGCGCTGATACACTTAGCCCTTCACGTCCCAGTGTTCTTACATTCATCTTTCATTCACCTCTCCATAATAAGGATTGTACTAATGCCTTCTAAAGAATCACATTACTCCGCTCACCGGCTAAATGCAAAAAAAGGATGGGCGGCTGCGCTGGCCGTCCATCCCTTTCACCTTCTATTTCTGCGTTACTGGTCCCTGCCCTCATACCGGAAATGTGCGAAATCCGCATAGCTGCCGGCGAACTGGTTCATGTCATGGGCAGCTATGCCCACGAAATTTCCGGTGAAGCCGCCGGAGAGGAAGCCGAGCTCCTGCGTCCCGTAAAGGGCTGTCCAGTCCTCCGCATCACCGCTGCGGTAGTAGAATTGCCCCGTTGCACCATCGACGGACACGGCGAGCTGAACAGGTGACTGATCGTCTAACGCAATGGCGGCAGGCTCATAGCTGAAGCTGTCCGCCTCGCATTTCATCAGCCGCAGCACGCGGCCCTGGCCCTGCTCATGCGAGATGTAAGCATACAGGTAGTTATCCTCATTCAGATAGAGCAGCAGACCGGCCATCTGCAGATAGCTCTGCGGCTGATATTCAAGCTTCGTTTCTGCACGGAAGCTTATATCACTCTGGCGGACCGCCAGGATATGATGCTTGAACAGACTCTGCACGGATTCGCCGGCAGTCAGCCGGAGATAGCCTGGACGCGCTGTCAGCGAGCACCAGCTGTCGTCAGCCAGAATCCGCAGCGTATTCCATGTCTTCTTCAGCTGCGTGCCGTCGAAGCTGTCTTCAAACACGCTGCTGCGAGGGGTCCCGTTCACAGCTACACCTTCAGGTGCAAGAAGTGTAAGCTGCGGTTCATTGCCGCCTGCACTGAGGCGCAGCCAGCCTGCTTCATCCCAGTACACCTGCTGCAGCGCTGTTTCACGTCCAAGAATGGCATACTTGCCGTCCACCGGACGGGTGCACAGATGAGCCATGTACCACTGTCCGCCCGGTGTCTGCACCAGGCTGCCGTGTCCGGCACACTGCAGCGCCAGGTCCGGGCTGTTCCGGGAAGTGAGCATCGGGTTGAGCGGATCAACCTCATAAGGACCGGCAAGCTCCCGGGAGCGGGCTACTGTAACAGCATGCCCAGTGCCAGTCCCGCCTTCGGCGGTAATCAGGTAATAGTAGCCGTTCTGCTTATAAATATGCGGCGCTTCCGTCTTCTTGAGCGGCGTACAGTCGAACAGCTTGGCAGGCTCGCCGATCAGCCGCTGCGCGGCAGCGTCATATTCCTGGATCACAATGCCGCTGGACTTATTCCCCTCCAGAATGCGGTAATCCCATAGTGCATTGAGCAGCCATTTCCGGCCGTCGCTATCGTGGAACAGCGACGGGTCGAAGCCGCTGCTGTTCAGATAGGCAGGCTCTGACCAAGGGCCTTCAATAGACGATGCCGTCATCAGGTAATTGTGGCAGTCCTTGAACGGCCGTTTGGTGCTTTTGACATCCGTATACAGCAGGTAGTACAGATTGTCATGATAGCTCAGCTGCGGCGCCCAGATGCTGCAGTTCTTGGGATTCCCGCGCAGCTCCACCTGCGAGGTCAGAATGTCTGTACAGTGCTCCCAGTCCGCCAGATTGTCAGATGAATAGATCCGCACCCCCGGCAGCCATTCAAACGATGAAACAGCGATATAATAAGTCTCTCCGACACGCAGAATGCACGGGTCCGGATTAAATCCGGGCAGTATCGGATTACGGATGATTGCACTCATAGCTAATCCCACCTTCCAAAAGTCTTGTAACACCACTTAAGCCGAGCGATATCCTTGTGCTAACCTATTTAAGTGGAAATTCGCCAACAAATATTTCATTAAACAACGCAAAAACAGTATTAGTGGTAAAAAGGTCACCTAAATCTACTTAAATTACCTGCAGGGCTGAATTCCACCCGGATTAGGTGTCTTATTTCCAACTAATAGCTTCAAATCCGTCTAAAACGGCAAATTAGATGACAAAAATCGAACTAACTGCCGGAGCAGCCATTCGGCGCACGCTCAGCAGATCCTTGGCACCGTTCAGCAGGCCTTGACACCGCTCACAGGGTTCGGCAGACTCTCTGCAGGTAACCGCCACAGCAACTTTCGGCAAACTAGTAACGCTTTGCTCTGTAACCTCATCCGCTACTCCTCCCTACAAATGCTCCGCCAAAAAAGCCTGCCAGGCCACCCGCATCTCCAGCGTCTCCATGTGCCCGCCGGTTGCTGTAACGTTCTGCCAGTGTTCAGGCTTGCCGGCGGCCTCATAGGCTGCGGACAGGCCTTCGTCCAGCAGCCTTACGCCCTCGGCCGGGCACATCCGGTCGCTGCGTCCGCTCAGGCTCATCCGCGCCCGCGGCACGATCCGCTGCTGGATCTCAAGCGTCGTGTAATGCTTGAGTAGCCCAGGAACATAGGAGTAGAAGCCGTGATGGTCCAGTCCTCTTTTATCGATCAGGGTCTGTGCATCCACCTGTCCGCAAATGTCGACCGTTACCTTAACCCGCTCATCCAGCGCCGCCAGCCACCAGGCCATCAGTCCGCCCATCGACATGCCGATGGTGCCGATCCGCTTAGCGTCAATATCCTCACGCGAGCACAGGTAGTCCAGCGCACGGCGACTGTCGTACAGCATCATGCCCCACAGCACCTTGCCCGTCCAGAGCATTTCTTTTACCAGCTCACTCTCAGCCTTGCCGCTGCGCTCATTAAAGCCCCACATGTCTATGCAGCAGACGGCATAGCCCATGTCTGTCAGCGTCTTGGCAAAGGAAGGCGACTGCAGATAGGAGCTGCTGCTAAGCAGCTCCTTGCGGCCGTTCGTATAATTCCCGCCATGCGAGTGGTTGAACAGCACCAGCGGGAAGGGCCCGTCGCCTTCCAGCGGCTTCACAAGCGTTGCCGGTACCTTTTCCAGCCCGTTCAGCTCCAGCAGCAGTGATTCCAGGCGGAAGCCGTCATGAATTTCCTGTTTCAGCAGCACCGCTTCTACCGGTCCCGGACCGTGCTCCGGCAGATCACCCAGCAGCGACTCTAAAGGAACCTTATGCTCACTCATCCCGTTACCATCCTATCCTTTCAGATTCAGATCAGCCCCGGCAAGCGTTACCCGCTCCTCCAGCTGCTCCGGCTTACGTGTATTCCGCGACTCGCAGCCGATAAGCTCAACCCGGTCACCGTTCTCGATGTAGAAGGCCGGGCCTTCATGATTCTCCACCGTCACCTGATGGAACCGCACATTCCGCACATTGCCGAGATAGAACCCGCGGTTATTCATATCCTCCATGCCGGTCATCATATCCGGATGACCCGGCACCGCATGCTCCGCCATGGAAATATCGACATTGCTAAACGTTACTTCCGTTACATACTGCTCAGCCAGCCCGTACAGGAACCCTGCAGCGGCATGTACATTGCGTGCGGTAATGTTGGCAAAATGCACCCGGCGGAAGCAAGGCGTCTCCTCCGTAACCGGATACGGATTTTTGTCCCAGACATATTTCTCCTTGCCCCGCGGGCCGCAGAAATAATAAAGGTTCATCGTGAACGGGCACAGCACATGGTCCATTACAATGTTGGAGATGCGGATATCCTCCACGATTCCGCCCCGGCCGCGCCGTGACTTCATACGGATACCGCGGTCGGTCTCCTTAAAGATACAGTTGCTGATGACGACATTGCGGATGTCCCCGCTCATCTCGCTGCCAAGCACTACAGCGCCGTGGCCGTGGGCCATGGTGCAGTTCGTAATCGTAATATTTTCACACGGAATCCGTTCAGCCGTATCCTCGGTACCTGCCTTAATCGCAATACAGTCATCCCCGACATCAATGCTGCAGTTGCTGATCCGCACACCGTTACACGACTCAGGATCAATGCCATCGGTATTGGGGGAATCGGCCGGATTGATAATGGACACATTGTCCACAGTGACATTGCTGCACTCGATCGGATTAACAGTCCAGCTCGGCGAGTTGAGCAGCGTTACATCCTTGATCGTTACCCGGCTGCAGCGGTCAAAGCTGATCAGCTTCGGACGCGGATAGGCAAGCTCGCCGCGGCGGTTACGGAACACATCCCACCAGGGTCCGCCGTTGCCGTCAAGCGTTCCGCTACCTGTGATCGAGATATTAACCAGATCACTGCCGTAGATGCAGGAGGCATAGACCTGCTGCCGGACACCCTCCCACCGGGATTCCACCACCGGATAGTCGCCTTGGTCCGTACTGAAGGACAGCACAGCCCCAGGGCTTAGATGAAGCTCGATATTGCTTTTCAGAATGATGGCACCGCTGAGGAACCGCCCTGCCGGAACATACACGGTCCCTCCCCCGGCTTCACTTGCCGCCGTAACCGCCTCATTAATTGCTGATGTAGCGAGGATTCCGCTGTCCCGCTGTGCGCCGTAATCGGCAATATTAAACTGCAGCATGGGAACCTCCTTGTCCGGAAAGTCCGGAAGCCCCGGAGCCCGCTCTTAGCTGCTCATATTCCGCACAGGCCTGCAGGAATGCCCCAAGCCCCTTCTGGTCATTCGTGATGATCGGCTCACTGATATAGTAGGCATACGTTCCGTCACGTTTATCTGCGCCGCCGAGCCCGGCAACCTGGCAGTTTTTGTTCAGATTGACCCGGCCCTCCTTCGTAACAAGCACAAATTCGGCGATCAGTCCGGCGTAGCCGCGGTCCAGCATCTCAGTCCAGCTGTTATCCAGCACACCGAGACGGATGCCTTTGCCCAGTGCATAGACGATCATGCTTGAAGCCGATGCCTCAAGATAATTGCCTTTGCGCTCTCCCAGATTAACCACCTGGTACCATACGCCGGTTTCAGCATCCTGATAGCTCTTCAACGCACCGAGGGTATCCCGCAGAATACGCACCAGCTCATTATAGTCAGCGTGATCCGCAGGCAGCAGCTCCAGCACATCGACCAGCGCCATCAGATACCAGCCCATTGAGCGGCCCCAGAAATTCTCGGACAGGCCGGTCTGCGGATCGCACCACGGCTGAACCTTCTTTTCGTCCCAGGCATGGAACAGCAGACCGGTAACCGGGTCCTTGGTATGCTTTTCACACAGAATAAACTGCTTCGTTACATCCCCAATATCCGCACCTTCCTCAAATGCCAGCAGATACTGCAAATAGAACGGCGAACCCATATAAAGGCCGTCAAGCCAGATCTGGTACGGGTAAATGTTTTTGTGCCAGAAGGCGCCCTCAGAAGTCCGGGGATGGGTCCGCAGCTGATCCCGCAGGTGACCCGCAGCCAGCTTGTATTTCTCAAGTCCGGTCTCCGCATACAGAGTGAACAGCAGCTTGCCGTTGTTGATATGATCAATATTATTCTCATCCTGGCGGTATCCGCGGATATTGCCGTCCTCCTGAATGAAATAATCCATATTGCCAGCGATATAATTGAAATATTTCCGGTCTCCCGTCTGCTTCCACAGCAGCTCGTACCCTTTCAGGACCACTCCGAAATCATATGACCATTTGCCATTGTAGCCCTTATCCTCATGCAGTCTCGGCAGACGCTCCATCAGCGTATCCGCCGTCTTAACAGCCCATTTCTCTCCCACTCTGCTTCCTCCTCTTATTGTTAAAATAGCTCTTTCAGCATTCAACTTACAACTCAGCAAATCCAGTCTGTTTCCCCGCCAAAAACGGCCTCAAGCGTAAGCTGCTCCAGCTCACTTTCACTCAGCTGCTTAGACCAGCCGACCCGCTTGTCCGCATGCGCCCCCGGTCCCTCCGAACCGGCTTCACCGTAATGAACGGTATGCCATACACTGGCCTTATCCCAGTCATTCCAGCCCTCACGGCGGATATGTGCCCCCATCCAGCAGTCAATAAAAGCTGTACGGGCATAGTCGCGCCAGGGTCTTCCCAAATATACACTGCCCCCGGCCGCATCGCTGACCAGCCGGCATTTATGGAATACAAAGCCTGTCTGCTTATCCTCAGGGGTAGCGGCAGCCGTAATGTAGCCGTTAATCTCCTTGCCCAGATTCAGGCTGGTAATTTCGCATTCATGAAAATAGGCCGTCGCCGATCCGAAAATAAAATCGATATCACCGGCTATCCGGCAATGCTCAAAATAATTGCGGCCGCTCCGGTTCACTCTCTCTTCCTTCGGCCTGGCCAGATAGAGCGTATCCTGCGCTGCCAGAAAGGTGCAGTTCCGGAAAGCAACCCGGTCGGCATCCACATACAGCGCCACCGCCTGGCCTACCTCATCACTGCTGCCGGCTGTATTTTCAAAAATGATATTTTCCACCGTGATGTTATCACCGGTAATATAAGTGCTGCATGAGCCAAAGGTGCCGATTGGCGTACCTTCACTGCCTGGCTTTCGCGCATAATCATCGTAGGACAGTCTTACCCCGTCTTCGCCAATCAACCGTAAATTAGGTCTGTTGATGCGAAGCTTCTCATAATATACACCCGCTTGAATGTGCAGGACTGTTACATCCCCTACTCCTTCCGGTATGCTGTCCACCGCAGCCTGAACAGAGCTGAAGTCGCCCCCGCCCGTCTTGCTGATCACAATATGCTTCATCCTTTATCACCCCGCTCCTGCTGATCCTGCACAACGAACCCACCCGGTGCGGGTGGGCTCGCCGAACGTAACGCAGAATTTAAAACCTTATTTCTGGGTCAGCTTATAAGCTGCTTCATACTCTTCAGCAATTTTGCTGCCGCCTGAATCCTTCCAGGTTTGTACAGCTTTTTTGAAATCATCCTCAGTCGCTTGTCCCATAATGTACTTGAAGGTAGCGTCGGTAATGATTTTTGCCAGCTCTGTACCCTGCTCGTTGTTAGTTGCGGAATCGAGCGGCACAGTCGGATCAAACACGGCATACTGGTCGTTTTCACGGATCAGTTCATTAGCCAGCTGTTTCTCCGGATTGGCATCCTTCAGGGTATAAGCAATTTCACTAGGTCTGCTGGAGGAGAAAGGCTGTACATCTGCCTGCCAAAGCTCTTTATCCAGAATTTTATAAGCGCCGTTTTCATCGTATTCATAATGTGTACCTTCGATACCGCCTGTCATGAGCATGAACGCTTCTTCGTCGATCAGGTCATTAACGAACTGCAGCAGTCTTTTCAGCTCAGCTTCGGTTTTAACCTCGGATTTCGGGAATGCCATCAGTCCGCCGACGCCGCTGCCTTCGGACCAGATGTGGTATTTGCCGTCACCGTTCGAAATTTTGTTGATCGGCACGAGCTCAAGACCTTCCTGAAGATCCTGGGACAGTGTTCTCAGACTGGAGATATCGACCATACCGGTGTAAATACCGGTTTTACCCTGGGCGAACTGCTGCTGCTGGTCCGTTTTGGCGGTAACCGCGAAGTCCTGGGCCAAGTATCCGTTTTCATACAGCTTCTTGGAGAAATTCAGCGTTTCCATGTATTCCGGGGTATCGAATTCAGGTATGAATTTACCGCTCTCATCAACTTTCCAGCCGTTCGGTGTGCCGAAATAGGAGCTCAGTGTCTTGAAGCTGCTGTAGCGCAGATCGGATCTGTCTCCGAAGCCGGTAGTATCCTTAACACCGTTGCCGTCCGGATCATCCTCTGTAAAGGCTCTGGCCACTTCATACACTTCATCAAGTGTAGTCGGAACCGGCAGGCCCAGCTTATCCAGCCAGTCCTTACGCATGATCAGACCGGAGCGGGCCAGGTTCTTCTGGAATGGAACACCGTACAGTACGCCTTCAATGGAAGCCGCCTCACGGATTTCCGGAGCAATCTTGGACAGATTGTCATAATCGTCAAGGTACGGGCTGACATCCCAGAACAATCCGGATTTCAGCGAGCTTCTTACCGAAGAGTTGGTCATCATCGTCAAGGTTACAATATCAGCCAGCTCGCCTGAAGCAAGCGCTGTAGTGATACGTTCCTCCTTGGAAGCATCCGGCACCCAGTTAAAGGTAAGCTTGGTGTTGGTGTACTCCTCAAGCAGCTTCTTAATCGTTTCTGTAGGCGGTGATGCGGTATGCAGGATATTCAGCCAGGTAATCTCCAGCGGTGTGTTTTCATCAGCTACGGCAGCGTTTTTCTCTGCTTCTTTATCTCCTCCGCAAGCTGACAGTAATGTGGAAAGCACGGTAACACAGGCAAGCATACTGACCCATCTTTTCTTCATAACTCTTCTCCTTTAAAAGTAGATTGATTGACACTGCCTTAATATACGCCGTCTTCGCCCATCTTTTTGGCCAGCTTATTGGAGGCCATTACGAGGATTAAGCCGACTACACCTTTGAACATGCCTACCGTGGTACTGAAGCTGAGCTGACCATTCTTCAAGCCCGCTGTATAAATGTAGGTGTCAAAAATTTCGGCCACTTCACGGTTGAGCGAGTTGAGCAGCAGATACATATGTTCAAAGCCAAGATCCAGCGTGCTGCCGATTTTGAGGATCAGCAGGGTGATGATAACTGGACGGATGGCCGGCAGTGTCACATGCCAGGTCTTGCGCAGACGGGCAGCGCCGTCCATTTCAGCAGCTTCATACAGCTGAGGGTCTACCACAGTAATGGCTGCCAGGTAGATGATGGTGGACCAGCCGATTTCTTTCCAGATGATCTGGCCGATATAAATCGTGCGCAGCCATTCCGGGGAGGTCAGGAAGCTGATTTTTTTGAAGCCCATGCTGGCAATCACTTCATTAATTAACCCGCCGTCCAAAGTCATGAATACGTAGGTAATCGATACAATAATAACCCATGACATGAAGTGGGGGATGTAAATGATGGTCTGAATCCAGCTTTTGAGATGACGGTTCTTCAGTTCATTTAACATTAATGCGACAATAATCGGCAACGGGAAGAAAATCACGATATTCAGCGCGAACAGGATGAGCGTGTTGCGCAGCAGCATCATAAAGGTAGGCTCCGTGAACAGCCGGATGAAATGCTTAAACCCTACCCATTCGCTGCCCGTGATTCCAAGGAACGGCTGATAATCCTGAAACGCTATTACAAGCCCGCCCATAGGCAGGTACTTAAATATGATGAAGTACACCAGTCCGGGGAATATCATCAGATATAAGAGCTTGTATTTCTTTGCTGCGGTCAGGAATGCGCTTCCTTTTTTCTTGTCCAGATTCAGATTTGATGGTGCGGTGATACTTGGAACTTTCACTTGTCAGCCTCCTTTGGTCATTCGGGGATTACGCTCCCTAGACTAAAGAATTTCCGGCGTTACGTATATAATCATTATGTGATTGCATAGCCCGGACCCTTTTGGCTGCGCGGTTTGTGCTCTTCTGACCTCCTGTGATGATTACAGGCCAAGCTAATGATTATATGGCGTACGAGGTGCCTGAACCGGCTGACAAGACAACACCTCATACCCGGATTATATACGTAATTTGTCCCTCTTGTTAAAGTTGAAAGGTAACCGAATACGAGGAGGATATGAAATGAACCACAGCCCACGAAGAAAAGAATCACTCGGCGGACAGATCTTCACGATCGTAAATGCCGGTATCCTGATTCTGCTCGCATTAGCCTGTCTATTACCTTTTGTAAACATTATCGCCAGCTCCTTCGCGACCACCCAGGAAGTGATTGCGAAAAAATTCATCCTGTTCCCAACCACCTTTTCACTGGACGCATACCGCTACATCCTGTCCACTCCGACAATCTTTAAAGGTCTTGGCGTATCCGTAGGTGTCACTATTGCAGGTACTATTGTAAGTATGATTCTTACCGCACTGATGGCCTACGGGCTGTCCAGAAGGTACCTGCCGCTCAGAAACACCATTAACTTCATTGTAGTGTTCTCCATGCTGTTCAGCGGGGGCATGATCCCTACCTTCCTGGTAGTAAAATCTGTCGGTCTCATCAACTCCTACTGGTCCCTCGTGTTCCCGGTAGCGATCAACGCCTTCAATATGATCATCATGCGTAACTTCTTCCAGGCGCTGCCTGACAGCCTTGAGGAATCAGCCAAGATTGACGGAAGCAATGACTTCGGGATTTTCCTGAAAATCATGCTGCCGCTGGCTCTGCCGTCGATCGCGACCATCTCCCTGTTCTACGCTGTTGCTTACTGGAACACCTACATGAATGCCATTCTCTACATCAATGATTCGGTAAAATGGCCGATTCAGGTCCTGCTGCGCCAGATCGTTATTGTCTCCAGCGGCATGCAGGCCGAGGGTACCTCGGTCGATATTATCCCGCCGGCCCAGACGATCAAAATGGCGGTTATCGTAGTCGCTACCGTTCCGATGCTGATCGCTTACCCGTTTGTGCAGAAGCACTTTACCAAGGGTGCACTTATGGGTGCTGTAAAGGGTTAATTCCATTATTAAAAAGAAACGGTACCGCCTGTAACTAAGGGCGATACCGTTTTTTTGTGCACCTTAAACCGGCAGAACAGGTTGTAATGATTATTGCTGTAACCTGAGGATTATACCCCAGTGCTATGCTTCCTGCTGCAGCTTGCGGTAGGTGCCCGGTGTAACCTGCTCCTTCTTGCGGAAGGAACGGATAAAGTTCTGGGGATTATGGTACTGCAGCCGCTCTGCAATCTCGCGGATGGTCATATCCGTCTCTGACAGCCATTTCTTGGCCATCTCCAGCCGGTAATTCATCAGATACTCACTGAACGAGGTGCCGTATTCCTTCTTAAAGATACTGCTGAGATAATTAGGATTATAGTGCAGCCGCTCGCCGATGCCCTCCAGCGTCAGCTCCTGGTCAAATTCGGAATGAATGATAGCGGTGATCTGATCGGACAGGGAGCGGAACTGCTTGCTCGTCTTCTCCTTCATCGCACAGGTCATCGGATAGATAACCTCGTGTACGAGCAGATGTTCAATTTCTTCAGGATTGCGGATGTCCAGCACCCGGTGATACAGCTTATTATTGTCCCGGGTCAGCAGAACCTGTAGGCCGAGATGCTGCTCCAGCTGAATCAGATTGTTCACCAGCCTCACCAGCATGACCTCAAAATTAAGGGTGCTCTTATTCTTGCCGATCAGCTGGGCCAGGAACGGATAAAGCGCTTCAGTCACCTGCTCCCTGTCCCCCAGCCGGATGCCGTTGAACAGCTGTGACTCCAGCTCAGCCGGATAATGAAGCAGCACCGGACCTGAGACAACCTTGGAAATATCCTCATAAAAAATAATGGATTCCTTGCCGAGATTCAGCCGCTGGTGCAGCGCCTGTTTACTCATCTGGCATGCTTCCTTGCTCTCCAGCAGATCTGTGTACGAATTGCTGAACCCGATGCTGATCGGGATCTTCAGATAATTCCTTACCGCCTTAATCAGAGCCGTCGCATACTCAAGCAGTTCTTTGTTCAGCTCCTGGCCGCTTTGCTCGGGCATAGCCAGAATGGTCGCCTGGGTATCATCATTCAGAATAATCGGCTGCAGCCGCTGCGGCTTCGGAATAACCTCCTCTACCATCTTGTTGATTGCCAGCAGGAGCACATCGGTATCTGAGGAACCTTGTCCGCCCAGGCTGTCCAGCTGTATGAGCATAACCGTATATATCTGGCTGCCGTTAGGCGGATATCCGAAGCGCTGCAGGTTTTTCTCCAGATCCTCTGGCGTCTCGCGGTTGCGCAGCAGGTTATGGAGCAGCTGCGTTTCCAGCTGCGGCATCTCCGCATTAATCAGACTGGCCAGCGATTCCTTCTCCGACAGGATGGTATCAATGGAATGGATGATGTATTCGAACTCATTCTTGGTGTTCACTGCAGGAACAACAGACAGACTGCTCTTGATCCGCTGTATCGGCTTAGTAAAATAAGTAGCAACAACATAAGCGACCACCAGGATCAGCAGAATACTCAGCAGGCCCAAAGCGACCAAGCCGAATTTGGTCAATTTCAGCGTACCCGCAATTTCCTCCTGGTCCAGTCCGGTCAGGTAGATCCAATTATTATAGGAAGACTTGGAATACAGCAGCTGGAGCGGCTGGTGTCCGCCCAGCTCTATTTCAGTCTTCCCGTTCTCCTCACCCGCAGCAACCCTGCCGCTGAGCTCTGCCAGCTGCCCCGGTGTCAGGCTTGTCTCCCTCTGCCCGGAATCATACAGCAGCTCACCGGATTTATTGAGAATGTACACCTGTGCCTTCTCATCTGTCTTGATAATAGAATCCAAGGTGTGCTGTGAGATGTCGGATAAGGCGATGGCCTGCTTTTTGCTGGAGAACACAGGCAGCGTATTCACGAATCTTATGCCTTTATCCGTCTTAATCCAGAATAAGCTCTGATTCTGGCTCACAATATACTGCTCACGCAGCTGCTCCACATCGTCTTCACTAAGGCTGGTCAGCCGCTCATTCATAATCTGCCAGTTCTGCTCCAGGCTGATCAGCGAATATTCCGTACCTTCCGCCGTCATGGAGGCAATATAGTTCAGCTGCGAATTAACACTCCGGTAAGCCTCAAAATCCTTGACCGTAATCGGGTTCGTCACCAGGTCCTGAAAAGAGCTCGTCGTGCTGAACGTGTTGAACGCATATTCAATGCTCTGGATCTTGTGCTCCAGATTGTTCTTAATCTGCTCGACATAGCTCTGCTTGCTGCTGGAGAACTGCCCGACCACCGACCGGATCGTACTGATATAAATATAGCTGCCGAAGCTGGCAACCAGTCCCACCCCCAGGATCAGAATGGGAATAAAAATCCCGTAGAACATTCTCCCTTTTTTCATTGCGCTGCCCCTTTTTGTTTCTGCTCATTAATACCAATTATAGCGCTTTCAAAAAAGGGTTTCCATGATTTTTTTAACGTGTGCAGCAGGTTTTTCCGTAAATTTGTCAGGTTCGACTGCTAAGTGGTCACGTTAACAAAGGATATGGCTGTATAGAGCCCGAGATTGCACAACTATATATGATATGAATAAAACAATAGGATCTGCTGCGGCTGACGGATGCTTAATATTGCGTAGTTTAATGCTGCTTGCGGATACAGGTCAGAAAACGGGCTCACCAGGCAGCGAACCTGATATAGAATTGTGAACGTGTTCAATATAAATTAACAAATATAAATTTCATCCATTGTATCCAATTTATCCAGTATATGAATTTGGAGGGGACATTATAAATCCGGAGGACCTAAGCTTGAAGTGATCCATCCCGCGCCCACCCCATACAACAGATAACTGCACTTCGTACAACTAACCCCCCACTTTTTCCCCGGATAACTGCACTCCGTACAACTAAAACGCCGCCCAATCCGGTTTTTAGACAAATCGGGCATTTTTAGTTGCATAGAATGCAGCTATACGCTGCAAATGCGAGATATCGCCTGGTTTAGCTGCGCAAAGTGCAGTTAAAGGGCGGAGACGCAGATATTAGAGCGTCAGCGAATAAAAGACTGCTAGATGCACTAAGCGCGGCTCAGCACATCTAGCAGTCTTTTCACAAATACAGCGAGTAGAGATGCGGAGCCGTTCAATCGTGTGTCTACTCTAATCCCTTTTAATCCAGCCGCCGCCGGTCCCGGTCACTAAGCAGTATACTCTGCCGCCGCTTCATCCCGCGAGGGAGCCTCTCCGGCCATCTGCTTGAGCAGCTTCTTCATCATAACCGAGCCCTTGACCTTCGTGGTCAGGCATGGGGACACTTCTATGGTATATCTTCCCTGCTGTATAGCTGCCTTAAGCTCCTTAACGGTTGAGCAGTCCTGCTCCAGACGGTTCACAACACTGCCGTACTGCAGGCACTGATGGCTGTCACTGCCGGCAATGACCGGGATACCGAGGCGTGCCGCAAACGGTTCAATCAAGGCCCGGTACGGCTGCTCCCCCTGCATGTAAATATCCTTGGCATTGAAGTCAAAAGCATCCAGCCGGGACAGCAGCGACGGGTCCAGATGATGCAGCGGCGTTGAGGTGCGGAACGGGTGGGCGCCGATTTTCCATAAGCCGCGGGCGTCGGCAAGCTCCAGCAGCTGGCGGAACGGGATAAAGCTGTCTTCACCGGTATTGCCTTCTAGGGCATAGCGTGCTTCCAGAATATCCTCCTTTAATCCGATCAGCAGAATATGTCCCGTCTCGGCGATATCGACCTCCATGCCCGGGAAGATCCGCAGGCCGCCGGCTTCGTAATAATGCCCGTTGTACGGGTACATCCGGTCCAGCGTCTCGTACATCCCGAAGAAGTTCGAGGTATTGAAGTGCTCCGTAAGCGCCAGCGCCTGCAGGCCGTTCGCCAGCGCCTCCTTGACCATCTCGCGGAAATAGTCTTCCGAGAAGGCGGATTTCTTCGACAGCTTGCCGTGGGTATGCAGATCTATTTTCATATAGGGATGACACTCCTTAGTTTTCTGGGGTAATAGGGCAGATTAATATAGCAGATTAGGAAAAGCGGCTCCCAGCGGGAACAGCAGGCTGATATAGACAACGGTAAAAGCCACAAACAGCCAGTCTCTGCGATGCATGGCGAGGTAAGAAAGACGCAGCTTTTTTACCTTGGGATTGTTGACCGCATAGGTGTAGCCTCTGGTCTCCAGCGCTTCAACCGTAGTCCGTGAACGCTTGGCTGTGTTCAGCATCAGCGGATAGAAGACCAGTACAAGAATCCTCAGGTAATATGCGGCTGTCCGCAGGTAGAGAAACCCGTGCTTCTCCGGCCGCTGCCCCCTGAGCCTGAACGAGAGCAGAATCTGGTGGAACTCCTCCAGCAGTGTCGGGAGAATGCGGTAGCCGTACGACAGGCTGAAGGCAAAGGCATCGGGAACGCCGAGAGCAGACAATCCGTCACTCAATCGTTCGGGATCAAGGCTGGAGAAGACGGTGATGCTTGCCAGCGAAATCACCGACAGCTTGAGCGTCAGGGTCAGCATCGGCAGCAGCGATTCAGCGCCTCCGCCGAAGAACAGCGACAGCAGGAACATCCAGCCGATCTGGCTGACCAGACCGAGACAGAGGATAAAAACAATGTACGGACTTACCTTGGACAGTACAGTTGTAACCACCATAAAGACAAACATTCCGAGCAGGATGGTGCGGTTATAGATAAACCAAGGCGTAATGGCAAAAAATAAGTACCAGATCAGCAGCATCCGCGGGTCAAGCCGGCCCAGAAACGTGCTGCTGCTGTTATACGCGGTGCCGAGCAGCTCCAGCTTGATGTGCTCAACCGAAATTTTGCCCAGTGCCCGTTTAACGGCTTCCACCATGTACAAGCTCCTCCTTTCTCCATTCCGCCGCAGCGGTGAATGCCTCCAGGCTGCTGCAGATTTGCGGCAGGCCCAGCAGCCGGCTCATTTCCATGAGCTGGGTCTCGGCCAAGCCGGCGCGCTGCAGCAGCTGCCCGTCGGAGAAGACCGCCTCCTTGTCTCCGTCGGCAATGATCCGGCCTTCGCTCATCACGATGATCCGGCTGGCCCACTCGACCACCAGAGCCATGTCATGCGTAGCGATGACAACGGTCTCGACATGGCCGCGCAGCGCCTCAAGCACCCGGGTCATCTCCTGCTTCGTCGAAATATCAAGATTGGCTGTCGGCTCATCCAGCAGCATGACTGCCGGACGGACTGCAGCGCCAATCGCCAGCGATACCCGGCGCTGCTGCCCGCCGCTGAGCAGCCGGGCGTCCCGCTCGGCCAGCTCCTGCAGGCGGAACGACTGCAGCAGCTCTTCCACTCTTTCGTCCAAATCTCCAAGCCTTCTCGCTTTCAGGTAATAAGCGATCTCTCCGCGAACCGAATCGTCGATGAACATATCCTCGGGGTTCTGGAACACATAGGACACGATACCGGACAGCCGCTCCGGGGGCAGTCCGTTCACCGTAATATCCTTAACCTGCACAGTCCCGCCCGTCGGTGCAGTGATTCCGGCAATCAGCTTCATCAGTGAGGACTTACCGGCTCCGTTATTGCCGATCAGCGCCACACGCTCGCCGGCGTAGAGCTCCAGATTAATGCCGCCGAGCACCGGCTGCAGCGTCTTGTGGATCGTCCGGTAAGAGAGCCGGATCTGCTCCATCCGGACGATTGGCTCTGACGCAGCCAGAGAGCGGGCATTGGCAGCATTGACAGGATCAGCAGCCTTCACAGCAGCCGCCCGCCGCCCAAACCATGCCCGCCCCTCTTCACTGCTGAGCGGATAATCCACCGCTGCCTGCCGGTCCGGCTGGAGCAGCCAGGCCGCCCGGGTGACATCGGGCGGATAGATTCCTAAGGCCAGCAGCTCCTCCACCGAGGTGAGCGCTTCGCGGACCGGCTTCTGCCAGCGCAGCCGCCCGCCGTCCATCAGCACCACCGAGCGGCAGTACTCCGCAATGAACTCCGCATGATGCTCAATTACAACAATGGTCTTGCCGTGCTGCTCATTAAGCCGGCGTAGTATTTCGTAGATCTGACGCGCATGCTGCGGATCAAGCTGGGCAACCGGCTCGTCGATGACGAGAATGTCCGGGTCCATCGCAAGGGCTCCGGCCAGGGCGAGCAGATGCTTCTGCCCGCCGCTGAGCTGCCAGATGAATTCCCGGCTTAGCCCGCTGAGGCCGGTAAGCTCCAGGGCACGCAGCCCCCGCTCCCGGTAGTCGGCCAGCCCGTAATTCAGCGGTGTGAAGCATACATCATCCAGTACCGTCGGCCGGACCAGCTGATTCTCGAAATCCTGATACACATAGCCTATATGCCGTGACAGCTCGCTGACCCGCTTCCCTTCCGCAGATTCTCCCAGCAGCTTAAGCTCCCCTTCGAAATCACCCGTATAATAATGGGGGATCAGACCATTGAAGCATTTGCACAGCGTTGATTTGCCCGAGCCGTTGCTGCCGATGACAGCCACGAAATCTCCCTGCTGCAGGGTGAACGAAACCTCCTGCAGCACCGGCTGTTCCGCACCGGGATAGGTAAAGGATACATTGCTTAGCTCCAGCAGCGGCTTATCCATCCAGCTGCCCTGCTTCCTGCCGCCTGCGCGCCGCCTTCCGCAGGATCACCGCCAGCACTACCGCCGCAACTGCTGCAGCTGCCAGCATGCTGATCCAGATCAGCGTCCCCTCATTCGACTCCGCCCCGGGCAGCTCGAATTCGCCGATGCTCCAGCCTGACTCGGACAGCAGCTCCGCGCCCATCGCAATCAGGGCCAGCAGGATGGCGCCGCCCAGCAGCTTAGGCGAGAGCCAGGACTTGCTGCCGGAAGCATATTGCATAGTCCGTTCGCGCGGCTTCATGCCGAGCAGCGGTTCGATTTTACCGTACAAGCGGGGTACCAGGTACATCGTCGGCAGCAGGGCGAACAGAATGCCCGAGAATAGTACATCATTCAAGAAGCCGACACCTTCGATGATGACAATACTTTCAGCTAAGCCTTGAACCGCCTCAAGCTCCTCCACCCCAACCCACACCTTAGCAATGTCGATAACCGAGCTGCAGAACTGGTGAATCGCCACCCCGCTGATCGCCGCGATACCGACCTGTCTGCGGTTTTTGGGATCGGACACCATGCGGCCGGCGATATACATCGCGAGTGAGAACGTAATGAATTTTTCCAGCTCGCCCAGCCCGCCGAACTGCCCCAGCATCAGCTCCCCGAAGATTACCTCACCGACCGCCGCACCCACAGCCGCATATAGCGGATGAAACAGCATACACAGCGTCAGCGGAATGAAGGCGAAATACTCGACCGATAGCTCTATTGGCCCCAGCTGGATACTTGGAATCAGCTCTGTGAACATGTTGGACAACCCGTAGAGCGACATGGACAGCACGAAGATCATCATTTTCTGCGATTGGGTCAGCGTGTAGCGCTTTTTTAACGTACTCATTTCGTAATGGCCCCCTTCAAGAATTTAACTTAAGTATAGAAATAGCGTGTCAGCACAGCTATTTCCGATTGTTAAGAGGATGTAATCTTTTTTCCATGTTTTTTAACGCTGTAAAAATATTTACATCACACTGGCAGGCTATAGTGGAGAAGCATCATCATCCCAGGAGGACAACTGCCTATGTATAAGGACTGGAACCGCCGTCCCTTTTCCCCGAACCAGCGGGTGATTGCCGATTTTATTCAAAAGAATGAGCTCCGCGTCCTCTACATGACCGAGCAGGAAGTGGCCGACGAGCTGGGCATCAGCATTGCCTCGGTCTCCCGCTTCTGGAAAGCGGCCGGCTACCGCCATGCCAAGGATTTCAAGAACAGCCTGCGCTTCCGCTTCGAATCCACCCCGTCCGAAAAAATGCGCGATGCCATGCAGCGGACCGGCGGCAGCTCCCTCCCGCAAATGCTGCTGGATGTGGCCTCACATCACCTGCAGGAGACAAACCGCTATTTGAACGAAGCCCACCTTGAGCGCGCCGTAGCCGCCTTGTCCGCTGCGAGGCAAATTTACATCTACAGCCCCGGCCCGTGTGCAGGTCTCGCCGAGCTGATGGCCTACCGGATGGCCCGTTACGGGCTGAACCTGAAAAAGATGGCCCCCAGCGGCCATGAGCTGCTGGAATCCCTGATGCATGCCGGCAAAAGGGATGTCGTGCTCGTCTTCGGCTTCGTCCAGCTGCTGCCCGAAACAGATGTCATACTCGACTATGCGCGGGAGGCGGGCTATTTTGTCATCCTGATTACCGACAGGCTGGTCTTCCCCCGTTCGCAGGATGCTGACATCGTGCTGTACGCCGGGCGCGGCGAGGTGTGGGAATTCCATTCAATGGTCGGCCCCACCTACATTATCGAGAACCTGATCCTCGGCGTCGGCCTGCTCAGCAAGGACAGCAGCCTGAAGAAGCTCGACAAGCTCCAGCAGCTGCGGGCGAGATATGGCAGCAGGCTGCCGCGGAGCTGACTATGAGCGCAGCAAAAAGACGCCTGAGGACGGAGCTGTCCGTCGCCTTTCAGACGTCTTTTTATGGCTGATCCTTTAGTCATTCTACCGGGCATTCAACATCTCGTTAATACTATGGAACTCAATCCGGTCTTTCTCGTCCCGAAAATCGGAATACACATACTCTTCATCAATCCTAAGCTGATTATTTTCCAGAAACGTGAGCAGCCTGGTTGCTTCCTTCCTTTTACCTGCTATATAGCTCTGAAATTTTGAATGATTCTCTTTAAGCGCCTCTTTATAATCATCCGAGGTTGTAATATACGATAAAGCGATATATCTTAGAAAATTATAGCCGCTGCAATACTCCTCATATAGTATGTACAGTCTGTCCAATTGTCTGGTGGCATCCTCATCGGTTAAAAGCTCATTTAAAATTCTTATTATTCTCTCCTGCTCAAATAGTCCAAAATGGGCCAGTCTTTGAATTTGCTTCTCCGTTTCATGATAGGCAAATTTGTCCTTATAATTTCTGGTGATCAGTTCATAGTATTCCGTTTCTCCGAAAATATCCTCCAATTCCTCATTCGTATATACCCATTGCTCAAAATCCGATATAGACAGCCCACTCTGCTTATTTTTAATGAAATTGTACATATAGCGCTCAGCATCGATCCGATCCATTGTCCGCCCCCCTGTATCATCGTATGGATTATTTTAGCACCCTAAGCGCAAAACATATACTTTCCCCGCATCCTAAAGTAAAATACTTACAAGCTATACCTCTCTAATCAATCATATTCTGCCTACAGCATTTAAGGAGGTGATTCGGTGTTTTTTATACTTATCCTGATTGTTGTGGCATTCTCGGTTCTTTTTATCTTTAAGGATGCGCGGGAGGAATATCTGAAAAACTTTTCACTGCTTGGCATCACACTGCCAATAATCTTAGCTGTCCTACTGTTAAGCTCAGCAGCCTTTGATTTCGGGTTTGACAGCTTTTCATATCTGGGGGTATTTGAGCTCGAAGTAACCAGTGCTTCTGCACTCCTTAAAACCTTTGCAGGCGTATCCCTGGTTTCATTACTCCTTTATTTTTACTCGCTGACTAAGCGCTGACTGCAGCACACAACAAAAAGACGCCTGAGGACGGAGCTGTCCGTCGCGCTTTCAGGCGTCTTTTTATGGGTCTCGATCAATTTAGTTTGATTTTCGACACTTAATTTCAGTATTTCACGATATTTATGTCATTTAGTTGGAAAAACGTCATCTATTTGGGGCAATATACCTCTCTGAAGGCAAATCCGGTAAAATTAAGTGACCTTTTTCCAACTAGGTTCCTCATTGCGGAGCTTATCAGAGAATTAGATGACTAATTTCCACCTAAATCTATTCAGCTCAGCAAAGTACCAGTCTGCTAGACCGGTCCGCTTCCTGTTTGGCGCATTAGACCGCATCAGACCGCATCAGACCGCATCAAACTCCGTCGTTACAATAGTAGGCATCGTCTCTATCGCTACATTTCCCGCAACGGCCCGCGAGATCATGCATGACTCTTCAGCCTTATGTGCCAGCCGCTCCGCCTTCATCAGCTCAGCATCTGTTGTATCCGCTCTGAGCACAATCCTCGGCTTATGCGTGATCCGCTCGTACGTGAACACATTATTTGTGACATCCACGGTGGCTTCAGACTCCAGGGTCAGACTCATAGGTGTAATCTCAGAACGCTCAAGCATCGCAGCCAGCGTAATCAGATAACAGGTCGCCGCTGCCCCCAGCAGCATCTCATCCGGATTGGTACCCGTTCCCGGCCCGCCCATCTCCTGTGGAATCGAAATGACGGTTTTGAGCCCGCCTGCGTCAATTTTCCCCTCACTGTTACGCCCGCCGTTCCATACCGCTTTTAGATGAAAAGGATGTTTCATGACTCTCGTTCCTCCCGTTTCTCTCCGGTACACACCGGGTTGTATGATGTTAATGGTTCATTCCATCTTATCATAGAGAGGCCCGCAGGAAAATTTCACAACAGTACATAGAGAAGGCAAACTCGAGCAGTACACGGCCATATGCAATCTGTTGCTTCAACTGGCACAAACTTTTCAATCAAAAAAGGAAAAAACAAAAAGACACCTTTGTTTTCACAAAGATGCCTGCTTCATAGATAAATACCTACAGCCCGAGAATCTGTTTTTTCTTGGCTTCAAATTCCTGGGTAGTAATAACACCTGAATCTCTCAGCTCTGCAAGCTGTCTCAGATCATCGATCGATCCGGCAGGAGCCGGGGATGCTGTGCGATTATTTCTGGCGGATTTATAGCTTGCTATATAATCACGGATTTTTTCGGCGGTTTTCATTTTACCCGGCTGAATTAGAACGACGTTTGCTGCAGCCCCCTTAACATTATCCTTCTTGGAGGTTTTAAGGCCGGGGGTAATAACCTGCAAGTAAGGCACCCTTAAAAAGGGCTTAACTATGCTTATAGTTACCACCTGCTCTAGTGGAATCGTTTGGGTGTGTCCGTTCAGTTTCTGCACGTTGCTTGGCTTAATTACCAGATAATCGTCGTAAAGCTCTAATGATGATGTTCCACCGCTGATTTCGTGTATCATATTATCCACCTCATCTATAAGATAGGTGTTATGTTAGCATTTTTTTCTATTTATTTTCTATAATTATCCTCACATACAAGATTAATGAACCCTTAAATCAGGCTTTACTAATGTAATAATGAAGAAAATGTAAACCAAGCCTATAAACCATATATTTACATCTTTTGTTACTTATGCTATATTCTCTATGAAAGCGCCATCATGAATCAGTAGACTACAAGTTATTCATCCTATTTCATTATGGAAAGGAAGATGACGATGAAAGATTTAGTCAAAAAAGCAGGCGCAATAATGCTCGTCTTTACTCTGCTGCTTGGAATGGCGAGGATAGCCCCCGCTCACGCAGATGCCCCGCTGTTCACGATTGAAAGCGAGAATGCCCAGCTCAGCTCAGATCTACAGGTGGTTACGCAGATTTACGGAACACCCAAGCCCGGCTACTCCGGAAGCGGCTTTGTCTGGATGCAGAGCTCCGGCACGTTAACCTTCTCAGTGACTGTCCCGGAAACCGGCATGTATTCGATCAGTACCCGGTATATGCAGGAGCTCAGCGCTGACGGCAGACAGCAGTCTTTGACGGTTAACGGCGTTACCAAGGGCTCGTATATGCTGCCCTACACAACCACCTGGAAGGATTTCGACTTCGGCTTCCAAAAGCTGAACCAGGGCGTCAACACCATCCAGATCAAGGCAGGCTGGGGGTTCGCGTATTTTGACACCTTCACTGTCGATTATGCTGATCTCGACCCTCTGAACGTGCAGCCGGTCCTCTCCGATCCCCAGTCTACCCCTGAAACACAGCTGCTGATGAACTATTTAACAGAGGTTTACGGCAATCATATCATCTCCGGCCAGCAGGAGATTTACGGCGGCGGGAATGACGGGAATGCCGAGCTTGAGTTTGACTGGATTCACAATCTGACCGGCAAATATCCGGCGATCCGCGGCTTTGATTTTATGAACTATAATCCGCTGTATGGCTGGGAGGACGGAACAACGAGCCGGATGATCGACTGGGTCAATAACCGCGGGGGGATCGCAACAGCCTCCTGGCATATCAATGTGCCGCGCGATTTCACCGCCTATCAGGCCGGCGATTTTGTAGACTGGAAGAAAGCCACCTACAAGCCGACTGAAACCAACTTTAATACTGCCAATGCGGTCGTTCCCGGCACCAGAGAGTATGAATATGTCATGACGGCTATCGATGATCTGGCGGAACAGCTGCTGATTCTGCAGGATAACAACGTTCCAGTCCTATTCCGTCCATACCATGAGGCAGAAGGCAACGGCGGGTTGAACGGGGAAGGCGCCTGGTTCTGGTGGGCATCGGCCGGAGCTGAGGTGTACAAGCAGCTGTGGGATCAGATCTATACCAAGCTCACAGAAACGTACGGTCTGCACAACCTGATCTGGACCTACAACAGCTATGTATACAGCACTTCTCCGGCATGGTACCCGGGCAATGATCAGGTCGATCTGGTCGGCTACGATAAATACAATACGATCTACAACCGCTATGACGGATTGTCCGGCGTGCCTAATGAGGATGCGATTACTTCGATTTTTTATCAGCTGGTGGGTTTAACCGGCGGTACCAAAATGGTAGCAATGACGGAAAATGACACCATCCCGAGCGTAAAGAACCTGACCGAGGAAAAATCCGGCTGGCTCTATTTCCTGCCTTGGTACGGTGAGCATCTTATGAGCACTGCCTTTAATTATCCGGCGACGCTGACGACGCTCTACCAGAGCAATTATGTCATTACCCTGGATGAGCTGCCTGACCTGAGTGTGAATAACCCCATTCCAAATGCATCTATCACACCGGCAAACGTCGAGTTTGACAAAAATACGCCTAATCAGAGCGACAAAGCTATAACCGTGAATCCTAACGGCAATACGCTAACCGCTCTCCGGGCAGGCACTTCCGCCTTGACTGCAAATCAGGATTACACCCTGAACGGAAATACGCTGACTCTGAAAAAAGCGTACCTGGCCCAGCTGCCGGTCGGCGAGCATTCCATTGTACTGGACTTCAATCAGGGACAAGACCCTGTATTAAAGGTGAAAATCATTGATACCACACCGGGCCCGGGCCCGGGCCCGGATGCTACAATTTCGCCTGTAACTGCAGCCTTTGACAAAGCGGCAGCCCTGCAGCAGGACATCTCCGTAGCCCTTACCTTGAACGGGCATCAGCTGACAAGTGTGAATAAAGGAACCGCTGCGCTTGTCTCCGGCCAGGATTATACAGCAACAAGCACTGCTGTTGTTCTGAAAAAATCGTATCTTGCTGCTCTGCCGGTCGGCCAGCACGTGATCACCTTTCATTTTAACGCGGGGAATAATGCCGTTCTTACCGTGAATGTGACGGACAGCAGTGTTACCGTACCGCCAGGGAACCTGACGATTCAAGCCTTCAATGGCAACACCAGTGCCTCCAGCAACGGCATTTCGCCAAAATTCAAAGTGATTAACAACGGGACTTCCGCGATCCAGCTTAGTGACATCAAGCTCCGGTATTACTATACCATTGACGGAGACAAAGCTCAGAGCTTCTGGAGTGACTGGGCCAGTGTCGGAAGCGCAAATGTCACCGCCAATTTTGTAAAGCTGGCTACCCCGGTTGCCGGAGCGGATTATGCGCTGGAGATCGGCTTTACGAGTGCAGCGGGAACCCTTAATCCCGGCCAGAGCGCAGAAATCCAGACACGCTTCTCCAAAAATGACTGGTCCAACTACAATCAGGCTGACGATTACTCCTTCAAGGCCTCCGCTAGCCAGTTCGCCAACCATGATAAAGTCACCGGTTATGTGAGCGGCCAGCTGGTGTGGGGGATTGAGCCTTAAGCAGACAAAAAGGTGGATCAGGGATTTTCCCTGGTCCACCTTTTTTTCACCAGAAAGAAGGATTCGATGCTGAGTAATAATAGTGTATGGATTGCCGCCAAAAGTACATCAACATACCCGGCAGCGTTATCAATAGCGTAATACGTATTGAGTTAATTCCTCCAAGTCATTTATAATTGCGTCGGCATTAACCTCTAGACAAAATTGTTGATTTCGCTTCCATACTGCTTTGATACCTACATCGCGACTCGCTCTTATATCATTTTCCGGGTGGTCACCCACAAACAGAGCGTCTTCTGCTCTCACACCCAGTTTTGACAGAGCTCGAATGAAAATCTCCGGGTTTGGCTTTCGAAGTCCTTCCCATTCTGATATCAGAACCTCGTCGAATAGATGACTAATACCCAGTGCTTTAAAATTATCATACTGGAACTGTCCATAACCATTAGAGATCAGCGCTAACTTTACTCCGTTGTTTTTTAATTGAGTAAGCATAGTCATCATATTAGGGAAACCTATGCAATGCCTTTGAAAACTAATTAAGTAATCCCTTAGAAGCTCAGTCCACTCCATATCTTGAATTGAGAACTCATCAATAAGCTGCTGGTAAACCTTATCTTTCCAAACATATCCGTGATTATCAAGCTCGATAAACCGCCGTACAAAAATGTCTTTCTCAACTAATTGAAGTTGTGAAAACCGATCGTACTGGTCACGAGCAAAAAAGACAAGCGAAGCATCACGGTTCAATAACGTACCATCCAAATCAAAGAGCACCGCTTTAATATCCATGTCTTTAGCCCTTCTTTAAACTCTAATTTATTCAGATTCCATCCTCAGCTAAATTATAGAATTTTATTCTTTTTAAGAATAGCTCTTGTAATTAAGATAACAGCGAGTATTGCATATGGGGAATCATACGAACACCTCGTTTTATTTGACCAGCGTTTCCTGTTAGATGAATGATTCATCGGTTAAAAAAAATCCAGCAGGATAGTTCGCGTCTTCTTCTGTATCTACATCGGGGTATTGATTAAAGACTGATTGGAAATTATCGTGTTTATTCAGATGATCAATTAGTTGTTCAATTCTATCCCTAGTTATAATATCAATCAACACCATGTCGCTGGACCAGTAATATGCGCCGTTCATGCATTCACCGGTTTGTATGTTCTTTTGCCTTAATGTCTCGATATTCTGGTAAGTGAAGAAACTGGCAATCCATTTGGAACGATTCGGAAAAACAACAATAACATCAGAGTTTCCATCCTTATGATTCCATGAGCCAACGGGCCACATTTCAGCTTCTATCCATATATAACGGTTTGAAAAGTTCATATCCAGTCTCCTAACGTAAAACTCTCTACTCCTCAACCTCAAATATTGAATCAATTATAATGGGAAGATTGTCTCTAACCGAAACAGCTCCAAAGACTGAACGTGCATGGATACCTTTTTCTCCGAAAACATCCAGCATAAGATCTGAGCAACCATTTAACACTTTATGATGTTCTTCAAAATTAGCGTCCGCATTAACAAAACCCTGAATTTTAACCACTCGTTTCACTTTATCCAGTGTTTCTAGAGCTGTTTTTAGTACAGCCAAAATTTCAATCCCTGTTTGTCGTGCAAACTCATAACCTTCTGCAGTTGTATAATCCTGACCTAACTTACCTTTAGGTGTTCCAGTAGGTCCCTTGCCAGAAACAAACAATAAACCGTTTACTTTTATGAAGTTTGCGTACTTAGCTGCTGGTTCGCTTGCATTGGGAAGAACGATTCCTAATGTTGCTATTCTACTGGCTACTGTTTGTTCAGTCATGTTCAATCTCCTCGCTCATCTGATTTGGAAGAATTATACTACCCTATCAGTAAAGGAGCAACCATTTGTGCTTGACTGGTCTCCATAGGCCATATCCACACTACTTCAAACAACAGGACAATAGCATTCGTAACGATGATACAAGAAGATGATTCATTTAGTGAACCCGGCTATTTTAATACATTGGCTTATTACCGATAACACGCAGCTGACCGCAGCAAGCCCCATCCAAATAAAGACGGCAGAAGACATCCACACGCTGATCATGTAGTAATTGTATTGAATCAGATAAGGCCAGATTACAATTAGCACCAGTAGCAGGAGTCTAAAGCTTAGAGCGAACCCTGCTGTTATTCTTTTTCGGCGTCTTGACCGTTCGTTTCGAATATCCCCCCTGCTCCCTCCGGCCAGTCTGATCCCCTTAAGGGTTACGCTAATAACCGCCAGCAGGACTAAGAACGAGAACACCACATCAACTAAAGTATATGTATCATCGTATTTATAGGCTTTCATGGCATTGCCGTTTATATTTTCATATATGTTACTTGCAATCAGCGACGGAGCCGCCGAATTCAGGTTGGCCAGTACAAACACAGCTGTCTGCTGTTCCAGATCGATGATGACATGTGAGGAATAGTTAGGATTACTTCCGGTATGGCGGATCATCTGATGGTCCGGCTCATGGCTCCAGCCATAGGAATAATATCGGCCTTCCGCTTCCACCCCTGCTGTCTCAGGGCTTGCTTCATGTGATTGTCTGATTGCCTTCCTTAGAGCATCCGGTATATTCCCGATATCCAGTTGGGCATGAACCCAGCGTTCCAAATCCTTAACATTCGTTACCAGGTACCCGGCAGCTATATTACCGTAATATCTGGGTGCGTCGTACGCTATGCTTTTGCCAAAAAACACACGATAACCCTTGCTAAGCTGCTCCGGTTCCTTTTCCTGCCCTGTTGCAAAATAACTGTCTGTCATTCCTAAAGGCATTAGAATATTCTGCCCTACGTAATTCTGATAGCTCATACCTGTAATTTGCTCAATAATCAGCGCCAAAATATCATAATTAACCGTCGCATACTGATATCCGGTGCCGGGGTATGTATCCAGTGCAATGTCAGAAATCTTATGTACGGTGTCCTCGAGCAGCTCCGGCGCAGTACCTTCAGGAATGAACCCGATGCTCCAGGCCGGAATTCCGCTGGTATGAGCCAGCAGCTGGCTGATCGTAATCTCTGCCTTGTTCCCTCTAAAAGCAGGCCCGAACCATGGCAGATACTCTGTAACATGATCCGAATACGCTAAACGGCCCTCCTGCTCCAGCAAAATAACAGCCAGCGCCGTAAAGGCCTTCGTAGTCGAGCCCAGCTCAAAAAGGGTAGCTTCAGTGACCTGCTTTTGCTGCTCAGTATCTGCGTACCCGTAGACCCTAAACTCAGTTTTCCCCTGCCGGGTTATTAACGCTGCTGCACCCGGAGTAGCTGTTTTGAGCATGACGCTTTCTGCCATTTCATCTACTGTCCCATACTCTCCTGCCGTGAACAGATTCCTCAGCCCCTGCCAGCAGAACGCCGTAAATATCGCAATTATGAGGACCAGACAGCCTAAGACCATCCCTTTCCCCCTAAAAAATCTCCTCATTGCTTCTCTCTCCTTCTAATTTCATTATATAGAGTTTGACGGCCTATCCATTCACTTCACTGCGTCCTGCAAGCATCCTCGCATAAAAAAGCCCCCGCCAAAAAATAAGCAGAAGCTTTGCATCCTCATTATTCACCTTAAAATCCCCGCACAGCCTACCGGTTCAAAATCACATTCACTTCCTCAGCCAGCTTATCCAGGCTCTCCTGAATGTTCAGGTTCTCCAGCCAGATTTCGTTGATCCGGCCGCCCATCAGGTCCTCGATCTCGTGGTATGCGCCGGTCATTGGACGCATTTTGCTGAATTCGAGCTGGTCGGAAGCTACCTGGTAGCCGGGGAATGCCGCGATCGTTTCTTTCATCAGGTCCGTATCCAGTGAAGACAGGCGGGTCGGCAGGTAGCCGGTGTTGGCAGAAGCGTAAGCAGCCTGCTCCGTATCGGACAGCCATTTCATGAATTCGAAGGCAGCCGCTTTTTCCTGATCCGATCCGGTATTAGCCAGGTACGTATTGGAGCCGCCCACCGGCACGCCACGCTTACCGTCGTCTCCTGTTGGAATCATGGACACGCCAAGCTCAAGCCCGCTCTGCTGTGCCATACCTGCAAACGTTTTGTAGCCGCCGATACTGGCAAAGATCAGCGCCGTGCTTGGCTTGGCAATCGCGGCATAGAAAGCATCTGAATCGGTAACGCCCAGCACTTTAACCAGTCCTTTGGACTCCAGCTCCTCAATGAAGGTAATCAGCTTAACCGCACCTGCGCTGTTGATATTCGATTCCGTTTCTTCCGCATTAACAACCGTAGTCCCCGAGTACGAATGCAGCAGCGCCTCCATCACCCAGAAATCGTAGTTGAACAGGTACATCGGCGGTTCGCCGGTAGCATCATGCGCTGCCTGGAGGTAAGCTTCAAGCTCGGCAAAGGTAGCAGGGCCGTTCGCATCAAGTCCCGCCTTTGCCGCCAGCGTCTTGTTCACATACATCACCGGCACACTTCTCATATGCGGAAAAGCGTACAGGTCCTCACCGACGTAAAGGTTGCCCAGATCCCCGATCTGAAAATCGGACCGGTCAAAATCCGTAGCCTTAATATAAGGCTCCAGGTTCACAATAATATCGTTGTCGGCAAACCCCTTGGTCATCGCCACTTCGTCCACAAACACATTCGGCAGCGTACCGGCAATGGCCGCGGCATTCACCTTCTGCTGCATCTCCCAATAGTCGCCCTGATACTCGGCATTAACATGAATGTTCAGCTCGGCACCCTTGGTTTCATTGAACTGGTCCACCAGCGCCTGATTCACCTCTTCGACAGCGGAGGTCCAGAACTGCAGCTCTATTGTTTGCTCCCCTTTCTCATACGGTGCAGCGAATACTTCAGCATCAGTCTGCGCACAACCAGCCAACCCCATTGTTACAGGAACTGTCATCATCAGGGGCAGAACTTTCTTTTTCCACATACTCATTGTCCACTTCTCCTCCTAGAACCTTCTCTAATGTGTACTGCTGAAGCTATGGATCAGCACGGGAGCCTGCGGACGCTGCCGCTACTTCACTCCCATGTAAGTAAACGCCTTGATAATCTGCTTGCGCGCCACCACAAAGACGATCAGAATCGGCACAATCAGCATCATATTACCGGCCATGACAATCTGCGGGCTTAAGCCCTCAATATCCTGGAGCCTCTGAATGCCGAGCGGCAACGTCCGGACAGCATCCGTCGTCGTCCACACCAGCGGAAAAAAGTAACTGTTCCACGTCCCGATAAACGTCAGCAGGGCAAGCGTAGACAGGGTTGGAATCGCGGCGGGCATCATAATCGTGTAGATGATTTTGAATTCTCCGGCATTATCGAGCCGTGCTGCTTCGAGCTGGGAGTCGGGAACCTGCATGAACGTCTGCCGCAGCATGAAGATAGCCGTACCGCTGGCGATAAAAGGGACAATCAGCGACACATAAGTGTTCAGCAGCCCGGACTTCGCGAACATAACGAAGATCGGCAGAAAGATCAGCTGTCCAGGAATCATCATTGTTGCCAGCACGGTGCCGAACAGCCAGTTTTTCCCCTTAAAATCATATCTCGCAAACGCATAAGCCGCCGGTACAACCACCAGCACCTGACCAATCAGCGTTCCCAGCGTAATAATCAGGGAGTTCCGCGTATAATGCAGGAAATCTATCCGGGTAAAAGCATCCTTAAAATTCTGCCACTGCAGCGACTGGACCCAGAATTTCGGCGGCATCGCCAGGACTTCGCCCAGCGTTTTGAAGGCGGTCAGAATCATCCAGTAGAACGGCGTCAGGAAGATGACGATCAGCAGCACCGAGATGAGGATTCGCAGAATCAGCCCGGGCGTTCTTATCAATGTTTTCACAAGTCTGCTCCTTTACCGGTAATGGACCCGTCTGCCCATGGCCTTGAAGTAAAAAATCGTAATCAGCCCCACAATCGCCATCAGCACCACCGCCATCGCCGCCGCATAGCCGACCCGGTAGTACTCAAAGCTCTGCTTGTAGATACTGAAGATCAGCGTGTTCGTGGCATTCGCCGGTCCGCCCTGGGTCATGATGTTGATCGTCTCGAACACCTGGAAGGAGCCGATGATGTTCATCAGGATCAGAAAGAACAGGGTCGGGGAGATCATTTTGAGCGTAATCTGGAAAAAGACTGACTGCTTCGAGGCATTATCCAGCGCCGCAGCCTCATACAGATGAGCGGGAATCGAGCCAAGGGCCGAGGTAATAATCAGTGCATTGAAGCCGACCGACTTCCAGACCGACACGAGCACCAGTGAAAATAACGCCACCTGCTTATCCGTCAGCCAGCCCACCGGCCCGGCCCCGATCAGGGAGAGCAGATAGTTGAACAGCCCGGTATCCGTATTCATCAGCCACATCCAGATCAGCGAGACCGAGATTAGGGAGATGATGTTCGGCGTGAAGCTCAGTGTCTGGATGAAGCGGTTGATGAAGGTGTTTTTCTGCAAAAAGAGGGCCAACAGCATAGCCAGCACCATCACCAGCGTCACATCCATCACCATGTAGAGCAGCGTATTACTCAGGGTACCGAGAAAATCCCGGCCTTTGAACAGCTCGATATAATTATCCAGTCCGGCGAACTTCATCGGCCCGCGCATGTTCCAGGTGAAGAAGCTCAGATATACGTTATAGAGAATCGGATAGATGTAAAAAATCGTCAGGATCAGCACCGCCGGCGCAACCAGCAGATAAGGCAGCAGCTTCATGCTCTTACTACGGTTCTTCATGCTGTGTCTCCGATGGACGATACAGTCACGCCTGCTCTGCTGCCGTCTGCCGGAATCCGATGCTCCTGTGCGTCGAAAAAGAATAACTGCTCCTTGTTCACATACAGCTTAACCGGCTCCAGGCTGCGCTCGGGACTGTCGAAGCATTTGACGGCTACGCTCTGCCCGCTTGTAAGCATTGCTTTGTAAATCACCTCTGAGCCAAGCAGCTCGCGGCTGCTAAGGATGGCATCCAGCTCAAGTATTTGTTCACTCACAAGTCCCGGCTCAGGCACAAATTTTGCTTTTTCCGGCCGGAACCCGAAGAATTTCGCCCCGTGCGGTGCTTCGCTAAGGATGCCGCCTGACCTGGCAAGCTCCAGAATGTTCATTGGCGGCGTGCCGATAAAATGGCTGGTGAACATATTGCGCGGCTCATTGTAGATCCCGTGCGGTGTATCCTCCTGCATAATCCGCCCGCCGTCCATCAGCACAATCTGTGTGCCCATGCTCATCGCTTCTACCTGATCATGCGTAACGTAGATGAAGGTCGCACCTAGCTTCTTATGCAGCTCGATTAGCTCAACGCGCATCTGCTGGCGGAGCTTAGCATCCAGGTTCGACAGCGGCTCATCCATGAGGAAGACCGCCGGCTTCTTGACCATCGCCCGGGCCAGCGCGACCCGCTGCCGTTCGCCGCCGGAGAGAAACTCCGGCTTTTTGTGCAGATGCTTGGTTAAGCCCACTGTCTCCGCAATTTCAGTGATCAGGCGCTTTCGCTCGGCTTTGGGTACCTTGTTATTTTTCAATCCGTATTCGATGTTCTTCTCCACCGTCATTGTGGGGTACAGCGCATAATTCTGAAAGACCATCGCCAGATTCCGTTTGCCCGGCTCCACCTGGTTCATGCTCTTGCCGCCGATGGAGATCAGGCCTCCGGTCTGCTCCTCCAGCCCGGCAATCATCCGCAGCGTCGTCGACTTTCCGCAGCCGGACGGCCCGACCAGCACGGTGAAGCTTCCGCTCTCAATCGTCAGATTTAGTCCTTCTATGATGCTTTTATCGCCGTAGGCTTTGCTTACGTTCTCCAGTACAATGCTGCTCATGGTTTCCTCCTTTGGCGGGTTTAGTAACATTTGGGCTTCGCCGTGACTCCAGAGAATGTTTGGACTTCCGGCCGCTGTTGTCTGCAGATTTCTTGATTTATACCGTTCTTAACGGTGGAAATCCGCAGACTGCTTATGCTTCCGGAGCTAGTTTTTCTTCGAAAAGCTTTTAGGCGGTCGCTAACGCTCCTCCAGTTCCAAAATTCTCCTCCGCCACATCCCCTTATTGTTAAATTCAGTCCAAATTATACCGTCACCTTGCTCAGCGCCGCCACGCCGACATCCGGCCGGTTGGTCATAATCCTTGTCACTCCGAGCTGCTGCAGCCGCAGGATTTCCGCTTCATCATCCACAGTCCATGGATTCACCTCATACCCGTTGCTCTTGGCTATTTCCATGAACGCTGCGTCCACGCCAAGGTAATACGGATGCAGCACATCTGCCCGGCAGCCGGCCGCATATTCATCCAGCCGGTAGTAGCTTTCCATGAAAGCAATCGCTGTCCGCAGGTCCGGATATTCGCGCTTTAACCGGGCCATCGCGTTATGGTTAATGGAAGAGATTAGCGTCTGCTCCTGATAGCCGCTGGCTTTTACCAGCTCTGCTGTGCGGACGTTCACCTCACCGTAAGGATTGGCATAATCCTTAGTCTCAATGTTGATGTACAGCTGATGCTCCTTGGCGAACTGCATGACTTCCTTAAGCTCGGGAATCCGGCTGCCTTCGGTGCTGTACTCACCGCGGAAGGTGTAAGAGAAGTCATATTCCCGCAGCTCCGCCAGCGTCAGTTCGCTGACCCGGCCTGTGCCGTCCGAGGTACGGTCGATCGTATGATCATGAATAACGGCCAGCTTGCCGTCCCTGGTCAGCTGCACATCCAGCTCAATTCCTTGTGCCCCCATACGGCGGGCCAGCTCAAAGGAAGCGATCGTGTTCTCCGGCGCATAGGCGCTTGCCCCTCTGTGGGCCAGAATCGTGGTCTTGTTCATTGCGCTACCCTCTCAGCCCGATGCAGACATCCGGCCGGTCCGTAATAATCGCATCCACTCCGGCCGCCAGCATCCAGCCGATATGCTCAGGCTCATTCACCGTCCAGGCGTTGACCTGCACTCCGGCAGCGCGAGCTTCGTCCACAGCCTCACGGTTCACTCCAAAGAACACCGGATGCAGCGCATCAGCCTTGGTCAGCCGGGCGTATTCAGCCCCCTGGTACAGTCCGGCAATGTACAGCAGCCCTGTTTTCATCTCAGGATACTCATTCTTCAGCCTCACCATCGAGTAATGATTGAAGGAGGAGAAAATCACCTGCTCCGTCAGCCCGTATTCCCGCACCAGCTCAGCTGCTGCGCCGGGAAGTCCGGCGTACAGCTCCATTTTGGACAGGATATCCTTGACCTCAATGTTCAGATACAGCCCGTGCTCCTTCACCAGCTCCAGCACCTCGCGGAGCGTAGGGATGCGTGCAGTTGTATATTTTTCTGCAAAACCCTTATTGAAATTAAAGGCTTTCAGCTCCTCCAAGGTGTAAGAGGTAATATCTCCCTGTCCGTCCGAGGTCCGGTCGATGCTGTCATCATGAATGACGACAATTTCCCCGTCCTTGCTGAGATTAATATCGATTTCAAAACCGTCCGCCCCCTGCTCAACCGCCAGCCGGAAGGCTTCCATCGTATTCTCAGGGGCATAAGCGCTTGCTCCGCGGTGGGCCAAAACCTTGCAGTTGTTCATAATCTGTTCAACCTCCTCATAATGGGTTTAGCTTGTTCTTTCATGTATGATCCCCGGCAAAACAATATCGGCCAGCGTGTCCAGCACATAATGCGGCTCAATCTGCATCCGCTCAATGTCCGAGCGGGAGCTCACTCCCGTTAGCACCAATGCGGTGTGCATCCCGCTGCTATGGCCCATCAGAATATCCGTCTCCAGCCGGTCGCCGACCATCAGGCATTGCTCCGGGGCAAGCCCCAGCTTGTGCAGTGCTTCCCGGGCGTAGTACAATGACGGCTTGCCCATCACCAGCTCGGACGGCTTCCCCGCTGCGATCTCCAGCGCCTTGACGATGGCCCAGGTATCCGGGATATATCCGCCCGGCACCGGGCAGACCGGATCGGGATTCACAGCGACCAGCTTTGCCCCCGATCTTGCCGCGGTCATTCCGAGCCGCAGCTTCTCGTAAGTGAAGCTCCGGTCCATGCCGATCAGCACATGCGTTGCCGCTGCCGGTTCATCCGTAACAGCCACGCCGCACTGCTCCATCTGCCTGTGCATCACCTCTTCGCCGACCAGGTACAGCCTCGCCTCCGGCTCCTGCCTGGCAAAATACATCCCGCTGACATAAAGCGCGGTCAAGATTTCCTCTTCCCGGCAGCTCAGGCCCATTGCGGCCAGCCGGTTCAGACAATCCAGCGGGGTGTGCACCGCGCTGTTGGTGAGGAAAAGAATTTTTTTGCCGCGCCTGCGCAGCTCTGTTACTGCCTGCTCCACTCCCGGAAGCAGCTGGTCGCCAATGAACACAGTTCCATCCAGGTCAAAGCAATATGCCTCATACGAAGCGATGTCCATCTGCGGCCACCTCATTTCTCTCATATTGCCGGTACAACCGGAATTTTGCGCACAAAAAAACCAGCTTCAGAAAGGAAGCCCTCCTCTACGCATATAGGCATACGTTAGATCGGAACACCAATTTCTGACCGCTGGGTTTTCTCATCGTCTCCACCCCGGGGTGCTGTATGTAGTTTCAGTTCTTTCCATAATGACGCGTCGCCGATGGATACATAGTCTGCGCCGCTTTCCAGTGCACTGCTGATTTCTGCCTCGTGCCGGATCAACCCGCCGACAATTAAAGGCTGCTTGATTCGCTGCTTCATCTCTCTGATAATCCTCGGCATTAGACCGGGCATCAGCTCGACTTCATCCGGATTGCTCGACTTAATCATACGCAGCGCGGTTTCTATTGCCGCCGAATCGATTGCGAATACCCGCTGGATACTGGCTAGCCCATGCTGTCTGGCTGTGGTGATGGCATTGCTTTTGGTAGTAATAATTCCGTCTACCTTAAAAGCCTCCGCCAGATACTGGATCGCCGCCGCATCCCGCCCGATTCCGCCGACCATCTCGACGTGTACAAAAACCTGCTTGCCCGCTTCCTGCAATGGCCGTACAAGCTGTCCCAGATTGTTAATGTTGCCGGTCATCAGGTTTACCCTTTTAACCGTGCAGCTTATAGCCTGCCTGATCTGCGATTCTTCTGTAATGGAAGCAATGATGGGGTTATGCTTCATCGCGAGGCACACTCCCTTTCGCTTATCGCCTGGTCACCGGCTTGTATGGCTTCCGGCCCTGAAACCAATGTTACAGCTCTTTTGTTGGCCCCGTATTCGGGCTATGTAAAAGTTAGTGTTAACGGGGACGCAGATATTTTGCTTTCTTTTAACCAAATGATTGAGAACCTGCCTGCATTGCCGCACACAAAAAGGACACCACCGGAGTGATGCCTCTCTGCACATTCTATATAGTTACAGATAGTTAGAGCTCCAGACTTCCGCCGTATTCAAGCGCAGTACCGGGAATTCCTTCCTTAGCCAAAGCATCCACAAAGCTTGCCACATCCTGACGGATCGGCGGGAAGGTGTTGTAATGCACCGGCAGCACATGCTTGGCGTTCAGCCATTTGGCAGCAATCAGCGCATGCTCCGGCCCCATCGTGAAATGTCCGCCCATCGGGAGAATCGCCAGGTCGATGTTATACAGCTCGCCGAACATTTTCATATCGCTGAACAGCCCGGTGTCGCCGGCATGCAGTACGGTTTTACCTTCCGCTTCAATAATGAAGCCCGCAGGCATCCCGCCGTAAATAATCTGCTGCTCATCGTCCAGTGTAATGCCGCTGGTATGGAAAGCGTGAATCATTGTTGCTTTGGCAAATCCGAGGTCCACCGTTCCCCCGATGTTCATTCCAATGGTCTGCTCTACACCCTTCCACCCGATATACGTAGCCAGTTCCACAGTTGCCACTACCGGCGCGTTATTCGCAATCGCAATCGGCGCAGCATCCAGAATATGATCCGCATGCGCATGGGTCAGCAGCACCGCATCAGTCTTAATATCCTCAGGCTTCGTCACCGCAGCCGGGTTACCGCTAATAAAAGGATCGATAATCAGCGACTTATCGCCTACCTCAAGCTGTACACAGGAATGGCCGTGAAAAATAATCTTCATCTCTTATCTCTCCTCTTCTACTATCAAAGTGATGGACTTACCGTGCAAAAGCATATCGTTTACGTTACAATGACAAATGAGCATGGACAGGCGCTGCAACAGTTGCGGTTTCCCCTGCTTCCACCACTCAATATATCTATTTTTATAACGAACGTCTATATTTATAATATATTCGTAATCACTACCTGTCAAGAGAGGCGTGAGAACGTGCTGTCTGTCGAAAAAACCATGCTTTTCCTGCTGTCCCGCGTGGACCGGATGAGCGCCCAGCAATTTGTCGAAATCTATGAACTGAGAGGCTACACCTCTACCTATATCCGCAACAGCCTGTCCCGCCTGAAAAAAGAGGGCTACATCGCTTCACCGGTCCGTTCCCTGTATTGCATCACTTCTACCGGACGCGCCTACATCAAATCCATTAACAGCAAACCGGCCCGTTATGAGCAGCAGTGGGATCATACCTGGGATGTGGTCATGCTCGAGGTGCCGGAGCAGGAGCGCAAGAAACGGGATGCTTTTCGTACGGCCATTCTGCAGCTTGGCTATGGGCTTCTATATAACAGTGTCTACATCTCCCCCTGGAATTACCGCCAGGAAGTGACGGAGTATGTGGAGAGCCTGCAGCTCACCGGCAATGTCTCCATTCTGCGCGGGGAGTTTGCGGAAGGAGCCATTACCCCGGCCAAGGCCTGGCACATCTGGCAGCTGGATAAGCTCGAAGCCCTTTACTTAGACAAAAGCGCCTGGATCTCCCGGGAGTTTATCCCGCTTGCAGATGACGCCATCCGCAGCGGTGAGGCACTGCCGCTGTTCCTGCTGTTCCTGCAGATCGGCGAGGAGATGAGCGGCCTGATTATGGCCGACCCTTCCCTGCCGGATGAGCTGCTGCCTGAAGGCTGGCCCGGCAAAGCCGTTATCGCCGAACTACAGGCCCAGTGGCACAGGGTGGCTGCAGCGATACCGCGTGATTCTTTTTACGCTCAGTTTACCTGAGATAGCAGGCTGGGCCGGAAACCAAGGGAAAAAGGGGCAGCCCGATTGCGGGCTGTCCCTTTAGTGTTTCAATTATACCTGCCGGCCGGTAGCCAGCAGCTCTTTGACTGCATCTAGGCTGGTAAGCGGGGCCCGGCAGGCAAAATTACGGCATTCGTAGGCCGTAGCCTGCCCGTCCACCGCCGGCTTATCCTGTAGATGAGGCAGGAGCTTGTGAAGGTCTTCGCCGTCACTGCCAGCATAGTTAACAATCATAGAGGCATCCGGCAGGTAAGTCTGCTGGACCTGAGCCAGCATGCTATGCAGCACCGGGTCCTCCAGCTTGCCGGACAGCACCCATTCGCGTCCGCCGGACAGCAGCGCCAGATGCGCCTGCAGGTACATTGAATAGCCCGGCGGATATTCTCCCGCCGCAGAAGCCAGTACCGCAGCCGTCCGCTCAGCTATCGCCTTCAGCTCCACATCCTGCGTAATCACCGACAGCTTGTACAGTTGCTTGGCTGCAACCGAGTTGCCGGACGGCAGGGCGCCATCATATAGCTCCTTCGAGCGGATAGGCAGCTCTTCCCCATCTATGCCGGTGAAGAAAAAGCCGCCGCCTTCCTCGTCGCTGAACAGCGCAAGCAATCCATCCTTCAGCTGCAGCGCCCGGTCCAGATGGACTACTTGGCCTGTAGCTTCATATAGCTCAGTCAGGCCCCAGATCAGAAAGGCATAGTCATCCACATAGGCCGGAATCGCCGCTTCCCCGTCACGGTAACGGGCCAGCAGGCGGCCATCCTCACGCCGGCGCAGCTGCTCCCAGATGAAATCTGCCGCTGCTGCCGCAGCCTTGGCATATTCCGGCTTTTGCAGCGCTTTTGCGCCTTTCGCCAGCGCTGCGATCATCAGGCCGTTCCAGGCGGTTAGCACCTTATCATCCTTCAACGGATGAATCCGCTCCTCGCGGTAAGCGAACAGCTTCTCTCGCCACTCCCCGGTCCGCGTCTTCATGCCAAGCGGATTCATACCCATCCTTTCAGCCATGTCCTCCGGCAGGCCCTGCAGCAGGTTAGGAATATTCGCACCCTCGAAATTGCCCTCAGGTGTAATGCCGTACACATGGCAATACGAGTGCATATCCTCCAGATCCAGCGCTTCCGCCAGCTCATCGCGGGTGAAGACGTAGAATTTGCCTTCAACGCCTTCGGAATCAGCATCCTCGGCAGAGTAAAATGCCCCTTCAGGCGAAGTCATATCGCGCCGCACATACGTAAAGATCTGCTCGGCAATCTCCGCATACAGCGGCTTCCCGGTAATCTGGAAAGCCTCCAGATAAGCGATGGCCAGCAACGCGTTATCGTAGAGCATTTTCTCAAAATGCGGCACCAGCCACTCCCGGTCCGTAGAGTAGCGGGAAAATCCAAAGCCGATGTGGTCGTAAATCCCGCCGCGATACATACTGTCCAGCGTCTTCTCCACCATCCGCAGCGCTTCCGGCTGCTGATAAGTCTGGCTGTACGCCAGCAGGAACGACAGATTATGCGGCGTCGGGAACTTCGGCGCATTGCCGAAGCCGCCGTACTCCTCGTCGAACTGGCGCTGGTACAGCTGGAATGCTTCATGCAGCAGCTCTTCGCCGGGCAGCGCTCCGCTATCCCCGCCTGCTTGCTGGGCATTCTTGCGGTCCAGCTCCTGCAAGCTTGCGAGCAGATCATCGCCGAGCTTGTCCAGCGCATCGCCGTCCTGCTCCCACTTCGTATGGATCTGCTCCAGAATATCCATCAGCCCGATTCGCCCCAGCATCCGCCGTTTCGGGAAATATGTTCCCGCATAAAACGGCTTCTTGTCCGGCGTCAGCAGCACCGTCAGCGGCCATCCCCCGCTCCCGGTCAGCGCCTGACACACCGACATATACAGCCCGTCAATATCCGGCCGCTCCTCGCGGTCGACTTTGATGGCTACGAAGTTGTCGTTAAGGAGCTTGGCGACATCCTGGTCTTCGAAGGACTCGCGCTCCATTACGTGGCACCAATGGCAAGTCGAATAGCCGACGGATAGGAAGATCGGCTTGTTCTCCGCCTGCGCCTTGGCAAAAGCCTCCTCCCCCCATGGATACCAATCCACGGGGTTGTGGGCGTGCTGAAGCAGGTAGGGTGATTTTTCGTTTGCTAATCTATTAGGTACATTTTGAGTTGTCATGGGGCATCCCCTCATTTCGGCTGATTTAGGTAAAGTACGTCTAGGGTTAGTTTACCCAAAAAGGTGGGGGAAGGCGCAGGTAAAGGAAAAAAGGTAGCTCCATATGACATGGGCTACCTCTATAGATTACTATTATGGAGGTTTTTATTACGGAGAGAAATCGATAGACAGACTCATCATCCAGAATAGATGCGGATTTAAGACCATTAAGAACATAAATGATTTGATGAAAGAGTTATTTTATTGTATCTACCTGGAGGATATGTAACGAAAGCCGACTGTAACAAAACAGCCGACCAATTTGTACTAGCCTATCTAATTATGTTCTTGATTCTTTAAATAATCATCAAGCTTTTTCTGATAATATTCATCAGATGGATATATCCCTAGAACTTCATACTTCCATACTACTTTTTGAAGACCTAATCCCAGCTTATATTTTCCTTTGTAGTCAAAATCAATGCTAAATTTGCCTGTATTATCTAAATACATCGTTAAACTTGACCAATCTTCAAGGGATATTTTTTTAGATTCTGCATGTAGGGCATCGAAATATTGTCCCAGTTCACTTAGCATATCATTATATATACTTTCTTCAACCTCATAGGTTTCAGGAATATTATGCGAATATACTAATCTATTTAACGTCTGTGATTCATAATAAAAGTAAATTGTTCTTGAATCTGAAAGGATTTCTGCATAAAGGTAGATTTTCTTCCACTCATCTGGAATTATCTCAACAAGTTTTTCTGCTATCAATTGATATAATCTTTCTAAAGTGTCTGTTGACATGAAATCATCCTCCATATTGATTTCTAATAGTTACTTTTTCAATTTCTTCGCTTCCAATTTGATATGTTATTAAAAATTCATCTGGTCTAAGTGAATTATTGGAATACTTCAATTCAATTTTCACATTTACATTTAACTTTCTTTTGTCGATAGCGTTAGCCCAAAGCTCCTCTAATTCATACCATTTTCCACCCGAACCATTAATTTGACCATTCATGGCTACTAAATTATCTAGCTCTCCTGAACCATTAAATCTAGAAGCTATAAGATGTCCACCAGCATCAGCATACTTTTCAGGTTGTGCGCTGTAAGGAGGAACAAGATCATTTGCTCTAATGCGGTCTGATCTTCCTGCAGCTCTTTGTGCATAACTATTTCTTTCAGCCGCCTTTAATACCAGATCTCCCTCCACTTTAGTTATTCTACCCAAAGTATCAGTTTTATACTTATATCCATTTTTTGAATAGGAGTTCGAAGGTTTTAAGACAGTTGTTCGACCGCTTTGCTCAAAATGAGCCCCCTTTTTATGAATTTTAATTTCTTCAGCTGCATCGAATTCATCCCAAGATGATTCCGACCATTTTGCCTGTACGTAATTATTATATCTATTCCGAGCAATATCGTCAGCATTTACTGTTAGCTGATTTTCATTTAAACTCATTCGGCCAATACCAGCATATTCAACTTCCAAACGCCCATTGAATCTTGAATAAACTTTAGTAATATAGTTATCTAAAGAATTTTTATTAATAGCTCCTCTAAGATCGCTTATGGAACTGCTAGCCTTCTGAAGAGTCGTTTTAATTTTTGATGAATTATAGGCTTTTAATACAGCACCTGCAGCATGACCTGAGAGCTTACTGACTATAGGCCCAGCCGCTGTAAAACCAACAGATATAATGGCATCTTTGGTATTTCCCGTAACAAAATCAATTATTGTACTACCGCCACCAGCGGCAACGCCAATAATAGGGAAAGCAGCTACTAAATTCAAACTTTTTTGAAGGTCTTTTAATCTATCCTCATTTGAAGTTGCAAGATACTCAGTTTCCCATATCGGACCTGTTGAAATTATATAAGTATTGATATCATATCCACTTTTCCCTCCGAAAACGTTAAACTGATCCTCGGGCTTAACATTGTAGATTACACCCGATGTTGTTTCTGCTGCCCATTGCCTAAGATAAGTTCCCTTTTTCATCTTTTGTTCAAAATATAACCCCAATGTAGACTTAATGATATCAGGAGTTGTATAGTAACCATCCTTATACAATAGCATAGCCATAGGCACTGTAATATCCTCGAAACTACGTCCTTTAATTGGATTGTTAATCCATGCTCTTATAGTAAGCTTATCTTTTCCGATGTATTGTACCTGCCCCCAACCGTTTTTAAAATTATTATTTGTTAAGTAATTTTTAATATTCACAAATCCTGCGGGTGCAGTCTGATTTTGATTCTTTTGTCCAGCATCATCGGTTTTAATATGCTTTCCAGTTACTTCGATACTATTGTAAGGATTACTAGAAGCACCCATAGGACTAACTAGGCTCATTACACTCGTATTGCTTGAAGAATTTAAAGTGTTAACCTGAGAAAGCGAAGTAAACTCCAGTCCATTGTCTATCTTTTTTAATTCACCATTTTCTAAAGCCCTTAATACTGCAAATTGTAGATCATTCATCCAGGTGTCAGGCAACGCTCGACCATGAAGATCAGTTATATACAAAAGCCCTATTGATCTTCCTGCAAAATTATTATATAAGTCCATTAACTTCGGGTCAGCAGGATTATTTGGATCTCCTGTTTCGTGCGCGGTTCCCCATCGTTCCGCCCAATTGTAACCGACATAAGGGTCCGCAGCCATAAGTGCTCCCCAATAAGCATGTCTAAATGCGTCACCATTTCCATCAGTTAATTCGCTTTCATTAAATAATTTTTCGGCAGTAGTTAAAGATATATAACCATTAAACAAAGACCATAGGGTTTTTTCTGCATTTTCATTCGACAATGTCACTTCAAGTGGATTTAATGGACCAGGCTCATAAGCACTAGTAGTTATTAATGCCCCCCTTTGTAACGAAGAATTTTTATTTTCTTCTGTAGCACTTGAATCGCTATTTACGTCTCTTAATAAGGATTCAATAAAGTTATTAATCTCCACTGCATTAGAATCAGGGTAGCTTTCCAGATAGATATAAAGTTGTTCTGCTAAACTCTCAAAATCAATGGAATAGCTTCTCAAGTCATACACGTTTTCTGATACTGTTGTGGTAGTTTTAAAGTTATAAACACTCTCTGATACATTTGTTAAACTTGTCTTCATTACAGAGGATACTGTTTTAGGAGTCAACAAAACTTTATCGGATGTTTGTGTAATATTCATTCGTTGTGATAAATAACTTGTTGAGTACCAGTAATCCATACCTTCTTTTATATAATCCACACCTTCAACTAAGCCGTTGATATCACCTGAAAGACCAGAAATATTTACATAAGTATTACCGTTTCGATAAGTTCTTGCATTATAATTTCCTTCATTAGTGTAGAGTCCGTCTACCGCAACTTCCAAACCCTTATTAATATATCCATCAGTCGTAACTTGGATTATTGAACTACTTAAAGACTTATTCCCCAGAGGATCTACCGCAGTTACTGAATAGGAATATGTTGAAGAACTATTAAGATCATAAAAAGTGTAACTAGGTTCAGTAGATATATATTCTTTATTTGTAATTTGATCTCGAATAATATATTTGCTAATTCCAGAACTATCAGTTGATGGTGACCAAGTTAATGTTACACCATCTAGTTTAATATTTTTAGAATTTAGATTCGTTGGCTTTGTCGGAGGTGTAACATCACTAAAATCCAAAGTACTTACATTACTTGCAACTGATATATTATTGGCTGCATCCACTGCTCTTACTGAAAAATTATTTATTGATGGTTTGGATAAATTAGGGACTAAATAATTTGTCGCTGTTGTCGATCCAATCAATATTCCATTATTATAAATGTTATATTTAACTACACCTACATTATCAATTGAGTTACTCCAAGATAAATACACATTAGAGTAGTCAAAACTCTCTGCTTTTAATTCAGCGGGTGCGCTTGGCGGCTCAGTTTCCGGGTCATAAACATTAAACTCACTAATTTCAGTTTTAGACCATGGGAGAGGCATAATTTCTATTTTAGTTACATTCTTTATTTCATTTATTGCTACATATTCACCAGTAATTTTTATATTATTTTGAGCAACAATCGGATCACTATATCTTCCTGTTGATGTGGTAACTTTTATTTCCACCATCGCTGTTGCTTTAACCCGATACCCTTTAACCGTCACAGGGTTTGGAAATGTATAGAACATACTATCGTAAGCATTATTCATTATAGTTTTATCAATCACCGCTTTTGTTGCTTCATTATTATCTGTGATACTTGTGACCTCTTGTGAATTACTAGAAGAAAAAGAGAACCTTTTTAAGGGTACACCATCTAATAATCCTCCTGAATAGTCAGCGCTCGCAAAAGCTACTGTAGGACTGACTGATGATAGTATTGAAAATGATAGAAGCATTAAAGCGAGGAATAAATTCACTTTCCTGTAGTTTTTCAAAAATAAAACCCTCCTGAAATTAGTTAATTTTACCTAGACAGCATGGCTTATATTACTACACGTATTTCCACTCGTAAATTATTAATTGTGTAAATATTTTGAATTGACCATTTTGAAAATCAAACCGTCCATCTTTTGTCACAATTCAAAATTAAAAGATAATAAATAATGTTAGAACTTTTAAAGAAATTATGATAAGCCTATTCCAAAAGCCTAAAAGCACTATAAAAATATTCATTTTAATATCAACAAAAAAGATTTGATGCAATGACTATGCAGGTCTAAGAGCGTATTTTTATGCTATAAATACTTTGAAGGAAAAGACGAGAGTTAGTATCTAGGGGATGGATAAAAGACGACGATATTGATTTCGATAATATGCTCTCTAGTAGCATAGAACTTGCAATCAATTGGACAGATCGTTCTGCTCCTTATTCTGTATCCATCGAGAACAAAAAAGCTCCAACCAATTCCATTGGCAGAAGCATCTAAATTATTTGGTTTACACGAACATCCAACAATGACAAGTTGATTATTCAACGGATAAAAATCGCCTTGCTTACGTAATATCGTGTCAGTTGGTTGACCTATCCCAAATTTATAGTAAGCATTTAAGCTTCAGATTGAATTCCGGCTAGTCACGAATTCCAAATACTAATATCACCTGTAAGGTTCAAATAGCTTTGTATTCTTTACAAAATTGGGAATATAAATGTACTCTTAAGCAGTCTCTTTTTTCAAGCAAACTGTTACTATACTATTAAATAGAATAATCGCGCTCACTAATCCTATACTTACAAACAAAAAGCCTCTGCAAATTTCATTAGCAGAAGCTTCTAAAGGGCTAGGCAAATAATACTCCTATTTAACATAATCCTCAAAAGCAATCTTATACTCAGAGTAGTTCTCAGGGTTGTTTTTTAAAATATTTCCAGTATATCCAGTTCCCGAAAATCTATAGCATCTACTGAAAAGTAGATACTCTTGATATCTCGATCCTCATTATTGTCATTCTTATAGGATTCTATTATTTCACCCTCCTGAGTCAATTCAGTGGCTAACAAATTTGCCGAGCCACTGGGCAGATAAGCAGAAAGTGAAAGGTAATCATAGTTGATAAAACTCGAAACTTTTTTAATAGTTGATCTTCTATCATACTTCGCGTATTGGTTACTTGAATATATTGCCACGTATCTATAAGGTGTGTCGATAAAAATATCCATGTATTCGAACATACTATCGTTGCTGGTTGAAGTTATTAAGGGTAGCATAAAATTTTCACCAAAATAACCCACATCTTTTTTCCCGTCATTGATCGCCTCAATGATTTTATCATCTGTCAAACTATAGATATGTCCGAAACCAGGTTGTTCTGCTTGCAAATTTTCTCTAACCGTTTCGTTTGTTATAGTTGAGCCGTATGTATTCTCTTCTTCTATGCTATCTTCACTCTCAGGTATTTCTGTTGACTAATTGATGCTTGTTCGAGCACTTCCTTTTTCCACCAAATCATATTTAGATAATCCATAAAATAACACAACATTTATTACTAAAGAAACTGATAATAATACAAATAGAATCTTAACCTTCATTACTGCCCCCCCCCCCCCTTTTGTCTACTTATGAAATATTATAGTGCTAAAAACCCATCTCCTTTCCAGCATAATGCATTACCGTATCATATTATTGTTTCTCTGTCATACCCAAAGAAAGTTCCTCTTGCGCTCCCTCGCCAGGTAATTATTCACGGCAAAACAAGCCCTTGTGATAACCACAGGAGCTTGTTTCTTTGATGCAAATGGAACTTCATGAAATATTCACTTATAAAACAAACACAATTGCAATCATCATATACGAATACCGGATATTCTTTTTTAACAATATGTATACAAGACCGTATAGAACCGACATGAAGAAAGCATAAACACCTGTCTGACCTCCCTGGAGAAAAATGTGTACGAGCCCCCATGTGAGCGCAAGAAATATCCCTCCAAAAGGCAGACCGCCTCTTTTTATGAGCGTTTCACCCAACTTTTGTCCAAAAGCAATCGTTAGCAGAATTAAGGCCGCTTCAAACATGTAATAAACATTTTGAAAAATGAATTCTACGATCCCATTGTATTCTTGAACCGGCTTAAAGCCGTCCCATACAATAGTTGTAACTGCAATAGCAATAATAGAAACTACAACTGCGAGTAACCATCCCTTTGAGTCTGGCGTTTCATTTAGCTTCATAATGTCAAAGCTGTACTTCTTCCTTGAGAGCCTTATCAAAAACATTGCCATACTCCCCCACAAAATACAGGTAAGCGTCCAGTGTATACAATGATGAATGAGAGTATAATCAGAACCTCCAATCCCGAATAGTAAAGGCAAAAGCATCGACAGTACAACTTCAAGCCCGAATCCTGCAAAAGCATACAAACCTAACGCCAGATAATCGCTTGCCCCAATTTTTTTGTCTGCCATAACCCGAACCCTCCATCTAACACTAATATGCTGCACTTTATATCATACTCCGAGTTAGGCGTTAAAAGTATTTTTATTCCAATTACTGAAGGTTCAACACTTGATTTTCAAGTCCTTTTTCCTGTCTTCATTCAAAACAAAAAAGCTCCGCCAATTTATTTGGCAAAAGCTTTAATATTTATGGATTTCATGAATTCCCCATCAGCGGGACGGCAAATGGTTAACAGATTTAAAGATCGGTTTGTTTACTAACTGTAGCTTAGCAAAAATCAAGCCAATAAATTATATACCAGTTGAACTTATTATTGTTACTCAGCCAAATCACTTTATCTTCTGATGTCACTGTAATTTCATCCATAGAGCATTCTGTCGGTCATCTGAACTTGATAAAACGATCATTCCGGATTGATGACCTTCTGGAACTAAAAATCCTACCCAACCATCAAAGGGTTGTCCTTCTGAAGCGCTGGGCAAGTATTTGGAGAACATGAAAGAAGGAGTTCTCTTTAGAGTAACTGGATCTATATACTGAAATCTGTAATTATTTATTGACAGCGATGCTCCAGACTTTTCAGATGCTAAGATTTCTAGATTTATCTTTAGAAGTAGATAGGTGTAACCGCTTGGAATAGGTTCTTTGTTCTCTTTAAGGATTTTTAAAGCTTCCTTTCCTGTACTCGTTTCTTCAATAGAAACTGAACCAACAAATTTATCATAATTTTCATTTATTTCAAAGTATGCCTTTGAACCGAAATGTAATGGATTGGACTCATCGTAACTACCATACATGCTTATGTCTCTTCTCAAAATGCTAATAGTTTTAGACTCAGGCATTACGTTATATGACCCTTTTAAACCTTCTATTACTGTACGCAAAGGTATATATGTAACTCCATCAATAACTTTTGCTTCTCCTTTAATATCAGCACCGTTTACTCTTAAAGTGTACCCTACAGTGCCTGCAAAGACCGTAATGGATAAACATAATACCGAAAAGATTGTAAGAATGACCGATATCATTAATTTTTTGTTCACCACTAGCACCCCTTAACTTGAAGATTTCTGTTATAACCACCATTCTCAATATTTCTACAATAATCTACTTTTTCCTTCCATAAAATTCCTGACCAATAAAAAACCGGGGTAATTTTATCACAACCGGTTCAACGATGCTTATAGTTATCTACTAATTTTTACGTTTGTACTAATCCAATCGGCACCTCTCCCGTATTACATCCCGCTCCTCCCTCCGCAAATAATTCAATGCATTCTCAAATGAATACGGGAACTTAGCCCAGAGTCTCGACAGCTTATCCATTTCCAAGAGTGCAACAGCTTCCTAAATTGCAGGAACCTACTTCCCCTGAGCATCCCAAATTCTCTGCTATTAGTAATTCACCTATTAAGTGCTGGCTTTCAGTAATTCGCTAAGCTATGCTTGCTCTGGAGGTGCCTCAGATGTATCAACGTATCCGTAATCTGCGTGAAGACAAAGACATGACACAAACACAAATGGCCGAATATTTGCAGTGCAGCCAGCGAATCTATAGTAATTATGAACGCGGCGATGTAGATATTCCCACGACAATTCTGATCAAGCTGGCCGATTTTCATCAGACGAGTACAGATTATTTATTGAATAGAACGAATCAGAAAACAGCTTATCCTAAGAATTAAACAAACTGGGTGATCTCTATGTACACAAGAATCCGCAATCTGCGCGAAGACAAAGACCTGACACAACAGCAAATGGCTGAACTTTTGCATATTTCACAAACTACTTATTCCCGCTACGAAAATGGGAACCTGGATGTACCAAGCGCTGTTCTCATTACTCTCGCCAATTTCCACAAGGTAAGCATCGATTACCTATTAGGGCAAACGGACATACCCAAGCGATACCCGCCAACTAAATAATCCACATTCTTTTAGATTCAGCCCGAACAGCCGAATAATCTGCTGTCCGGGCTTTTAATTGCTCCCCCATTTAGATTAAGCTCGTTTACACTTATGGAACAAAATGGTACCATACAAATGCTTATTGTTTTAACAAGACTAACATTCCAGGAGGATGATTATGCTCAAATTACTGCTTGGATGTACTTCCATTTTGTCTTCTGTAATTATCCTGTGTACTGGTTTTCTGATTTCTTCTCTTAAGTCTGTTCAAGAAAGCTCTAATGAAAACAGCGGAGCTTTTAATTATGGAATCTTTGATATTAACTTTCTCTGGTTTATCATCCCTTTAATTCTTTTAATATTGGGCTTCACATTTCTCTATTCATACAGCAAAAATGATACGGGCCCCCAGCATTAACCACCAACCAAATAACCCACAACAAAAAAGCTCCAGTGACAGCCACAGGAGCTTTTCCCTTCACATCTTCACTTCGCCAACAGATCCGCCAGCTCTTCCGAATTCTTTTTTCTTAAATCCAGCATCCGCTCACTATTGCTATCTTTAATCAGAAAGCCGTTTTTGGTTTCAAAATCCATATAAACGCTGTATTGCACAGCATCAGAATCATCATAGGTAACGGTCATCCGGTAGGATGGCGGGCCTACATCAACAGCCCCCGGCACTTTTTTAACAGTCCGTATGGCATCTCCGATGATTTCAAGGCTTTCAGCGTCGGTGTAGGTAATTGTAGCTGTGTCGGAAACGAGGCTAACACTAACAATTTCTCGCTTAGGCAGGATCATTACAATGATTAACGTCACCAATACAATGAATGAAATAATGTAGATGATTTTCTTCTTCATAAGCTCCTCCTTCATACCTCAATCCAAGAACGCCCATAAACATCCCACAAGAATAGCTAGAACTAAGTGAACCAAGGGCAACAGTGGCAGCTTCTATACCAGAACAGCACCATTCTTGTTTTTGTTTTTGATCTTTTTTATTAGATACAGCACTAAACAAATAATGTAGGTTACTGGATAAGAGCTGGTAAGAGTTATGAATAAGAGCACGATTGCTTTTAAAATAGATTCTTCTTGCCCTGACCAGCTTCCGGCTAAAGACATTATGTTGGCTAATAAAACGAATGGATAGATAAACAAAGGTAATGCACCTAACACAAAAAACGTTATATACCTTATATTTCTTGACATTAATACACCTCTTATATTCTGATTATAGGTCCTGCCCCTCCCCGGCATAAACCTCCAAATACCCCATCATCTCCGCGATTCCCTTAAACTGCAGCCTAAGCCGCTCATTCAGATTCTTCAGTGCCAGCTGAAAAGAACGCTCGATCTGCTCATTATCCTGAGTATCTAAATCATTAAGCAGGCTTTTCATGTTGTCTATATAATAGACGGTCTTTCTCAGGCTGCTGATGACCAGGATTTTGCGAAGCTCCGCTATGGAGAACATTCTGAACCCATTCTCCTTATTCCGCTGGGACTGAATGAGTCCTTCGGATTCCCAGTGACGGATCGCCGAGGTGTTTACACCTGCTATCGTGGCCACCTCTCCAATGTTCATCTGTTCTTTCAGCTTAATGTTTTTGTATCTGGTAAAATCGGTACCCCTGATCATCGTGAGAATCTCTTCCACCCGCTGCTTTTCCGCTTGAATCTGATACTGCTGCTCATTCACTAGCCACAGGGCCTGCTCCGGCCTCCCCTGCTTAAACATTCTCATTGCTTCGTAAACGACAGGAATATCATATCCGAGTAATAAAGCTCTTATGGTCCTAAACGCCTGAACATGAACCTGCCCGTAGAAACGGTGATTGCTCGGGGTTCTCGGTACAGGAGGGATCAGCTCCTGCTCTTCATACCTTCTCAGTGTTGTGGTGCTGACCTGCAAGGTGCCGGCAATCTGGTTCGGGGTGTATGTCTCCATCGGGTCTCCCATCCTTAAAGTAAAACCTTCAACTGCTACGATAACATACCGCGAAAACACCCCGCAATATATATAGGTTCTGCTCCGCCAAGGCGGAATATTGCATGAATGTTATATGATCATTATATAACTTACTTAGGAGTGATTACGTGGAAAAGATAATTAAACTCACAGATGGAACACAGCTAAAAGCAGGCCTTACCGGGAACCCCGGTTTTCCGGCAATCATGCTTCCCGTTGCTAAAGAATCTGTATACGGACCAGCGGCTGATCATCTCCGGCTGTGGGGAGTAGACCCTGAGCTAGGGGAACATTTTGTGGAGGGGCTTGCGGATACGTTTCGGGTATTATTTTTTGACTATGAAGGGCACCGGCTGCAGCATCCGAATCCGGATAAGCTCACACCTGAGAGCATTGTGCATGACCTCTTAACGATCGCTGATGAAATGAACGTCGAGAGGTTCAGCTATTACGGTTATTCCTGGCTGGCCTTGGTTGGTTTGCAGTTGGCTATCCGTACGGATCGACTCGATAGCCTGGTCATGGGCGGCTTCCCGCCATTAGACGGTCCATATAAAGAAATGCTGATTGTAACCAACAAAACATACCAGCAAGCTTCCAGTAACCAGAATACCTATGTAGCTGATGAGCAGGTTCCTATAGACCCGGAGCAGTTGGATTGGGATAACATTCAGGTTCAGATTGATCCGAATCAGACAAAGCAGTTTGTTACGATGTATGAGCATTTGCGGGGGGTTGATGATCGGGCGATTCAGCAGCTGCTGGAGCTCCCGAGACTGGCTTTTGCCGGGGAAAAGGATACGATTGTCTACGGTGAGAACTTCGGCAGTGTAACCGTCGATATTGTCGGCAAGCTGGAGCAAAACAAAGCTGCATTAGAGCAGCTTGGATGGGATGTAGAGATCATAAAGGGCAGCGGTATGGACCACACCAAAGCGATGCAGCCCGCAACCGTTCTGCCCTTGTTGAAGCCTTGGCTGATTAGGAAGCTGTACAGAGCATATTAAATTTTTTTCTCGAACAGCTTTTGGCGCTTAAGAAAGAAATCCTCTTCAACATCTTTTTCAGATTCCTTTTATATCCTGGCTTGTCATTACGGTTCCCCCAATGTATAAGTAAATACCGTCTTTACTTGCTTCCCGTTTGTGAACTCGAACTGCACCTCTGACCCGTTCCCAACGCTTCCGGTAAACCGGAGGCCATCGTTCTTGAACCCCGGCATATCGGCAGGGTTAATATCGAACTCCTTGTAGAGCAGTATTGCTTTGTTAGCCTGCAGATCAATTAGTGTCAGCAGTCCTTCCGAAGATGACCGGGCCACTAAATAGTTCTCGCCAATAGCCTCAATAGCGTAGCTGTCATCCGGTGTGCCTGCTAGCTTGGAGATATTCCAGGTTTGCTTAACCGAAGCATCTGGGGCAATCAACCGGACCGTATGGCCATCGTTCAGAACCGCGTTACCGTCATACGTCTTGATATTATCAGGATAGAACTGCCAATAATGAGCTTCAGACTGGCGCAGAATGGCACCCTTTTTCACAAAAAGATTAATGACGGTCAGGTTTATCGAGGGCTCACCGCTGGAATTTTCAATGGTTACTAAGTCTGCATCCTCGGCAATTTTGACGAATGAAATCCGGGTATCCGCAACATAACCTGGAGTTAGCTTTGCTATGGATGCTCCCAGAGAACGGACCACTCCTGCCCCATCCCGTTTATATAAAGTTCCATTCACACCATTGATAAAATACGCATCATTGCTAGTCCTGCCGTCACCAACGAATTCCGGATAGCTGATCACAGCCTGGCGGGTTGCTGCATTCCAGTTCAGTGTGCCTCCGATGGCATCACTGACAAAACGCAGGGGCACATAAAGATGCTTATTTATCTGCTGGGGAGCTGCGGAATACGCAAGCTTTTTCCCGTTAACTGTTGCGCTTCGCTCCCCGGCCTTCATGCTGCCTTTTGTGAACATATTTTCGATAGAGATTACCTTCGTACGTTCATCATACTTAACCGTTAAGCCGCTAATATAATAGAAGCTATCCAGCGGAAGCATAACCGTCCCCTTTACCAATGCCGGATTACCAGAAGAAGAGGTTATTTGCTTACTGTTAAGATAGACACGAACACCGGGAGCAGTAGAGGATTGGGCTTTAGCCGCTGCTACCGAAACGATGGATGGAGTAGACTGTATTAACCCGATGATTAGGATGCTAAGCGCGAGTGCTCGAATGAACCTTTTACACATTTTCATCGATGGCCCCTCTTTCTAGTTTCAGGAATTATTTTCATTAATATAACATATTAACATCCTATCTATCTTCTATCTATTTAAAAACGGCGCAGCCCCCATTACAGGACTACGCCGTTTTTATATCATTTTAAGGTTTACTGCATGCCCTGCATGATCGCATTAATAATCCCCTGCTGCGTTACCGTATTATTCGTACGGTTGAACAGACCAAAGCCATGCTGGCCGTTGTACCCGTTGTCCCAGTAGACCGGTACTGCGCTGTATTTCTTCGCCGCTGCTGTTACCGCCTTGGCAAAGGCTGCACGGTACACATTATTGCTGGAATCATAAGCTGTTTTGTCAATGGAGCCGAACTCGCCGATTACGATCGGATACCCTTGAGTCCCAAATTTGTTGTACATCGCCTGAAGCTGTGAATCAAGGTAATCCTCCTGGCCCCAGGACGATTTCTTCGCCGGGTTCGTGGCCGTGGCCCCCCACTGCGTGATCGTTCCCGATTCCTCCCCGGCAAAATCCCACGGGGAATAGTAGTGTGCGGAAATCATGATTCTTTTCTGCGAGCTTGGGATGGTTGAGGAGCGGTACGTATCGGTCGGCAGAACAAAGCCGTAATTGCCGGCAGTGTAGTCGATATTCGTATTCCAGCCTGGAATCAGCAGCCATCTTGCGCTATTGTTGCCGCTGGTTTGTCTAACCGTATCCACAAAAATTTGGTTGTAAGCATTCAGGTTAGCGTAATAAGCTGCATTTGGATTGCCATAATTACCGTCAAAAGTCTCGTTCATAGACTCAAAAACAAGCCGCTCGTCATAGCCCACAAATTTATTGGCAATCTGCTGCCATACCAGCTTGTATTTCTCTTTGATGGCCGTCTGATTGCCGCTGTTCACCAGCAGCCAGCCGCCCTGAACGGTATTGTATCCGTCCCCGTGAATATTAATGACCACATACAGGCCTTCGTTATAAGCATAATCGACAACCGTCTTCACCCGGTTCAGCCAGGTTGCATTTATGGTGTAGTTAGGAGCGCCTCCAATGTGATTCAGGTAAGAGACGGGAATGCGAATCGTTTTGAAGCCCGCAGCCTTCACCTTCTTGATCAGGTCCTGGGTGACAACGGGATTGCCCCACGCCGTTTCGCTTGGAGTACCGTTGTTAGAGGCCTCAAGCTGATTGCCCAGGTTCCATCCGGCACCCATTTCGCTGATAATTTGTGATGACGACAGGGATCTGAAATCCGAGGTGATAGGGGTAGCCGCAGCTGCCTTTGCACTCCATCCGGTCACAGCAGCCGAAGCCAGCAAGAGTAGAGCCAAGCCGTAAAACCCGCATTTTTTCATTTTGGCCAGCATGTCAAAACCTCCGTTTTATTTGTGGTTATGCAGCATGCAAACGCTATCAAAAAACCAAACGATTGGACCGCAAAAAAATCCGAGCGCCCTCCTTCCCATGGATCTGGTTTCAACAACGCTAAGAACCGGATGTCACTATCAGAATAACATATATTTGGTAATTATAGTATACTTTTAGAAAATAAATAGAATAGGCTGATCGGATAATCCGCAGTAAAAAGCTCCTGTGATAACCACAAGAGCTTCGCCATGTACTCTATAAAAATCTTATTCCCTCCCGGCTTGTTCCGCTCATGCCAGCAATACGCCTTCCACCTGGTCCACGATGTAATTAATCCCTGTCGGTCCGTAGCAGCCGATCCAGGTAGCAGCATCCACCGCATAAATCTGCGGCTGCTCCTCTGCATGCAGCATGACCCGGGTACTCTGCTCGGTCGCAGATATCTCATCCTGCACCTGCGCACTGCTAAGCAGAAAATAGTGATCTGCATGTACCGCAGGCAGTCTGTCAACCGGGATATGGTATGCCGTATCTGAGGTATCTGCCACAAACAGCGGAGCTGGCAGCCCCAGATCCCGGTACAGCACAGCACCTGTGCGATGAGAGGCTGTATGAACCCTTACCAGTGACTCGCGCGGACGGATCAGAGCCACACTTTGACCGCCCAGAGCTGTTGCCAGCTCTCCGGACAGCAAGGCTGTCCGGCGGTGGTAATCCGCAATAATGGCCTCCGCCCTCGCCTGCTGATCCGTCATTATACCGAACAGTCGTAATATCGTCTGCCAGCTCTCATTCCGTTTGAACATCAGGGCTGGAGCGATCCGGCTTAACCGTTCATAATGGGGGGCGTGCACCTCGGTACAGATTATAAGATCAGGCCGCAGCCGTTCAACCGCTTCCAGATCCGGGTACTCATAGCTTCCGGTCATTGCTGTAGCGTCAAGCCTGTCCCTGATATACTGCGGAAATTGTAGTGAAGCACTGCTGCCCGTGCCAACACTTCCTGCCGGGACTACATCCAGGGCCAGAAGATGGTCGGCATACTGCACGTCGAGCACGGCGATACGCCTTGGAGCAGCGGTAACCCCATATTCGCCCCGCATGTGGCGGATCACCGGACCCTGCAGTGACCCGTACGAGGAAGCAAAACGGTCACTCAGTCCGGTGTAAGCCGGAAGCGCTCCAGCTCCAACGGCAGCTGTACGCCGGTAAAGCTGCGGAGGCACTCCGTAATATTTCTTAAAAGCCCTGCTGAAATAATACATATCACGATAGCCCGCTCCTTCGGCGATTTCACTGATCGGGACATCGGTATGGCGCAGCATCCGCTGTGCGCTCTCCATCCGCAGCCGGATCACATATTCCATCGGTCCGACCCGCTTCTCCTGCTTGAACCGCCGCTGAAGCTGCCTCGTACTGCAGCCGGCAAGCGCAGCCAGCTCCTTAAGCTCCAGCTCCTGGCGGTAGTGCCCCGCAATATAGGCAGTGACGATATCCACCATATCAGGTCCACTCCCGCCCCGGCCGCGTTCAACCTCCATCATCAGCTCGTACAGCATACCTTGCAGCAGGGCATTAACATGAAACCGCTCCAGCCCTTCGCCCCTGCTCCACTTCGCTTCCATTTCTTCTGCTGTCTGGTGCAGTCCTGCCGGCACCTCCAGAGGGTGAACAAATGAAGTGTACAGCGGGTGATTACGCGGCGGGAACAGTACCGGTGCGGCTTCAGACATTTGCACAGCCTTATAGGTAATAACGGTATAATAAAGGCTTTCTGCTCCGGCAGTCAGGGTAAAGGCTGAGCCCTTAACCGCATGGCAGGCAAAAAAGGCCTGGATACGGCAATCCCCGCCGTTCATCACAAGCCTTCCCTGTCCGCCTCCCGCCAGCAGCAGCAGATTGGCAGTCAATTCTTTTTCGCTTAGAACGCCGCCGGGCGGCACAACACCGCTGCTCACGTCAAGCGTTTTGATTGCCAGATCACTCCATATACTTGCCTGGTCCTGCAGCGGCATCTCTCTCATCTCCTGACAATAGCATCCTGTTGCTTCTTTGTCATTTTAATTGAGATTCATTCTCATTGTCAATTTTCGGACACTTTACACAATATTCTCCCGACATCCGGTAATAAAAGCAGCAGGTGCTCCGTTTGCTCCTCGCAACCTGAACCAGGCCGTTATTCTCTGTAAACCGGGTAAACGGATTGCGTCTCATGTTAAACAAGTGTCCGGGTGCAGTCCCGGTCAGGTAAGTAAAATCCTCGCTCATCTGCTGCTTATCCTGCCCGGAATCCTCTTTTCCGGCAGCATATAGCGGGGCAATGCGCACCATTATATTTTCCCAGAGTATCGCCATGGAAACGGGGCCGGCTGCGGAAAGGGTCTGCAGCAGCGGCCCAAGCCGTGCTGCAAAAACCTCCCTAACCACCTTTTCACGCCATACCGCCCTATTGTCCGGAGGTGCAGCCGTAGTCCGCAGTCCCTCTAAAGCCAGAAAGGGAAAACGTGTCCCTCCTTGTCCGGCGGATAAATCCGGATGATAGAGAAAGCTTTTGTCCATCTGACATAAGACTTCACGGTTATGGAAGGTCATCGCCGTCAGCAGCGGCACAATCCACAGATAGCCGATCCGCTTGGCCAGCATGGAGGCAGCAACCAGGGTATCCGGCGCACCGATGTAGTCTCTGAACCAGCTAATATATTCATGGCACGCAGCTTCATCCTGCAGCTGGCTTAGAGCAATCGTGCGGACGCTGTTTGCGGGCGGTTCACCGGGCCTTATGCCGTAATCCACAGTCAGCTGCTTCCATGAGGCGGACGACAGATAGCCGTCCATTTTACTGCGCTCCCAGCAGCGCTTCCGCAGCCTGATCGACTATGATGTTAATGGCAATCGGGCCATAATAAGCGATCCAGAGTGTTGCATTTACGTCGTAGGCACGTTTGTTTTTGACTGCATCCATCGACTTCCAGACCGGGCTGTTTGCCAGCTCCGCTGCATCTTTGGCAAACAAGTCATCCGACAGCAGGAAATAGCGGTCCGCTCCGATATCAGCAACAGTCTCCATGGAAATCTCAACGGAAGTGTCCTCTGTAATGGCTGTAACAAATTCAGGTGCGTTCAATCCCAAATCCTCATACAGAATGCTGCCTGTCCGGTGCTCCGGCCCGTGGACACGAATACCTTCCGGTCTTGGACGAATAAGCGCTACTGTATCCTCACCGAGCTTCGCTGCCAGCTGCTCCCGCAGACCGACAATTTTGTCCTCGTAAGCCTGCTGCACAGTCACAGCCTCGGCCTGCTTGCCTGTTATTTTACCGATCGTCGCCAGCGTATCCCGCCAGTCCTCGTAGAAGTCGAGTACGATTGTTGGCGCTATTTTGCTGACACTCTCATACGCTTCTTCCTGGAAGTCGGTCATCAGAATCAGATCCGGCTTCAGCGCTACAATAGCCTCCAGATTAGGCTCATCCCGTGTGCCAAGGACCTGTACATCGTTCAGCTGATCCATCAGATATTCCGGGAACGTGGCTCCCTTTGCTCCGGCAACCACACTGCCTGCAGGCTGCTCGCCAAGCGCTACCAGCTGATCTACAAATTTCACATCCAGCGCGGCAATTACCTTCGGCTTCTCGTTCAGCGTATAGTCGCCCTTCATATGCTTGATGGTAACCGGGAAGGCTGCAGCAGCCTGTGCCTCCGGTGTTGCCGAAGCCTGTGTTTCGGATGCCGGCGACGGCTCGGCCGACGCAGCAGCAGATGCCTGTGCAGCATTGCCCGAATTTGCATTCCCTCCATTAGAATTAGCACCGCAAGCCGTAAGTACAAGTACCAGCGCCAGCATCCATACCAATAATAGTGATGATGACTGCCTTTTTGTTGCTCTGTTCATGCTGACTCCCCCTATTTATGTGATAATGATTTTCATTATCAGATTTATAAGGTTGAGTATACTCTACCTCTGCACACCGGTTCCATGTACTTTTGCGACATTGCAGCCGGATTATTGCGACATTTATCACTTCAGGAGCGGATTAAGCTATCCACATCAAACCTCTTTCCTGGTGACTTCCTCATCATAAAAAATCATATGCTCTTTCTCTGCACGGTAATAGTCCAGCCGGTCCTGCAAGTTACCCGTGTGAAACTCAAACAGATGTCCATCCGGATCATAAAAGTAGATAGATTCCTTGTCTCTGGCATCTCTTGCCCGCCCCGGCAGTACCTCAACATGCAGCTCCTTCAGCTTATTCAGCAGAGTCTCATAGTCAGCCTTATCAATGGTAAAAGCGATATGCGTGTATGTCCGATTATCCCGGTCCCGCACCACCTCTTCCTGATTGAGCGCGATCCATAGCCCGTTCAGATCAAAATAAGCCAGCTTCCTCCCTTTAACCACAATCCGGGCCCCGAACACCTCCGAATAAAAGGTAATAGACCGCTCCAAGTCGGCGACGGAAAAGCAAAAATGGTTGATTCCCTGGATATTCATGTTTGGTGGTCCTTTCGCCTACAACTCTGTAATTGAGGGTTAACCGTGACTCCAGAGAATGTTTGGACTTCCGGCCGCTGTTGTCTACAGATTTCTTCAATTGTACCGCTATACACGGTTGAAATCCGCAGACAAAGGCGGTCGCTATCGCTCCTACAGTTCCAAAATTCCCCTCCGCCACTTTCCCCTTAATTTATGTTTTCAAGTTCAACCCATAACGTCGTTAATTACACGTTCATCACGTTCTCAGAAACTCCTCAATCTTCATCCTTATCTCTTCAATGCTTCTCGATCTGTATTCTATTAGTTTATTCCAATAAAATGATCCTTCCCCGTTCTCCTCACTAACATCAACAAGCATTAGCGTATATTGACCGTCTGCATCGAATTCAGGATACCAGCCAAGATCGATTACTCTTTTCTTATAATCGCTTTCAAGCTGCAGTATATCCTCTTTGAATTTCCAGCGATGTTCATAGTTATCATCAGTAAATTTATCTGGAAAAGACTCTGTAAAATCATTCAGATTCACTTTCCATCCTGTCGGTATTCGCAGCGGTACCAGATTAAGACTCATATAAATTATCGCCCTTTCACCTTATCCACCATAAATCTCTTTGCCTCTGCACGGGTTAAATGTATTGCAAGAACAGATACATCTAAATTTTCCTTCGTCGTCTCATTATAAACCGGCTTCTCCCTAGGCAAGTTAAGCTCACCTGAAAGCATATCCTCTAATGACAAGAGTCCACGAAGAACCACTATTACCGAGAACTCCTTGTTCTCGCACTCTACTGCATAATAACTTAATCGTCTATATTCGATACAGACTCGGCCTTGCATGAGATCCACTCCCTTCAAGCTTCATCCGTAACATAGCGAGCCTTGGCATGATTGCATTTTATACAACAGAATCTTGTCTAAGCTTCACAAAAAATCATTCTATTGTAGTTTATACAATTGAAACGAAAGAAATAAGCTCAGAACACAAAAAAACGGTAGATCTGCTGCACTAAATACAATAGATTCGACTTTCAGGCAGATTTATCCAAAATCTGTTGTACAAACTGCAATAGAATCCCGCTCACCTTCATCATACCAGCGCCCGGCCCCTGTCTAAGCCATTATATAGAACAAATTATGGTATTTCGTTTCATTTCGATTACATTTTCCTTCTAACACTCTCTGTCCGCGCAAAAAAGCCCCCGGAACATAGTCCAGAGGCCCTCCCTTATTGCTATCAGCCTTGATCAGGTGAATACATATTCACCTTCGCCGACCTGAATCGTCTTGCCCTTCAATGCTGCTGATTCCGCTGCAAAAATAACCTGCTTGAACTCGTTCTCATCCCCCTGCACAAAATCAAACGACTGTGCTCCAGCCTTCAGGCTGAATTTGCCGCCCTCTGACTCAGTAACCGGCAGTCCGAATAATGTGCTCCAATGACTGGCAGCCGCGGCCGGATCAGAGACGCGGAATACCGCGCTCACCATCTCAACGGCTCCTGCAGGGTGAGGCTGAATGATGCCGGAGGCCGTCATGTTCTCCAGCCGCTCCTCATCGGTTCCATTCCACTGGATGATAAACGGATAGGCGAGTCCTGCAAAATCACCGTCAATCGTCATCATCCGCCACTCGATCAGCCGGCCGGCGTTATCCAGACGCTTTCCATCGATGATCGGCGATAAGGACAAGCCTGCCGCGTGCAGGGAAGCTGCTACTGCATCTATATCATCCGTCCGGAGCACAACTCTGCTTAAAGCTTCATGCTCAGGCAGAAGCCGTACCGCATCCCGCACTACGACATTGTGCTCTGTGGCCTTCGCCAGCTCCAGATTCTCAATGCCGAGGAACTCGATGTAGGTGAGCCCGAAGTAGCTTAAGGAATTGTAGGTCCCCCATGCTTTATGAGCGCCCCCTCTAAAAGCAACCAGCCCGTGCTCCCGGAAGCTTTCGACCGGCTGATCCAGATCGTTGACATAATGCACCAGATGATCCCATGTTATGGTAGCCATATTATTTCTTCACTCCCAGCTCAGTAGTCCGCTTAACGGCAGCAAGTACGCTGCGCTGCAGTCCGGCCGCGAAGTCACTGTTGTTGAGCTCGTATAAGCCGTGCATGCCGACTCCGCCAGGCGAGTTGTTAATATCGAGCAGCTGCCGCGGATGCAGGCCGGTTTGCCGCAGCATCGTGACTGCACCCAGCATATTTTCCAGTGCTACATTCCACGCTTGTTCCCGCGGAAGTCCGGCCAGCACACCGGCATCCACAAGGGATTCGATGAAATAATAGATATAGTTCGGTCCGGCCACACCGTAGCCTGTGAAGATATCGATGTAGGCCTCGTCCAGATATTGAACCTTGCCGAAGCCGAGCAGGAAATCCTCCACCTGATCACGCGTAGCATGACTATTCAAGGCAACACCGCTATAGCCGTAGCCTGTATCGGTCAGAGTGTTCGGAATGACCCGGACAATCGGGCGTTCTGCCCCAAAATAACCGCCAAGCTGCGCAATCGTCACCCCTGCCACAATCGAAACGATTGTAGCAGCGGGTGCAGCATGCTGCTGTACAAGCTGGCCCAGTACAGCCAGATCATCCTGCGGACGAACGGCAATTACAATAATGGAAGCTGCAGACAGGCCATGCTCCTGTGAGCTGCCTGTATTCACTTTGTATTTGTCACTCAGCAGCTGAAGACGTGCTTCATTCACATCTGTTACACTGATCTCATCTGCCGACAGGGTGTTATTTGCGATACAAGCGCGGATCATGGCTTCCGCCATCTGTCCGCCGCCGATAAAATGAATCTGCTTCTGTGCCACTTACATCCACTTCCCTTTCTTAGTTGTTGTCCCATGCTTCCGGCAGGATAAAGCCGTCATATTTCTCAAGTCCCTTAATGTATTCCTCGAACGTAGCCGACTCGTAAGCCGCCTTCAGATCCTTAGCCCACTGGGTGTTCTCATCCTTTTTGTTAACTGACACGATAATTCTGTGCTGCATAGGCGTGTTTTCGATTTTCAGCGCATCTGTAATTTTTCTGTCCGGCGAGTTGGCAATATAGTTACCGTTGACTACACCGTAATCCACGTCCTGTAGGGAAACCAGAATCTGTGCAGGGTCAAGAATTTTGATATCGATATTGAATTTGTCTGCCTCCATGCTGTTGATGTTGAAGTCGGCTACGCCAGCACCTTCCTTGATTTTGATCCAGCCCAGCTCCTCCATAATCCGCAGCGCACGCTCCTGGTTAACCGGGTCATTCGGAACAGCAACCGTTGTACCGTCTTTTACATCATCCAGTGTCGTATGATTTACGGAATACAGGCCCTGCGGAGCTCCCGGAACGTAAGCAATTCCAGTCATGTCTGCCCCGATTTCTTCATTAATAGCTTCCATGTAAGCTGTACTCTGGAAAATACTTGCGTCAATCGAGCCTTCCTTCATTGCCGGGTTAACCTGCATGTTCTGGGAGAAGGTTTTGATATCTACCTTATAGCCCTGCTCCTCAAGAATCGGCAGAATCGACTGGCGGAATTGCTCTTCATAGGTTCCCACACCAAATCCGACGGTGATTTCCTTCTTGTCTTCTCCTGCGCTTTCCGCTTCCTTATTGCCGCAGGCTGTCAGCACCGCCATAACCCCGATCAGCATAACCAATAATAATTTCTTCATTACCTTCATCTCCTATTCCAATACTATGTTTTTAAATTGCACTAACGCCTCATCTGTTACGTTCAGGGGGATCGCACAGTTTGGCGAGAGAATAAACGGCTGGTCCTTCATCACATTCAAAGCAGCTTTAGCCTGCTGCCTGATCTGCGTTATATCGTTCATGGCGAACAGGCCATGATCAACTCCGCCTACTTTAGTAGCTTTCAGATTGGCTCCAAGACCCGGATTGCCTTCGGCAACGGTATCCCAGCTGATGCCGTCGATCCGGTAATCGTTGAATTTCTCCGGCTGTGAATAGGCTCCGCAGGTATGCAGGATGTTTTTGCCGTAGCTGGCTGCTTCCAGGACGATGGAATCATAAGGTCTGGACAGCTCATCGAACATTGCTTCATCGAACAAGCCCGGATGTGCTGTACCTGTTACCGCATAGAACAACCCGTCGGAGCCCGCCTGCTGCAGCTCTTTTACATAATCGGCTAAGGTTAGCGAAATCACATGCAGTGCATGATGCGCCGCCGCCCGGTGCTCTTTGAACAGTGACTCCATTGTCACCGGCTGCTCGATGCCAAATACCGTTTTGGTTACATAAGCGGAGCGCCCTACGATAAACAGCAGCACCGTCAGCGGTGAGAATACCGTCTGAATCAGCGGGGTGTCAGGTAATCCCAGGCGTATCTGCTTAACGGCCTCCAAGTGCTCCTGGAAAACAGCCGTGTCCGCCGCTTTCTTCACTTCAAGCTCCCAGAGGTTCTCCGCCGCCGGAATTACGGTTGTCTTTTGGCGTGGAAAAACGGTCTGATAATCTGCAAAATCATACTGGTTGCCCCAGGCTTCAGCCAGATAGGTTGCCCTCGGATTGATTTTGACCCAGTCCCAATCATATTGCTTCGTGAAGGAGATGGTCGTTGCCGCCAAATCCTCTGCGGTCTGTTCCTTATCGATAAAATGGCGCCATCCGCTGACAATCGGACGATCTGCCCGCTCTCCGGATAATAAGGCTCTGAAACGGTCCTGCTTACTCCAATTACTCATCTGCCGGCTACCTCCAAGTATATGTAGTGTTTAGTGACGGCGAATTTTGCGCGCCAGTGTGTTGCCCAAAGACTGAATGCCCTGTACCAGAATGATAAGGATAATAACTGTGGCTACCACGACTACGGTGTCAAACCGCTGGTAACCGTAGACGATGGCCAAATCGCCGACCCCGCCGCCCCCGACCGTTCCGGCCATGGCCGTTGCCCCGATTAGACCGATTGTTGCCGTCGTTAACGAAAGAATCAGGGATGCAAACGCCTCGGGCAGCAGGAAGTGCCAGATTACCTGAAACGGGGTAGAGCCCATGGACTCCGCTGCTTCGAGAATTCCCGGGTTCACCTCAAGCAGGGAGTTCTCCACCAGCCGTCCGATATAAGGAGCGATGTAGATGATCAGCGGCACAATCGCAGCAGCAGTCCCGATCGAAGTATGAACTATTGCTCTTGTTAGCGGAATGATAGCTACCAGTAAGATGATAAAAGGCAACGAGCGAACGATATTGATGATCGGATTAAGGAGGGTATAGGCTGCCTTGTTCTCCAATATACCGCCCGGACGGGTGATTACGAGCAATATCCCGATAGGAACCCCCAGCAGGGAACCGAAAAACAGGGACACACCTACCATTTGAATGGTTTCAATAAAAGCCGTTAAAAACTGCTCACCGGTTACTGTGGTCGAGAACATGCGGATCCACCTCCTCTACGTCTACTCCATTGCTTTTCAGGAACGATACGGCCTTGTTAATCTCTGTTCCCTCTCCATCCAGCTGAATAATTACGGTTCCGAGCGTCTTCTCCTGAATCTCCGTCGTATTCGCGAACAAAATGTTGACCTTGACCTCGTTCGCACGGATCATCTCATAGAGCAGCGGTTCAGTGGTTGCAGCTCCGACGAAATTCAGCTTGCAGATCCGGCTGCCGGATCCGGTTTTTATGGATTTTTGCACACTAGGCGTTATGGTATTTTGAATGACGGTTTTCACAAAATTTTGCGTGGTGAGATGCTGCGGATGCCCGAATACATCCAGTACGCTGCCTTGCTCGATGATCCGTCCTTCCTCCATCACCGCCACCTTGTTGCAAATCTCCTGAATGACCGACATTTCGTGTGTAATGATCATCACGGTGATGTTGTACTCCGCATTAACCCGCTTCAGCAGCTGCAGTATCGAACGGGTGGTCTGCGGGTCCAGGGCAGAGGTTGCTTCATCACAGAGGAGAATGGACGGATTGGAGGCAAGCGCTCTGGCAATCCCGACACGCTGCTTCTGCCCGCCGGATAATTCATTCGGATAGCTTCCGGCCTTGTCGCTTAGTCCAACGAAAGCCAGCAGCTCCGTTACCCGCTTGCGGATCTCCTCTTTGCTCTTTTTCAGCAGGACAAGCGGGATCGCTACGTTATCGAACACCTTCTTTGATTCCAGCAGGTTGAAATGCTGAAAGATCATGCCGATATTTTTCTTAGCTGCACGCAGCTCCTTAACGCTGTAGGCTCCAAGATCATGTCCGTCAACCAGCACCTGGCCTTCGGTTGGCCGCTCCAGGTAATTGACCAGGCGGATCAGTGTGCTTTTGCCGGCGCCGCTGTAGCCGATTACGCCGAAGATGTCGCCCTTTTCAACCTTCAGGCTGATTCCCTTCAGGGCATCGATCGCGATCCCTTTCCGGGTGAATGTTTTATGCACATTTCTTATTTCAATCATGTTCATTCCCCCTTATGCTTGCAGCTTCTGCAGTGCCTGTTCTGCCAACGCTGCAAAATATTTAGCTGCCGGCAGGATTGCCGCCTCATCTACATCAAACTGCGGGTGATGCAGCGCATAGCCCGGACCAGCCCCGATATTTACAAACGCACCCGGGATCTGCTGTAAATACAGTGCGAAATCCTCTCCGCCCATCTGCAGCGGAATATCCTCTACCTTATATCCTGCATCCGAGGCGGCCTGCTTCGTAAAATCGGCCCATTCTGCATGGTTCACTGTTGCCGGCGGCCCCGGATACCAGAGCAATTTCGCCTCAGCACCGGCTGCTCCCGCGATGCCTTCGATGATACGCGTCATCTGGAGCGGAATTTCACGGCGGATCTCCTCATTGTAGGTCCGTACTGTACCTTCCAGCTCAACCAGCTCCGGAATCACGTTCCAGGTGAACCCTCCGTTAATTCTCGTAACGCTTAACACAACCGGCTCGATCGCGCTGCTCTGGCGGCTTACCACCGTCTGCAGCATGGTAATGATCTGCGCAGCAGTAACAATGGTGTCCACCCCTTTTTCCGGAGTTGCGGCATGGGCGCCAACACCCTTCACCTTAATCTCGAACCGGTCTACGCCTGCTGTCAGTGGTCCTGACCTTGTTCCAAACGTTCCTGTAGGCAGCTCCGGTGAATTATGCAGTCCGAATATGGCAGCCACGTCCTTCAGACCTCCGGATTCCAGTACACTTTCCGCCCCGTGGCCTGTCTCTTCCGCCGGCTGGAACAGGATTCTGACCCGTCCCGGTAATTCATGCTCACGGGCTTTCAGCAGCAGGGCAGCTCCCAAGATAACTGCAGTGTGGAAGTCATGGCCGCAGGCATGCATTTTTCCCGGTATCTCAGAGGCATAAGGCAAGCCCGTCTGCTCCTCAATCGGCAGTGCATCAATATCACAGCGTATAGCAACTATTGGCCCGTCGCCTTGTCCGACTTCGGCAATCAGTCCGGTTGCTAAAGGCAGGTCTAGAATATGTATGTGAGCAGCTGTCAGCCAGGCCCGCAGCTTCTCTGTTGTTCTGAACTCCTCATAGGCCAGCTCGGGCTCCCGGTGCAGATTTCTCCGCACCCCGATTAATTCGCCCTCCAGCTCGTGATCATTCTTATAGGTAAGATTCATAGGTTCATAACGCCCCTTTCATCCGCTCAAGTGCCGTAGCCAGACTGTTCAAAATATGCTCCCGCATCGCTTGCTCTGCACCGTCTTCATTTCTGTCCGCAATCATCTGCAGGATGTCGTTATGCTCTTCATCCGCCTGCGTATTCCAGTCCCCGTGCAGGGAGACATAACGGCAATAACGGAGCGAGCGGTCTCTAAGCTGGTTCAGCACCTTTTCAAAGGTCATAAGCCCGCTTATTTCCGACAGATAATCATGGAATTCAAAGCCGTAGGAGACAAAATTCTGTTTCTCGCCGAGCTGAAAGGATTGCTTGATCTGTGTCATCATCACGGTCAGCTTCTGAATATCTTTATCGGTTGCATTCTTCGCTGCGCTTCTGGCGATGTGGCCTTCAAGCATGCTGCGGATCTGAAAAATCTCCTCAACCTCTTTAAGCGATAACGGAGCTACCTTTAATCTTCCATTTGGCTGACGGACGAGAAAGTCCTCGTTCTCCAGTCTCTGAATCGCTTCTCGTAAGGGAGTGCGGCTGACCCCCAGCATTGCTGCCAGGTTTTCTTCGTTGACCGCCTGACCCGGCTCCAGCTCGTTATTAATGATTTTTTGCTTCAACGCATAGTAGGTATTATCCTTTGACAGCCTTCGTGATCGTATCTCCATACCTCTGATGCTCCCTATGTGAAAATGTACTTGAACTCATTAAATATAATTGTATAATTGTATACAATTATTATTTTAGTGCTTTAACGGAGTAACTGACTGCTTGTTTGGAAAGTTTTCTCTTTTTTCAAGCTTTTTTTCATACTATAAACCTATTATTCACACTAGTCAAGTATGATTTATAGGTGATAGGAGCTCACTAGAATGGTATACAAGCAAGATATCCCGCATGCCGGCAAATACGCTATCAACGTAGATGGCGCCAGTAAAGCTCTCCTCGGCACGGAAATTATCAGAAACGTATCATTTCACATCCCGTTTAACAGCATTTATTCCATTATCGGTCCTAACGGTGCAGGCAAAACCACCCTCCTGCGCCTGATCACCAGGCTTTTACCTTTAGACCAGGGTGATATCCGTTACGGCTTGGATGAGCAGGCGGTATCTGTCCTTCTGGAGAACGATTACTTATTTGAGGCCAAGACCGGCCTTAACAATCTGCGGGATTTCGGGATTTATTTTGGAGCAGACGCCGCGCAGGTTGAATCCACTGTATTCCAATATGCCGGGCTGCTGCAGCTGGACTCCGCGCTCGACCGCAAGGTTGCGACCTACTCCAAGGGGATGAAGCGGAAGCTTTCCCTGCTCATAACATTACTGCGTAATACGGAGATTCTGATACTGGATGAATTAACGTCCGGTGTTGATCCGGAGTCCAGAATGGTCATGCGGAGCGTACTGCAGCGGCTAAAAGCCGAAGGTAAAACCATTCTCATCACATCCCATGATCTGGCGGAGGTCCAGAAGGTCAGTGACTGGATTACTATTCTGGTAGACGGGCGTAACGCTGCGGTTATCAATAATGCGACTTTTGACGGAGATTTGGAACAGCGATTTTTCGACACATTGGAGGAACTTAGATCATGAATCTTCATCCGGTTAACCGGCTTAACCTGAAAGATGTAATGCGTAGTCCCTCTTATCTGAGTATGGCTATTATTGTACTGCTCGTTCCACTTCAGTCGGTTATACAGATATCCTACGGCAAATCTGATTCAGCAGGATTTACGGTGGCCTATACGCTGCTCACCTTGAATCTATCGGTCTATTTTCTGCTGAATATGTTAACGGTTGGCCTGATTGTCATCTCAGAAAAGAGTACCGGACGCTGCGAATATTACCTCGCCAATAAGCTGGATGTTCATCGCCTAACCTCGATCTACAGTCTATCCTCCCATTTGCTGTGTATAGGGCCCATTGTCTTTCTGAACATTCTCATTATGGGGTACGCTTCAATTATGAAGCAGGAGATACTGCAGGAGGTATATTTCAGCACTGCCTTTGTCTATTTCGCAATTACTTTCCTGCTGTTTACCCGCAGTGTAACGAGTGTAATGACGCTGGTTTCCATGTTATCAACAACGCCGGAGCGGATTCGCACCGCCTTGTCTGTTGGTTCTGTGCTGTTCGTATTTGGAGCAACGCTGACCGGAACGCTCATTAACAAGCTGGGATGGGTTCCCGGCCACAGCTCGATTACCTGGACCATCGGTTCAAGCCTGCTATTGCTTACTATACTGTGTGCCGTAGTTCAGCATATGTTGAAGAAGAGATTAAGCAATGAAACGGTGATTCTTGCTCTTAGACAATAGAGGCCTTGTGCAAAAAACACGAAAAAGCCCCCGCCATTAGCAGCAGGAGCTTATGTACATACACACTAAACCTTGAACAGCACAATAATCTCTGTCAGCAGCACCAGACCGGCCGCAGATACACCAAACGAATTGATCAGCGTGAGCGCCTCCGGATAAGATTCTTTACGGAATTGGGAGCACAGGGAAACTGTCCACAGCACGGTGAAAAAGAGTCCTACCGATCCGCAGCCCTGCTCCGCCAGAGCACGTCTTCTGCGGGAGAAAAAGGTGCCCAGCCCGGCAAAAGTGAACAGCATATAAATGACCAGCTCCGCGGTTGAAATCGCGATAATCTCCCCGGCCGAAAAAAGATGCATTAAAGTGTACTGAATGCACAGCCCCATAAACACAAGCAGGTTAAAGGAAACTTTGGGTAAGCTCAAGTCCTATTCCTCCATTTGCGCAATAATGTATAGCAGCATTTAGATAACGCTTACATTATAATTGCAAACGGTTTCCTTTTCTGTGACTTATGATTCTACATGCCTAATAATAATCAGCGCCGCTACCAGGCCGACAACCTCGTTCTGAAATCATTTTCATCTGTCGTGTATTGC